>SHVY01000010.1 GCA_009694045.1 Alphaproteobacteria bacterium | reverse complement strand
CGCCTCACCCACCACGTCCATATCCTGGAGATGAACGGCGACAGCTATCGGCTCAAGCAGAGCAAGCGCCGACAGCGTGGTGCCAAAGCCGCAAAACCTGCCCAACCAACCCACCCGAGCCATGACCCAGAACGCAGGCCCCCCCCCCGCGGGGCGCCTCCATGCCATCAGACGTGACGCACTTTGATACTCCGGAACGCCGATGCATTTTTACTCCGGCGTTGACAGTCGGACGATGCGCTCCGGCTTGCGCTGGCCTATGCGTTGGCCGGGGATCCGGTTGGCACCCAGCGCACCCGGTTGCGGCTGCTTCCGACGATCGTGCAGGACGATCCCAGGCGGGGGGTCTTCGACCTCCTCACCAAGGACGAGTCCGCGGGAACCCAGGACTGGAGCACGCTTTCCGCCGCGGTCGCCGACGTGGCAACGTTCGAGGCGTTCCTCCAATCCTACCGGGCATCGGCCGGGGCGTCCCGGAAGCGTCGGCGACCGAGGTCAACTAGCAGGTTGCCCTACGCCATCGCCACGACTTCGATCTCGGTGACCATGCCGTCGTAGGCGAGGGAGGGCAGGGGCACGCCGGTCGAGCACGGCCCGGGCGGCGTGTAGAACGAGAAGCGGGTCTGCGCGCTCTGCATCAGCGTCTCTTGCCCGGCACCGCCGACGTAGAAGCAGTTGACCTTGACCACGTCGTCCAGGTTGGCGCTGAATCCCGCCAACACCTTGGCGATGTTCTCCATCGACACCTTGGTCTGGGTCACCAGCTCGTTCGGGTGCAGGATGGTCGCCTGCCGGTCCATCGACACCTGGCCGCCGACGAAGATGCGGTTGCCGCACTTCAGGCCGTGCTTGTACGGCAGGTGGATCGGCCAGTCCCAATGGTTCAGGGGCCAGACATGGCTCCGGGGAAGGCGCTTGCCATCGGTTCCGAGCATCGCCATGACCTCGATCTCGGTCAGCACGCCTTCGGGGTGCAGGCGCGGCACCGGAATGCCGGTCGCCGCCGGGCCCGGCTCGTCGAAGTAGCGGGCCCTGACTTCGGCGGCCTTGCGCCACTCCTCCTTGTTGCTCCCCTTGCCGACGTAATAGATGTTGATCTTGACCCCGTCGTCCAGATCGGCCCCGAACTGGCCCAGCAGCGCGTTGATCGTCTCCATGGCGAGTTCCGACTGCTTGACGATGTTCCCGGAATGCAGCCCCTTGCCTGATCTATCCACCGCCCGCACGGACCCGGTGTAGATCATCTCGCCGCAGCGCAACGCCATGGGGAAATCCCCGCCGGCGCCGCCGACGTCCTTGGCATTGACGACTTGGCGCCCCATCGCCTTGCCATCGGGCGTGCGCATGGCATAGCCCTCGATCTCGACCATCATCTTGGGGAAGGCGAGTTCGTTCATGGGAACGAGGGTGAGGACGGGCCGGTTCGCGCCCTTGAACCGCTTCTCGATCTCCTTGACGACGCCCTTGCCGTCGTCGCGGCCGTCGTCGACGTAGAACACCACCAGCTTCACGAGATCGTCAAGGCTCGCCCCATAGGCGGCCAGCACCCGCTCGTTCTCCTCCATGGTCAGCACAGTCTGACCCAGGAGGTCGCCCGGCTTGCGCAGCTCACCCTTGGTGTCGAGCGCGACCTGGCCGCCGAGGTGAATGGTGTCGCCGGCCCGCACGCCCAGCGAGGCCGGCACGTCGACGTTGAACCGCCAGCATTCCTTCGGCCAGACGCGATGCTGCTTCATGGGTTCCCCGCTTCCAAAAAAAAGCTCGGTAGGGGTGGGTCATAGACCCACCCCTACGACGCCCGTCAGGCAGGCTACTTCGTGCAGCTGATCTGTCGGAAGTCTGGCGTCTGGCTGGGTGCCGCCGTGTAGCCGCTGCAGTTGCTTCGCATGGCCGCCAGGGCATGGGCGAACACCGGGGCGATGACGCCACCCTCCTCGGTCAGCATCTTCTGGGCCTGGTTGTACAGGTCCGCCCGCTTGGCATCGTCGACCTCGACCCGCGCCTGATCCAGCAGGGCGTCGAAATCGGGCCGTGCCCACGCGGTCTCGTTCCACGGCACGCCGCTGCGGTAGACGAGGTTCAGGGCGTTGCCGATCGGTCGCAGGCTCCAGGCGTCGGTCACGAACGCCTGCTTCATCCAGGTGTCGGTCCAGAAGCTGTCGGTCGGCACCCGGTTGACCTTCACGGTGATGCCAGCCTCGGCCGCCATCTGGGCGTACGCCTCGGCCAAGTTGACCAGACCGGGCAATACATCGGCGGTATAGATGTCCACCTCGATCCCGTCGGGGTAGCCGGCCTCGGCCAGCAGGGCCTTGGCGCCCTCGATGTCCTGGGCGATCACGTCGGTGCGGTAGGCGCCGGCCACCGACGGCGGATGCGGGTTGTCGTTGGCCGGCTCGCCGAAACCGAGGACCGAGGCGTCCACCAGCCCCTGACGATCCATGACCAGCTTCATCGCCTGACGGAGCTTCAGGTTGTCGAACGGCGGCCGGTCCACCATCATCGACAGGGTGTAGACGATGCCCGCTCGGCTGGTATGCACCGTGATGTCCGGGTTGTCTTTCAGCGTGACCGCCGTGGTGGCGTCGATGTAGGGCGCGAAGTCCGCGTCGCCCGCCAGCAGCGCCGTCGTCAGGGACACCGGTTGATCGTTGGCGGTGATGCGCAGGCATTCGGCCTTCGGCGATCCCGCGTCCCAGTAGTCGGGGTTCCTGGTGTAGATGGCGATTGGGGCGCCTTGGGTCACCTCGGTGGCGACGAACGGTCCGGTGCCATTGGGCGCGGCGATGATCTGCTCGGTGGTCGCGCCGTCCGACACGATGCCGGCGAACTTGGTGCTGATGGCGACCGGGAGCTCGGCGACCGGGGTCGCGGTGGTGAAGCGAACGGTCGCGGCATCCACTGCCTCGATCCCTTCGGGGGTGAGGAACGTGAGCTCGGCCGCGCCCGGCGACGCCGTGGCGGGGTCCAGCAGGCGGCGATAGGTGTAGACCACGTCGGCCGCGTCGAACGCCGAGCCGTCATGGAACGTGACGCCCTCGCGCAGGTGGAACGTCCACTGGGTGCCGTCCGCATTGGGCTCCCACGACGTCGCCAGTTGCGGGATCGGCTGCAATTCATCGCTCAGACGGATCAAGGGATCGTAGACGGGCCACACGTGAATCGCGTCGTCCGTGCCCTTGCTCTGGGCGGGATCGAGCGACTGGCCTTCCGAGATCGCCTCGTTGCCGACGATGTTGACGCAATTCTCGTACTGGGCCCAAGCGGTCGTCGACAGGGCCGTGGCCGCCAGCGCTAGCCCGGCAATACGCCCCAGTGTCATCATCCTCATGGCTTCACCTCCATTGTTCGGCACCGATCACCCTGTCATCGGCGGTCCTCACCGACGATCCGCGATGCCGTGTATACATCTAGCAGGACTCGCGCGGGCGAGCCAAGGCCATTAGATCTTTCGAAGCACACCCGCGCAAGGGTACAGTATACGTGATCTGCCAGTGCTGGAGTCGGCCATGGGCGTCGTTCATCGTCAACGGATTAACCACCCGTCCGCCTGGAAGTCGAGCGACTTCTCCGGGCCCGACGACTACGCGTTCGATCTCGGCCCAAGCCACATCAGGGCGTTCGACGAGGCCCTGGCGGCGATCCATGCCAAGGGGCTCACACTGGACACCGTGGAGCGCGAGCATTTCGCGGTCCCCACCATCGAGGGTCAGCTCGCGGATTTGCGAGGCATCCTGGTCGATGGCCGCGGGTTCTTCCTGCTGCGCGGGTTTCCGCTCGGCCGCTACAGCCAGTCGGAGATCGAGATCCTCTACTGGGGCATCGGCACGCACATCGGCATCGGCCAGTCGCAAAGCGTGCTCGGCGATCGCCTGGGCCACGTGATCGACGCCACCAAGCAGGATCCGAACGCGCGGGCCTACCGCAACAAGTACGAGCTCACCATGCACACGGACCTGTGCGACGTGGTGTCGATGCTCAGCCTGGCGAAGGCGGCGAAGGGCGGCGTCAGCGTTCTCACCAGCGCCCTTGCCGTGCACAACGCGATCGTGGACCAGCACCCGGACTACCTCGACGTGGTCTACAAGGGCGGTCGCTACCACCGCATGAACGAGGAGGGGCCCGGCCAGAGCCCCTTCACGCCGCACGACGTGCCGGCGCTGTCGTATCGCGACGGCACCGTGAGTTGTCGCTACATCCGCGAATGCTTGGATGCCGGCAGCGATCTGGCCGGCCGGCCGTTGACGCCGTTCGAGAAGGAAGCGTTCGATTTCTTCGACGCGACGGCGGCGCGGCACGACCTGTCGCTGCGCTTCGTCATGCAGCCCGGCGAGGTGTCGTTCTTCAACAATTGGACCACCCTCCACGGCCGCACCGCCTTCGAGAACGGCGACCGGCCCGATCAGCAGCGACACCTGCTCCGGTTGTGGCTCGAGGTGCCGGGCGCCCGCAAGGTGGTCCCGGAAACGGCCCTCTTCGACGGCGCAGGCATCGGCTTCCAGGAAGGCAAGTCTCCGACCGTGGACCTCAACAAATACCTTCGCACCATCGACCGACCCGCGGCGGGCTGACGCGGACCCGGCCGAATCGTCGCGGTCTTGATGGCCATTGGCGTCGCGTCGGTCGTCTCGCGGCACGCGGTCGAGCCAGGCGGGACATTCAAGCCGAGGGTCAAGTGCTGGGCTCGCTCATGACGGGGGGACTCCTCTAGAATTGGGGAGTGACTGCGTCACCCAGCGCCATCCCCGTCCTCGACCTCGGCCCCTATCGCCGGGGCGAGCCGGGTGCGGTCGAGCGCCTGGCCGCCGAATTGCGGATCGCGTCCGAGACGGTCGGGTTCTATGTCCTGGTGAATCACGGGGTGCCGTGGGACCTAGTCACCCGCACCTTCGATCAGGCCGCCCGGTTCCACGCCCAGCCCTTGCTCGAGAAGCAGGCAATCGCCATCAACGCCGACAACATCGGCTACATGGGCCTGGGCCGAAGCGTCACCCGGTCCTCGGCGGTGAACACCAACACCCGTCCCAACCTCAACGAGGCCGTGTTCTTCAAGCGCGACCGTGGCCCCGACGATCCGCGGGTCGTCAACGCCACGCCGTTCTGCGGCATGAACCAGTGGCCGGCGAACCTGCCGGGCTTCCGCGCGGTCATCGTCGCCTACTGCCGGGCCGCCGAGGACCTGGCGCGCGGCCTCGTGCCGGTAATCGCGCGCAGCCTCGACTTGCCGCCGGGCTATTTCGAGGCGGCCTTCGCCGATCCGCAGTTCACCCTGCGCATGTCGCACTATCCCCCGGTCGCGGTGCTGGGCGAGAACGAGTTCGGCTCGGCGCCCCACACGGATTCCAGCTTCATCACCCTGTTGCCCCAGTCGCCGGTGCCCGGGCTGGAGATCAGGCCCCGCGAGGACGACTGGATCGCGGCGCCGTCCATCCCCGCGAGCTATCTGGTCAACAGCGGCGACATGATGCGGCGCTGGACGAACCACCGCTACCTGTCCACGCCCCACCGGGTGCGCAACCTTTCGGGGGTGGATCGCTATGCCATCCCGTTCTTCTTCGACGCGAACGTCGACCACGAGATCGCCTGCCTGCCCACGTGCCAGGGTCCCGGCAATCCGCCGCGCTACCCGCCGACCACCTACCTCGACTACATACGCTGGTTCTCGCGGCGGAACTACGACCACCAGCGCGCGGGCGCCGAGGACGCCGCCAACCAGCCCGGCACCGCCTCGGCGACGAGTCCCGGTTAGCGCACATTCCGTTCGGATGGAACCGCCCCTCTCCCTGTCCCCCTCCCGCAAGGGGGAGGGGGAGGGGGAGGGGGAGGGGGAGGGGGTGCATCCGATTGGTTCAATCCGCTCTAGCGCCGGCGCACGTAGGCAAGCGCCGGGAGCGGCAGGAACAGCAGCAACACCGCGGCGATGACCACGACGATCCCGTCGGGTCCCATGGATCGCATGCCGAAGCCGCCGAGCAGGGGCCCCACCAGGGTTCCCGCGCCCCACATCACGCCGAACGTGGCGCTTGCCGAGGCGAGCGCCGCGTCGCGGTATTGCTCGCCCCGCAGCACCATGCCGACGGTGTAGAGCCCCATCATCAGGCCGCCGTAGATGAAGAAGTGGATCCAGTTCCACGGAGCAACGGGGGCGACGTGGGGAATCAGGATCGTCGCGGCCACCAGCCCCAAGGTGCCGAGGAAGGCGAGCAGGCGGCGGTTCATATGGTCGGCCAGCCAACCGACCGGCCATTGGCACGCGAGGCCGCCGAGACCAAAGGCCGTGATCAGCGAAAGCCCGGTCGCCTCGCTCAGGCCGATGCGCAGGCCGTACAGTGGTAGGAAGGTGAGCAGCACCCCGTCGGCCAGGGCGATGACCCCACAGATGAAGAACGGTACCGGGGCATCGACCACGTAGCGATAGACCCGCGTCATGGGCGCGCCGGCAAGGGTTGGGGCGACGGCCAGGGCGGGCAGGATCGGCACGGCCGACAGCACCGTGAATGCGGCGGCGGCGAGGAACGGGGTCCAGCCCGCCGTGCCGGCGACCGAGAGCGCCAGTGGTCCAAGCGCGAACCCGGCCCCGGTCGCCATGCTGTAGATGCCGACCATACGGCCGCGGTTGTGGTCCTCGGCGACCTGGTTGATCCAGGCTTCCCCCGCCATCCACAGCACGCCTCCACCCATCCCCATGAGAAAGCGCAGGCCGAACCAGGCGTACAGGTTCGGAAACGTCGGCAACAACACGTAGATCACGGCGGTCAACAGGATGCTGGCAAGGATCGGCTTGGCCGGTCCGAACTGGCGCATCAGCCGTGACGCCAGGGGTGCCGCGGGGAAGACCGCCAGCGCCCCGACCGCCGCGTTCAGCCCGATCAGGCGGTCCTCGGTCCCCCAGGAGTCGAGCGTGAGTGCCAGCAGCGGCGAGGACATGCCGTAGATCAGGCTCGCCACCGCCATGGAGGCGGTGACGGCGATCAGGTTGCGCCGCCGCGCCGAGGGAGACAGCAAGACCGCCGCCTAGGCCGCGCGGACCTTGGCCGCCGCCTTGACGTGTTCGACGCCCAGACCGCAGCACCCGCCCAGCACCTGGGCTCCGGCCGCCTTCCAGCGGCGGCAAGCGGCGCCGAACGCGTCCGGTGCGATGACGCCGGTGAATTTCCAATGGGGCGCCTCGAAGTGCCCGGAATCGGGGTAGGCCATCAACGGCCCCTTGAACGACGTTCGCGTCGCGCGCAACGCATCCTCGGTGACGTCGACCGCGGAATGCATGGGGCCGGCCGCGTCGATGCCCGTGCGGGGGATCAGGTCCGTGATGGTGGCGATCGGCAGGTCCTCAAAATGGTGGAAGGCGACGACGCTGCCGTCGGCCGCGCGCCGCGCGCTGAACCCGAACCACACCGGCAGGCCCGTCGCCATCGCCGCGGCGAGGGCCATGCGCACCCGCCCCGGGTGATACATCATCTCCAGCAGGATAAGGTCGCAGCCGGCGGACTTCAGGAATCCGGCCAACTCGTGCAGCGATTCGCCGATTTCCGCGTCGCTCGGCAGACGCTGGCGATCGACCACCGGCTCGCCGTCGACCATCGGCATCATGTGCGACAGCGATCCCGCGACCGCGACCCGTCTTCCACCCGCCTTGTCGCGCGCTTGCAGGGCGATGGCGACGGCGCGGCGGTTGATCTCCTCGACCCGGTCGCCATAGCCCGCCCGGGCCAACAGGTGGCGGGCGGAGGCGAAGGTGTTGGCGGTGATGACGTCCGCGCCGGCCGCGATGTAATCGGCGTGGATCTGGCCCAGGACATCGCCGTGCTCGATGGTGGCCGGCGCGCACCAGGCGGTCGACACCATGCGCGCGCCCCGCCGTTCCAATTCGGTTCCGGTCGCCCCGTCGAGGATCACCACCTCGCCCGCGTCCAGCCGCCGCTTGACATCCCCGTACGCCATGGCTGCCCCCTCGTTAACGGCCCTAGCCTGCGCCGCTTCACCGCCGCAATGCAACGGGGCGGACGACACCTTCACCATCCGCGCCGCCCGCTACTCCGAATCGAGGATTTGACTACTGATAGACGATCTCGACCCGGCGGTTCTTGGCCTCGCGCACCCCGTCCTCGGTCGCCACCAGAGGTTCGCTTTCGCCCCTCCAGAACATGGTGATCTCGTTCTCCGGGATGCCGAGACGCACCAGCTCGGCCCGCACCGCCGCGACCCGACGCTGCGACAGGGCCAGGTTGTAGGCATCGGACCCGGAGCGATCGGCGTGCCCGGTGATGGCGATGCGGGCGATCCCGAACTCCTGGGCGTTGGCCGCCGCTTCGACGAGGATCGCCATGGCATCGGGTCGGATGTCGGACTTGTCCCAGTCGAAGAACACCAAGTAGGGGCCGGGCAGGGGGGCCGGTTCCGGTTCCGGTGCCACGATGGGTTCGGGTTCCGCGGCAGCCACGGGCTCGGGCTCGGGCTCCACGGCCGGCGGTGGCGCGGGCGGCGGGGTCAGGCTGAACCGCAGTCCCACCATGAAGCTGTGGGCGGCGTAGTCCGCGCTCACGTTCGCCCCGGCATTGGTGGCGACGCCCACGTCGCCGAACGCGCCCAGGTAGCGGTACTCGGCGAACAGGTCCACCTGCGGGGCGACCTCGTAGCCCACGCCCGCGATTCCCTGGTAGCCGATCTCGTCGCCGTTGTCGCTGAGCGTCAATCCGCCCACCGGCGTCACCCCGCTGAAGTCCAGGTTGAGCCAACCAACGCCACCACCGACGTAGGGCGTCAGACGCGACTCGTTCTCCAGGCCGTAGTAGGCGTTGACCATGATGGTCATTGCGTCCACGTCTCCGCTGCCGCCCGCCACGCCCGAAAGGTCGTCGACGGAGTTGGTGCGGTAGCCGACCTCGAGCTCCGTGCGAAAGCCATTGCCGTAGGCGAAACCGAGTGCGCCGACCGCGCCCCCGCCATAGCCCGCATCGGCGTCGGTGGCGATTGCACCGCCATCGATCGCGATGTCCGCCGGCAGGTTCAATCCGGCACCCAGGCCGACATAGAACCCGCGATCCTGGGCGGCGGCCGTTCCCGCCAGGGTTGCAAGAAGAACCGCCAACGCCAGCCCCCGCCGCAACGCCATGATTCCACTCCCCCCAACATTGCCAATGTTGCGCTATCGTCTTAGATAGGACTTAACCTAATTGATGCCAGTCCGATCGCACTATGCGCCGAGCGGAACCGCCGATTAAAGGGAGTGCTACCGTCGTGAAATCGCCGATGTCCCGTGACGGATACGATCGCCTCGTCGCCGAGCTGCAACGATTGAAGGAAGAGCGCCCAAGGCTCAGCCGCGCCATCGGGATCGCCCGGGAACACGGGGACCTGCGCGAGAACGCCGAGTACCACGCGGCCAAGGATCGCCAGGGCCTGGTCGAAGCGCGCATCAATCAGCTCGAGGAAGTGATCGCCATCGCCGAGATCATCGACCCCGCGACGCTCGGCGGCACGCGGGTGCAGTTCGGCGCGCGCGTCACCGTCGTCGATGGCGAGAGCGGTCAGAGAAGCGAATTCACGGTGGTCGGCGAGCACGAATCGGACGCCGCCCGCGGCCATATCTCGTTCAAGAGCCCGATTGCTCGCGCCCTCATCGGCAAGATCGTCGGCGACATCGTTGAAGTCACCACGCCCCGCGGCGACCGCGAGCTCGAAGTCCTCATCGTCCGATTCTGATACCACCGGGCGTCGAGGTTGACGCCTCGCAATGACCCAAGTTCGTCATCGCGAGGCGGCCCTCTTGCCGCCGTGGCGACCCAGGGCAACCGCACGGAGCACGGCCCTGAATGGGGGCCACGGCGGCATAAGTGGCCCGCCATGACGGCCGCGTCTAGGGCACGTTTCGTGCGGATGGAACCACCCCTCCCCCTCCCCCTACCCCTCCCGCGGGGGGAGGGGTGTCGCACGGGTCGAATCGAATCTTTCCCCTCCCCTCGCGGGAGGGGGTTGGGGGGAGGGGGCTCCCCGATTCCATCTAACCGAATTGTGCCCTGGCGGGTGGGAGTCGATGTCGAGGTTCCCTGCGCCGGACCCCGCTCACAGCGCGTCGAGCACCGCGCGAGACGTCACCAGATCGGCGGTGCCGAGCCCTTCGGTGAACGTCGCGAAAATCGGCGCGAGAATCTTCCGGGCCTTTGGCCGTTCGCCACCTTCGGCCAGGAGCTGGGCGAGATCGCGCGCGGCGCGCAATTGCAGCGATCTGGCCCCCTGTGCCTTGGCGATATCGAGCGCGGCCCTGAACGACTGAATTGCCTCCGATCGCTGCGTTCGACCGCGCACGAGGAGCAGGCCCCCGCGCACGCGGTGGACATCGGCTTCGTAAAAGCGTTCGCCGGTTTCGTCGATCAGATTCTCCGCGTCGACCAGGGCCGCGAACGCTTCTTCCATCTGGCCGGCCCGCAGCAGCGCCTCGGCCAGAAGAACCAGATGGTAGGGCCGCTGGAACCGTGCCCCGGTCATGCCATAGGCATCCAGGCCACGGCGCATTGCCGCGATTCCGGCGTCGGCACCGCCGAGGGCGGCGTGGGCGGCGCCTTCCATGATCCGCCCGGCCGCTGCCAACATGGCGAACCCGTGTTCTTTGCCCAGCTTTCGCGCCAGCTTCCCGTGCTTGCGGACGATGGCCCAATCTCCGCGCATTTGATAGGGCACGGAGATCCAGTAGTAGGCGCGTGACACGGTATAGAGATGCTTTTCACCGTCGAGAGCCGCGATCGCCTGGCCGGCGACCTGCAGAGCCTGATCTGGGTGCCCAAGCAGCCATTCGCGCCACGCAAAATATGCGTTGGCGGCGACTCGGAATTCGAAACCGAAGCGATTGCTCATCGTCTGCCGATGGGTCTTCAAGAGAGCAATGGCCCGTGAGAACTCCGGTGCGGCTGGTGCTGGGATCCCCTGTGCATGTCGCCGATGGCTGTCAACGAGTGCCCAACGATGAGGGCCTCCAAATCGGCGGCCGCCTTCGCACGGGAAAGTATCTCCGCTGTGACGCCCCGGGCAGTCGCAAGTTCACCCTTGAAGAACTTGAACAGAGTGATTCCGGTCAGAATGGGACTTATGTCCTGACCTTCACCCGCGACTTGGCAGAGCTGCAACGCTCGTTAAAAGGCTGAGCCCGTCTCCTCGGCGGCATAGCCCTTGGTCACCATGAAGGCGCCTCCGAGCAACCTCTGAAGCGCCAACTCCGTTGAGATCCGATCGGGCGACTCGTGTACCCTTTCCAGCAGGCCGATGGCTCGCGTGGCGTGCGCGATGACCTTGTGGTTGGCCGAGCGCCGCACCGCCTGCTGTGCCGCCTTTTGCAAGTAGGCGATCGCCTGCTCGGCGCCGCCAGATTCCGCGTGGTGGTGGGCGAGAAGTTCCGGCTGGCTTCGATCACCTCCGGGAACTGGCTCTCGAGCAGCGCCGCGACCTGTCCATGATAGTGCTGGCGCGTGCGCTTCAGCAGCGCCTGATAGGCGGCATCCTGGATCAGGGCGTGCTTGAACGTATAAGTCGCGCGCGGCGGGCGACCCCGCTGGTACAGAAGCTCCTCGCCGACGAGCTGGCCGAGACCGTCCTTCAGCTTCGTATCCGTGAACGCCGCGATCGCTTGCAGCATCTCGTAGGCGAACTGGCGCCCGAACACGGCCCCGAGCTGCGCCACTTCGCGCGCCGTCGGAAGCCGGTCGAGCCTAGCCATCAGCACTTCCTGCAGGCTCGCCGGAATCGCCAGGTCGGACAGCGGACCCGTCAGCACGTACCTCCCGCCTTCCTCCTTCAGAAGGCCGGATCCCATCACCGTCTTGCTCAACTCCTCCACGTACAGGGGTACCCCATCGGTCTTGCGCGCGACGTAGTCAAGCACCTCTCGCGGCAGCTCCTTGCCGCCGGCGAGGTTCGTGGTCAGGAGATCGATCTGCGGCCGCTCCAGGCGACCGAGCGTGATCGGCGTCACGTGCGATTGCTTGGTCCAGGGCGGGGAGAACTCGGGACGGAACGTCAGCACGATCAGGAGCGGGACCGTCGGCGCCTGGTCGATGAGCAACCCGATGAACTCGAGCGTGGAGGGATCGGCCCAGTGCACGTCTTCCCACACCATCAGCGTCGGCTGACGCTCCGACTCCTCGAGCACGAGCGCGACCATGGCGTCCGCCGTCTGTTGCTTCAGTTGCTGCGGCGTCATCCGCAACCCGGGGTAGCGTTCCTCCGGCACGGAAAGCGACAGCAGCGCCGCGATCAGCGGCACGGTTTCTTGTAGCGGCTGGCTGTATTTGGCCAACATGCGTTCGAGCTTGTCGAGCCTGGTCGTGGCGTCGTCCTCCGCCTCCCAGCGCGACGCCCGCTTCAGGTGTTCGATCATCGGGTAGAGGGCGCTGTTCGTGTGGAATTGCGAACAGCGCAGCGTGACCCGCAACTGGCTTCGTCTTTCGATGTCCCGCTGCAAGGAACGCATCAGGGTCGACTTGCCGATCCCGGGTTCGCCGCTGACCAGCACGACTTGGCCGCGACTCTCGTGGCAGGTCTGCTGCCAGGCCCGGCGCAGAAGCCCAATCTCCTCGTCGCGCCCGACCAGGAGTGGCGCGGCGCCGTCATCCAAGGCGTCGGAGTCCGCTTCCCGATGATCGACGAGCCCGATGACGCTCCAGGCGTTGATCGGTTCCGGAATGCCCTTGAGCTCGTGGGTCCCGAGGTCGGCGTAGGCGAACTCGTCGCCGGCCAGCTCCCGCGTGACCGTGCCGACGACAATGCCGTTTGGTGGAGCAAGCCCCTGCAAGCGGGCCGCCAGGTTCGGTGCCTCGCCCACCACCGTTTTCTCCGCTCCGGCCCCCCTGCCGACGGCCTCGCCCACCATGACGAGCCCGGTGGCGATGCCGATGCGCACGGCCAGCCTGGCGCCCTTGGCGCGGCCGATCTCCGCGTTGATGCCCGGCAGCGCTTCGACGATCGCGAGCCCGGTGCGGATCGCCCGCGCCGCGTCCTTCTCCAGGGCCTGGGGATAACCGAAGTAAACCAGAATCCCATCGCCCATGTACTTGGCGACGTAGCCGTCGAACCGACCAGGTCGCAGAACATCACGGTCAGATGCCGTCGCTCCGCCCCCGCCGGCTCGGCACCGTCGTTTGCCACCCGGGGCTCTGGCGCCACGTCCGCAGCGGCCCGCTCCGGCGCGGTCGCGAGGACGAGGTATTTGCCCTCCCAGATCCGGCGCCACGCCGCGCTTGCGGATCAGGAAGTGCCGGAGTTCGTCCAGCACCTCGTCGTCCAACTCGAAGTCACGCCGGATCGAGCGATGGGAGACCGCTCCTCGCTGACGAGGCGCCACAGCACATCCTTGAGAATCTCGTTGAAGGTCACGCCGCACAGCCTCCGATCGTGCGCACTATGCGGGTCGGCACGGCGATCGGCCAACCTGTTTTAGGGGCCGATCTCCCGTCTCACCGCGGCGAGCACGGCGGCCACCATCGCGGGCGTCAGCCGCCCGGTGTTCGTGTTCAGCCGCGACACGTGGTAGCAGTCGGCGATCGTCGGCCTGGCCTCGGTTCGGTGCAGGGCGCCATGGCGGAACGGGTAGGCCGCCCGCCGCAGGCCCAGTGCGTCGAGGCACGCGTGGTGGGCGATCCCGCCGAGGGCGAGGATCACCCGCAGCCGCCCCATGCCGGCAATCTCGGCCCGCAAGAACCGGTTGCACGCCGCCACCTCGGCGCCCAGGGGCTTGTTGCCCGGCGGCACGCAGCGCACCGCGTTGGTGATGCGCGCATCGCGCGGAACCAACCCGTCCGCCGGATCGGCGCCATAGGTTCCGGCCGCGAACCCGGCGGCGATCAAGGCCGGATAGAGGGTGTCGCCGGCGCCGTCGCCGGTGAAGGGTCGGCCGGTGCGGTTGGCCCCGTGCAGCCCCGGCGCCAGTCCGACGATCAGCACCGGAGCATCCCAGGGACCGAACGACGGCACCGGCGCGTTGTGATAGCCGGCATGGTCCGCCCGGAGCGCGCGCCGCCAGTCCGCGAGTCGCGGGCACAGCGCACAATCGGTCGGCGGGGCCGGGTCTGATGCCATGGTGTGACGCTGCGCGTCGGCCCGGCTCGTCCGGACCCTCGTGATCTAGCTGCGGGGAATACGCGGTCCCGTGCGCTCGTAGCTCGCGGGCTCGACCGTATCGGGCTCCGTCCGGGCCATCTCGGTCCGGACCGGCGCGTCGCGCTGGATGATGGCCTGCAGGTCGGCGAGCTCGATGAAGCTGTCGGCCTGCCGGCGCAACTCGTCGGCCACCATGGGCGGCTGGGATCGGAGCGTGCTCACCACCGTCACGCGCACGCCCCTGCGCTGGACCGCCTCGACCAGTCGGCGAAAATCGCCATCACCCGAGAACAGCACCACATGGTCGACATGGTGCGCGACCTCGAGCATGTCGATCGCCAGCTCGATGTCCATGTTGCCCTTGATCTTTCGCCGCCCGGCCGCGTCGGTGTATTCCTTGGTCGGCTTGGTCACGATGGTGAACCCGTTGTACGCCAGCCAGTCCACCAGGGGGCGCAAGGGGGAATACTCCTGGTCCTCCATCACCGCCGTATAATAGAAGGCGCGGAGCAGGCGGCCCTTGCTCGCGAATTCCGCCCGAAGCTTGCGGAAATCGATGTCGAAGCCCAGGCCACGGGCCGCCGAGTAGAGGTTGGCGCCGTCCAGGAACAGGGCGAGACTCTCTTCCGGGTAGAAACTCATGTTTCACCTAAAATATCTGAGTTAACTTATTGATTAAACTAGCAACAACGTTCAATTATGATATCCGCTATCGGGTGAATGTAAGGGCGGATGGCGATCGTGGCAAGGTCTAATTCTCTGGTCGCGGGTCCGATCTTGGTCGGGGTCGGCGCCAACCTGCCGTCCGCGTTCGGCTCGCCGATCGAGACCTGCGCGGCGGCGCTGACCGCCCTGGCGTCACGGGGCCTCGCGGTGGTCCGCCGCTCGCCTTGGTACCGCACCGCGCCGGTGCCGATGTCGGACCAGCACTGGTTCATCAATGGGGTCGTGGAAGTCGCCGGGTCGCTCGATCCGGTCGGGATTCTCGCGATCCTGCACGGGGTCGAATCCGCCTTCGGACGGGTCCGCGACCGGCCCAACGAGGACCGCGTCATCGACCTGGATCTGCTCGCCTTCGGCGCTCTCATCCGCCAGACGGCCCCGGTTCTGCCGCATCCCCGCATGGCCCGGCGGGCCTTCGTGCTGCTGCCGCTGCGTGACCTCGAGCCGGGCTGGACTCACCCTGCCCTGGGGCCGCTCGCGGGCCTGATCGCGGCCCTGCCGCCCGGCCAGACTTGCCTTCGAGCCTCCGAACACGATATCTAAGGACTTGAATCAACTTGATTTGGAGTTTTTTGGCATGGCGCGTTTGACGGTCGAGGACTGCATTGTCCGGGTTCCCAACCGGTTCGAGTTGGTGGTGCTCGCCTCGCATCGGGCGCGCGAGTTGTCCGCGGGCGTCGCCCCGAACGTCGAAAAGGAAAACGACAAGAACCCGGTGATCGCCTTGCGAGAAATCGCCGACGGCGCGGTGGATCTCGATCAGATCAAGGCCGGATTGATTCACGGAATGCAGCGTCAGGTGGAAGTCGACGAGCCCGAAGAGGAAAGCTCGCTCACCCTGCCGGTCGGCGAGCCCGAGGCGGTGGCGGCCGAGGGCGAAGGCGAAAGCGAAAGCGAAAGCGAAGGGACCCAGGTGGCGGCCGAAGAGGGCGACGGCGACGCCGAGGCCTGAGAGGCCCCAGAGGCCAAGTTTCATGGATCGCCCCGGATGAAGATCGGTGATTCGTCAGTACGAGCTGGTAGAGCAGGTCAAGGCGTACGACCCGTCGGCTGACGAGGAGGCGCTGAACCGCGCCTACGTGTTCTCGATGAAGGCCCACGGCACCCAGGTTCGGGCATCCGGCGATCCGTATTTTTCCCATCCGGTCGAGGTCGCGGGAATTCTCGCGGGCATGAAGCTCGACAGCGCCTCGATCGTGACGGGCCTTCTACACGACACGGTCGAGGACACGGTCGCGACGCTGGACGAGATCGAGGACCTGTTCGGTCCCGAGATCGGGAAGCTGGTCGACGGCGTGACCAAGCTGTCGCGGATCGAGCTGCAATCGGACGATGCCCGCCAGGCGGAAAACTTCCGCAAGCTCCTGGTGGCGATGTCGCAGGACATCCGGGTGCTCCTGGTGAAGCTCGCCGACCGGCTGCACAACATGCGGACGCTGAAATTCGTCCCCGATCCGGACAAGCGCCGCCGCATCGCCCACGAGACCATGGAGATCTACGCGCCGCTGGCCGAACGCATCGGCATGCAGCGGATGAAGGACGAACTCGAGGACCTGGCCTTCGCCGAGATCAACCCCGAGGCCCACGGGTCGGTCCGTGCCCGGATGGATTTTCTCAAGGCGCAGGGCGGCGATCTGGTGGAGCGGATCGTCGCCGAGCTGCGCGCGACCTTGGCCGACGCAGGCGCCGGCGGCGAGGTTCAGGGTCGCGAGAAGCGGCCCTATTCCATCTGGCGCAAGATGGAGCGCAAGAACATCTCGTTCGAGCAGATCAGCGACGTCGTCGCCTTCCGCATCATCATGGACTCGATCCCGCGGTGCTACGCGGCATTGGGCGTGGTGCACGGGGCCTATGCGATGGTCCCCGGCCGTTTCAAGGACTACATCTCGACACCGAAGCCGAATGGCTACCAGTCCATCCACAGCGTGGTGTACGGGCCGGAGCAGCAGCGGATCGAGGTCCAGATCCGCTCGCGCAACATGCACGACTACGCCGAGCTGGGGGTCGCGGCGCACTGGATCTACAAGTCCGGCTCCACCAACGATCCCCGCGAAGGCAAGCAGTACCGCTGGGTGCGCGAGCTGCTGGAGATCCTGGAACACGCCAGCGGGCCGGAGGAGTTCCTCGAGCACACCAAGCTCGAAATGTTCCAGGACCAGGTGTTCTGCTTCACCCCCAAGGGCGACCTGATCGCGCTGCCGCGCGGGGCGACGCCGGTGGATTTCGCCTACGCGGTCCATTCGCAAGTCGGCGATACCTGCGTCGGCGCGAAGATCAACGGCAAGTTGAAGCCCCTGCGGACCCAGCTCGCCAACGGCGACCAGGTGGAAGTGATCTGTTCCAAGTCGCACACCCCGTCGCCGTCCTGGGAGAGCTTCGTCGTCACCGGCCGTGCCCGCAGCCGCATCCGGCGCTTCGTCCGGTCGCAACAACGCCAGCAGTACGCGGAACTCGGACGGTCGATCTTCGAACGCGCCATGCATCAGTACGGCCTGCCCACCGACGTCGCCGGGTTGGCCAACGCGCGGACCGTCCTCAAGTTCAAGACCAACGAGGACCTGTACGAGGCGCTCGGCGGGGGCAACTTGACGGGCAGTGCGGTGGTCGAGGCGATCAACCCCGCCGCCGCCCTGAAACCCGCCGCCCAGAAGGTGGTGCCCCTGGCGCGGCGCCGCGGCGCCGAACCGGCCAGCGCCCATGCCGTTCCCATCAAGGGCCTGATTCCCGGGATGGCGGTCCACTTCGCCGCCTGCTGTCACCCCTTGCCCGGCGAGCGCATCGTCGGCATCGTCACCACCGGCAAGGGCGTTACCATTCACACCATCGATTGCGAGACGTTGCACACCTTCGAGGAAACGCCGGAGCGTTGGATCGACGTCTCCTGGAACCTGGACAGCGCGAAGCCGGACGTTCACATCGGCCGCATCAACGTCCTGGTGGCCAACCAGCCGGGCACTCTCGGTAACATGTCGACGCTGATCGGCAAGCACCTTTGCAACATCAGCAACCTGAAGATCACCAACCGTTCGGCCGACTTCTTCGAGATCCTGGTGGACGTGGAAGTCAGGGACGTGCGGCACCTGACGAGCATCATCGCGGCCTTGCGCGCGGACCCGTCGATCAACGCGGTCGAACGGGCCCGGGGCTGAGGCGCTGACACAACGGGGACCCGAAACGATCATGGCCAGGAACCTACGGCTCGGCGTGAACATCGATCACGTCGCCACCATTCGCAACGCACGGGGCGGGCGCCACCCGGACCCCGTTCGGGCGGCCAAGCTGGCCGCCGCCGCCGGCGCCGACGGCATCACCGCGCACCTGCGCGAGGATCGGCGTCATATCTCCGACGACGACATCCGCCGGCTGATCCAGGAAATAGACCTGCCGCTCAACTTCGAGATGGCGGCGATGCCCGAGATGCTGGCGATCGCGACCGCCCACAAGCCCCACGCGGCCTGCCTCGTTCCGGAGAAGCGCGAGGAGCGGACGACGGAAGGCGGCCTCAACGTGATCGCGGGTCACAATCACCTGCTGCGGTACGTCGGCAGCCTGAAGAGCGTCGGCTGCCGGGTTTCGCTGTTCATCGAGCCGGACCCCGAACACGTGGCGGCGGCCCACCGGTTGGGGGCTCCCGTGGTGGAGTTGCACACCGGCGCCTACTGTGACTCTGCACCTGGCCCCGAGCGTGACCGCCATCTCGCGCGGATCGTCGCCGCGGCGGCACGCGCGGCCGAGTTGGGCATCGAATGCCACGCCGGTCACGGCCTGACCTACGACACGGTCGGGCCGGTCGCGGCGATCCAGTCGATCGTCGAGCTCAACATCGGCCACTTCCTGGTGGGCGAGGCGATCTTCGGCGGCCTGGACAGCGCGATCAAACGGATGCGGGCCCTGATGGACGTCGCCCGCGCCGAAGCCGAAGTAGCCCCCGGCGCCTAGACGAGCGTTTGCCGATCGCGCCCCTACCGCGCCCGGTACTCGATCCCTAGACCCAGCGCGGATCGATGAACGAGGCGGTTTTCAAGATCCTCACCTCTTCGGTGTACTCGCCGCCCTCGGGCGTCGCCGGCATCACGTCGCTCACATGGGGCTCCAACACCACGTGGACGTCCTGGCCCTCGTACCAGCCGAGGAAGGGCCCGTGGTTGGTGTAGCCGATCAGCCGTTGCACGTTGTCCGGCAGGGTCTTCGCCACCGCCGGCGGCACCGCCATGTACTGATTCTCCTCCTGCCGCAGCCAGCCCAGGCTGTAGCCGCATATCATCCCGGTGCGCCATTCGTCCGCCGTATGGTTCGTTCCGCCGCCATGGAACACCGAGCCGACGTAGATCAGGCAGGAGCCCTTCGGCATCACCGCCCGCGCGACCACGTCGTCGGGGCCGGGATAGCGATCGTCCGGCCAAAGATGGCTCCCGATGACGACGTTGGTCGCGCCGTTCTCGAGGGTGAAATCGGTGAGCGCCCACATGGTGTTGCACAAGGCCTGCGGCCCCGGGTGGGTAAAGGGCAGCAGACCGTCGTCGCGATGGATGATCTGGCCCTTCTCGCCGGGTCCGATGTGAACCGCCATGGTGACGTGCAACTGGAAGCGGAGGCAGCGCGCGCCCAGCAGCTTGTCCATGACGGTCATCAACGTGGGGTTTGGCGCGATCTCCTCGGCGAAGGTGCGCGACTTGGTGACCAGGGCGCCGAAGCGCTTCGTCTTGTAACCCCAGAAATCGCCCTCGCCGGGCGCGGCGCGGCGGATGTAGGAGTCCAGTTCGGACCCGACCCGGTCCATGACCGCGGGCTTGACCAGGTGCCGGATGACGACGGCGCCATCGCGGTCGAGGATCTCCATGATCGCCTCGATCGGCGTGCCGCGATCCACGATCGCCACCTCGGGGACGTTCGCCGTCTTGGTCCGGGTCATGGTCGTGCTCCCTTGTGCCTGAAATTATTCTCCGATTTTTCGACCCGATCGTCCATCCCTCAAGGCTGGCTTGTCGGCCTGGAAGCCCCTAGATTTCATTCATGATCATCGGGATCGGCAGCGACATCATCGATATCCGCCGGATCGAGAGGACCCTCGCGCGGTACGGCGCGCGGTTCGTGGAACGGGTGTTCACCGCCGAGGAGCGGCGCAAGGCGGACAGTCGCGCCAATCCGGCGGCGACCTACGCCAAGCGGTTCGCGGCCAAGGAGGCCTGTGCCAAGGCGCTGGGAACCGGGTTTCGCGACAACGTCTTCTGGCGCGACCTGGCGGTCGTCAACCTGCCGTCGGGCAAGCCGACCATGCGGCTGTCGAACGGCGCGAAGCGGCGGCTGGACGCCATCACGCCGCCGGGAATGCGGGCCCAGATCGACCTGACGATCACCGACGAGCACCCGACGGCCCAGGCGGTCGTCATCATTTCAGCCGTGTCGGACCGTTGACGGCGGTGCCGCCGACCCTTATCGCTGTCCGCCGCATCTGGAATGGGGAGTTCCTTCGGCATGGCCGAGAAGACCGAGAAGAAGGAAGGCGGTCTCGCCGAGACCCTGCGGACGATCGTCTACGCGGTTCTGATCGCGCTGGTTGTCCGCACGTTCGCGTTCGAGCCCTTCAACATTCCGTCGGGGTCGATGATCCCGACTCTGCTGGTGGGCGACTACTTGTTCGTCTCGAAGTACTCCTACGGCTACAGCCGGTACTCGTTCCCCTTCGGGTTGAAGCTGTTCTCGGGCCGAGTTCTCGAAGACGGAGTCGAGCGCGGCGACATCGTCGTCTTCAAGAAGCCGACCGACAACGCGACCGACTACATCAAGCGCATCGTCGGGCTGCCCGGGGATCGGCTCCTGGTCCGCGGCGGCGTGCTCTACGTCAACGACCAGGAAGTGAAGCGCGAGCTGATCGGCACCTGGGTCGACGAGGGCGGCTACGGCAGCCCGGCCCAGCTCCTGCGCGAAACCCTGCCCGGCGGCAAGACCTACGCGGTGCTGGACTTCGGCCCCAATCAACGGCTCGACGACACCCTGGAGTACGTCGTGCCGCCCGGCCACTACTTCGGCATGGGCGACAACCGCGACAACTCGACCGATAGCCGGGTGCTCGACGAGGTCGGCTACATCCCGGCGGAGAACCTCGTGGGCCGGGCCGAATTCCTGTTCTTCTCCACCACCGGCGATGCCGCCTGGTGGGAGGTGTGGCGCTGGCCGTTCACCATCCGCTGGAGCCGGCTCTTCCAGGGGTTGCGGTGACGGCGGAGGACGTCGCGCGCACGACTTGGGCGGTCGCCGCTCTCGACCACCGCTTCGACGATCCGGGGTTGCTCGCCCAGGCCTTGACGCATAGCAGCATGGGCGTGGCCGGGCGTGCCTACGATCGGCTCGAGTTCCTGGGCGACCGTGTGCTTGGGCTTGGCGTCGCGGCGCTGCTCTACCGGACGTTCCCCGCCGAGACCGAGGGCGCCCTTGCCCGCCGCCTGGCCGAGCTGGTGCGGCGCGAGGCCTTGGCCGCGATCGCCGCCGAACTCGACCTCGAACCCCACGTCGCCTGGACGCGTGAGCCGGACGACAGCCGCGCCCGCGCCCGGCAGACGGTGCTGGCCGACGCGCTCGAGGCGGTGCTGGGCGCGGTCTTTCTCGACGGCGGATGGCAGGCCGCCTACGCCGCCATCGCGCGGCTGTGGACCCCGCGCATCGCCGCCGCAGCGGGCCCGCCCCAGGATGCCAAGACGCGCTTGCAGGAATGGGCGCAGGCGCGCCGCTTCGGCCTGCCCGCCTACGCGGTCCAGCGCCGCGAGGGCCCCGACCACGCGCCGCTGTTCGAGGCCGAGGTGAGCGTGACCGGGTCCGGCGCGGCGCGCGGGTCCGGCGCCTCGAAGCGAATCGCCGAGCAGGCGGCGGCGGCACGGCTGCTGGCCGGACTGGGAGAAGGCGAGGGTCCATGAGCACGCGCTGCGGCTTCGTGGCCATCGTCGGCGCGCCGAACGCCGGCAAGTCGACCCTGCTCAACGCCCTGGTCGAGGCCAAGGTGGCGATCGTCACCCACAAGGTTCAGACCACCCGCACGCGCATCACCGGCCTGCGCGTCGTCGGTGAGACGCAGATCGCCTTCGTCGATACCCCCGGCATCCTCGATCCCAAGCATCGCCTCGAGACGGCGATGGTGCGGGCGGCGTGGGAAGGTGCCCACGACGCCGATCTGGTGCTGTTGGTCATCGACGCCGGGCGAGGGTTCGATGCCGCCGCCCAGCGGGTGGTGGGCGGTCTCGCCGGCCTGCCCGTCGTCCTGGTGCTCAACAAGATCGACCTGGTAGCGCGCGACCGGCTCCTGCCGCTCACCGCCGATCTCAACGCCACCCGCGACTTCAAGGCGACCTTCATGGTGTCGGCCAAGACCGGCAACGGTCTCGATGACCTGCTGGCGTACCTGGCGCGGGCCGTGCCCGAGGGTCCCTGGCTGTTCCCGAAGGATCAGCTCACCGACGCGTCCGAACGGTTGCTCGCCGCCGAGATCACCCGCGAGAAGCTGTTCCTCCGGCTGCACGAGGAACTGCCCTACAGCCTGGCGGTCGAAACCACCGCCTGGGAGGAGCGCAAGGACGGCAGCGCCCGGGTCGAGCAGACCATCTACGTCGCCCGCGAGAACCACCGGCCCATCGTTCTGGGCGCCAAAGGGGCCACGATCAAGGCGGTCGGTTCGGCCGCGCGCGGCGATCTGGAGGCGCTGCTGGGCCGGCGTGTTCACCTGTTCCTGCACGTGAAGGTCAAGCCCGACTGGACCGACGACCCGGAGCGCTACCGCGATCTGGGGCTCGAGTTTCCCCGCTGAGCGTCCATGCAGTGGAGCGAGGAGGGTTTCGTCCTGGTCGCCCGCCGGCACGGCGAAAGCTCGGCGGTGGTGAGCCTGCTGACCGCCGGCCACGGTCGCCATGCCGGTCTGGTGCGCGGCGGTTCGCGGCAGCGCGGTGTGATCCAGCCCGGCAACCGGGTGATGGCGACCTGGCGCGCGCGGCTCGCCGATCACCTGGGTTCGTTCACGCTGGAGGGCGTCAGTTCGGGCCTCGGCGTGATCCTGCCTGACCGCGGCCGCCTCGCCGCCCTGACGGCGGCCTGCGCGGTGGCCGAGGCGGCCCTGCCCGAGCGCCACCCCTATCCCCGCCTGTTCCGGGCGTTCGAGCGGCTGCTGGCCGTGCTGGCGTCGGACCGCGACTGGGGCGAGCCGTTCGTGCGCTGGGAGATCACCCTGCTGGACGAGCTGGGCTTCGGGCTCGACCTGGGGTCCTGCGCGGTGACCGGGGCCACCGAAGGACTCGCCTATGTCTCGCCGAACAGCGGGCGGGCGGTCTCCGACGGGGCGGCCGATCCCTACCGCGACCGGCTGCTGCCGCTTCCCCGGTTCCTGGTGGCGGAGGTGGCCGCCGACGCAGCCGCGGTGGGCCAGGGCCTGCGCCTCACCGGCAGCTTTCTCGAACGCCACGCGTTCACGCCCCACGGGCGCAAGCTTCCGGCGGCGCGGCACCGGCTCTTGGGCATGATCTCTATGGCGACCACAAGCCCTGGTGTTATAACGGTCGCCGAACGCACGTAGAGAACCGTCGTTTCATGGCCCGCACCCGTACCGCCGCGGCCCCGCCGCCGCCCCCCGACATTCGCCCGGTCCCGCTGCTGGAAGCGCTGTCGGAGCGCTACCTGAGCTATGCGCTGTCGACCATCATGGCGCGGTCGCTGCCGGACGTCCGCGATGGGCTGAAGCCGGTCCATCGCCGCATCCTCTATGCCATGCAGCAGCTCCGGCTCGATCCCGAGCAGGGCTTCAAGAAGTGCGCGAAGGTGGTGGGCGACGTCATGGGCCGGTTCCACCCCCATGGCGACACGGCGATCTACGACGCCCTGGTGCGCCTCGCGCAAGGGTTCGCCACCCGTTATCCGATGATCGACGGCCAGGGCAACTTCGGCAACGTCGACGGCGATAACGCGGCGGCCATGCGCTACACCGAGGCACGGCTGACCGAGGCGGCGGTCACCCTGATGGCGGGGATCGACGAGGACGCCGTCGACCTGCGGCCCAGCTACGACGGCAGCGACAGCGAACCGGTGGTCCTGCCCGCCGGGTTCCCGAACCTCTTGGCGAACGGGGCGATTGGCATCGCGGTCGGCATGGCGACCAGCATCCCGCCGCACAACGCCGACGAAATCTGCGATGCCCTCATCCATCTTCTCGACCATGCGAAGGCCACCTTCGACAAGCTCCTGGAGTTGATGCCAGGCCCGGATTTTCCCACCGGAGGGATACTGGTCGAGCCGCGCGAGAGCATCAAGTCGGCCTATGAGTCCGGCCGCGGTTCCTTCCGACTGCGGGCGCGCTGGACGGTCGAGAAACTCAACCACGGTCTCTACCAGGTGGTCGTCACCGAGATCCCCTACCAGGTCCAGAAGGCGCGGCTGATCGAGCGGATCGCCGATCTCCTCATCAACAAGAAGCTCATGCTGCTGAACGATGTACGCGATGAATCCGCCGAGGACGTGCGGGTGGTGCTGGAGCCGAAGAGCCGCGCGGTCGATCCCGCCATGCTCATGGAATCCCTGTTCCGCGCCTCCGAGCTCGAGGTACGGATCAGCCTGAACATGAACGTGCTGGATCGCAACAACGTGCCCAGCGTCATGGACCTGCGGGCGGTCTTGCAGGCCTACCTCGACCATCGCGACGAAGTTCTGATGCGCCGCACCCAGTATCGCCTTGGCGTCATCGAGCGGCGGCTCGAGGTGCTGGACGGCTACCTGATCGCCTATCTCAATCTGGACGAGGTGATCGCCATCATCCGCGCCGAGGAGGAACCGAAGCCGGTCCTGATCCGGCGCTTCAAGCTGACCGACGGGCAGGCGGAAGCGATCCTCAACATGCGCCTTCGCGCCCTGCGCAAGCTCGAGGAGATCGCGATCAAGCGCGAACGCAAGGCCCTCACGGACGAGAAGAAGGACCAGACCGCGCTGTTGAACAGCCCGGAGACGCGGGCGGCGGTGGTCAAGGGCGAGCTCCGCGACGTCAAGAAGCGCTTCGGCAAGGGCACGGCACTCGGCAAACGCCGCACCGAGATCGGCGCCCCGCCCGCGGTCATCGACGTGCCGCCCGAGGCGCTGATCGAACGCGAACCGGTGACGGTCCTGTTGTCCGCCAAGGGCTGGATCCGCGCGCTCAAGGGCCATGGCGACAACGGCGAGATCAAGCTCAAGGAGGGCGACGGCGAGCGGTTTTCCCTCGCGGCTGAGACCACCGACAAGCTGCTGCTGCTGGGGACCAACGGGCGATTCTACACGCTCGGCTGCGACAAGCTGCCGCGCGGTCGGGGCTTCGGCGACGCGGTGCGGCTGATGATCGAGCTCGAGAACACCGAGGACATCGTCGCCATGCTGGTGCACCGCGTCGGCCAGAAGCTGCTGGTAGCCGCCAGCGACGGGCGCGGTTTCGTCGTCGAATCTGATGCGGTGGTGGCGCAGACGCGCTCCGGCAAGCAGGTTCTGAACCTCGGAGATGGGGCGGAGGCCGCGCGCGTCGTGGTCGCCGAAGGCGACACGGTCGCCGTGGTCGGGGACAACCGCAAGCTCCTGCTGTTTCCCCTGGCCGAGGTGCCCGAACTGGCGCGCGGCCGGGGCGTGATCCTGCAGCGTTTCAAGTCGGGCGGACTCGCCGACGTGAAGGTCTTTCGGATCGCCGAGGGCCTCACCTGGCGAAGCGGCGAGCGCACGCGGACCGAGACCGATCTGCGCGCCTGGCAAGGGGAGCGAGCCCAGACGGGCCGCATCGCGCCGACCGGCTTCGCCCGGAGCAATCGATTCGGTTGATCACGTCGCCAAGGGCGACCAGCCGTCGCGGCCAAGCACTTCGATGGGCCGGTAGTTGGCCTTGTAGGCCATCTTGTCGCAGTCGGCGATCCAGTATCCGAGGTAGACGTAAGGCAGCCCCAACGCCGCCGCGCGGGCAATGTGCCACTGGACCAGATAGGTGCCTGGGCTGCGATCCGATTGATCGGGGTCGAAGAACTTGTAGATGCCGGACAGCCCGTCGGCGACCACATCGGTCAGCGACACCGCGACCAGGCGGCCATCGGCACGGCGAGCCTCGACGATGCGGGTTGCCACGCTCGTCTCCTCGACCATGGCTTGATAGTCGCGGGCGCCCATCAGCGCCATGCCGCCGTCGTGGTGGCGGGCCCGTTGATAGCGGCGGAAGAGTTCGAATTGTTCGCGCGTCGCCTGGGCCGGAAGCTCGTGGACGATCAGGTCGCGGTTCCGGCGCCAGACCTTGCGTTGCGTCCGATTGGGCGCGAACTGGGCAACCGGGACGCGGGCCGGAACGCAGGCATCGCAGCCGCGACACGCTGGCCGGTAGGCCAGGCCGTGGCTGCGGCGAAAGCCGGCACGAACCAGATCGTCGTGCAGGTCCTGGGCATGGCGACCATGAAGTTCGGTGACGATCTTGCTCTCCAGCCGACCGGGCAGATACGGGCATGGCTGCGGCGTCGTCCCAAAGAAGAAGTGGAGGTGGGTCGCTGGCACCCAGGACTTGTTCATGGCGCCGGGCCGTAAGATCGCCTGGCTTCCGGCGTGACCGACGGTGTCCTCATCGACTCTCTCGCGCCATGGCGCGCACCGGTGCAAATGAGACGATACCATACGCGGCGCCCTTGTAGGGGCGGTCCGCGTGGATTTTTCCCCTTCCCTCGCGAGAGGGGCAGGGGGAGGGGGTCCATCCGACTGATTCAACCGACATCGCGCCGTGGCGACCCAAGAGCTACGCCGACCACTTCCGCGACAGCAACTTTTCCGATTGGGACCTGGCGATCCAGGCCTACGACCACGCGCCGCTGGCCTTCCGCGAACCGTTCGACGAGACCGTCGCCGCCATCGACGCCACCATCCTGGGCGCGATCGAAGTCCTGAACGCCGCGGCGGAGGACAGCGCGGACGAGCTCAACCGCATCGCCATGGCGACGGCCGCGGAGGTTCGGGCCCTGATCGACGTGGCGAGCGGCATCATCAACGGCCAGACCAAGACATCCCGCCAGGACGACATCGACCGGCTGCTGAACTTCGACGGCATGGCGGCCTAGTACCGACTTTCGCGAGTTCCGGAGCCGCGAAATCGGTACAGATTCATGAGCTAGTACCCGATCTCGGGCTTCGCGCCCGAAGGCCGCGAAACTCCGAGATCGGGTACTAGGGCGGGGGCTGAGACCCGCCACTACACCTGGATGCCGGTCCGGGTGATGTCGGTATCGACGGCCAGGGTGGCTTCGCCGTTGGTGTAGATGGTGTAGCCGATGAAGTCGCCCGTGCCGAGGGAGTCCGCGCCCCAGCCGGCGTCGGTGGTGGTCACCGCGTCGCCGGCGTTGCCATCCACGCGCAGGGTGTTCGACGTATCGGACAGGTGGAACAGGTCCAGATCGTCGAGCCTGAGGATGTTGTTGCCCGTGCCCGTGAGTTCGATGGCCTCGATGCTGGTGTAGAGGCCGTAGTGCTCGGTGTCGTTGAGGGTGGTGAGGTTCAGGGTCTTGCCGGCGGCGCCGAAGCGGAGCGTGTCGAAGCCGGAACCGCCATCCACCACGAGCTTGTCGGCAGCATCGAACACGAGCACATCGTCGCCGGCGGCACCTCGCAGCACGTCATTGCCGGCACCGCCGTCGAGCACGTCGTTGCCCTGGCCGCCGACCAGGATGTCGTTGACGGTGGAGCCCGCGAGGCTGTCGTCACTGGCCGTGCCCGGGGTGACGATGCCGGTGAAGTCTTGCCCGAACAAGACGTAGGCCGCGCCGGAGTACGTCCCGCCCGCGTCGCTGAAATAGGCCCCGATGACGAGGTCGTCGAACCCGTCGCCGTCGATGTCTCCCGCCGACGCGACCGATGCCCCGGCGGTACTCTGGTCGTTCTCGCCGATGATCTTGAACCCGCCCGTGCCGAGGGCAACGTCGTCGAGGTTGACGATCCCTAATCCGGATTTCTTGCCGAAGACGACATGGGCGGTGCCGGAGCTACCCGCCGCCCTCGGCGTTGATACTGGCCCCAACGATGAGGTCGTCGAAGCCGTCGCCGTTCACATCGCCCGCCGAGGCGACCGACGCGCCGGCCGTGTCACCGGGGTTCTCGCCGATGATCTTGAAGCCGCCGGTGCCGGCGGCGACATCGTCGAGGTCGATAGTCGCAACCCCCGAACCCTTGCCGAAGACGACATGGGCCGCGCCGGCGGTGGCACCGCCCTCGCCGTTTCTGTACGCCCCGATGATGAGGTCGTCGATCCCGTCGCCGTCGACGTCTCCCGCCGAGGCGACCGAGACGCCCGCGTAGTCGTACGCGGTCTCGTCGACGATCTTGAAGCCGCCGGTGCCGTTGGCGATATCGTCGAGATTGATGGTCCCGAATCCTGCCGCCCCGCCGAGGACGACGTAGGCCGCGCCGGCGGGAGATTTTTGAGGACGATGGTGATGCGGCGGTTGACCGGCGCCAGGGGATCGGCGGGGTCGAAGGGCTCGGTATCGGCGCGGCCGATCACCTCCTTGATGCGCGCCTCGGGCACGCCGACGGCGATCAGCGCCCGGCGGCTGGCATTGGCGCGGTCCGACGACAACTCCCAGTTCGAATGGGCGGTGGCGGCGGCGTACGGGGTGGCATCCGTATGGCCGCTCACCTTGATGTCGTTGGGCGCCGCCGCGATGGTGTTGGGCGCCGCCGCGATGGTGTTGGCGACCTGTCGCAGGAGTTTCGCGGCCGCGTTCGTAAGCTGGGCGCTACCGCTTTCGAACAGGGACCGGTTCTGCAGGTCGACGATCTGAATCCGCAGGCCCTCGTCGGTCATGTCCATGACCAGGTGCTTGGCCAGGTCCTGGAGTTCCGGCGATGACTGGAGGGCGTCGACCAACTGCTGCTCGAGGCTCTGCAATCGTGCCTGGTCGGCGGGGCGGCCTCGGCGGCCGCGAGAGCCGCGTAGGCATCCGAGGCCGCGCCGCCCTCGGCGGAGCCGGTGGCGGAGAAGGGCAGGCCGCTATCCTCCGCGCTCGGGTCCTCCATCTCCTCCTCGGTGTTGGACATGGCGCCCTGCTGGATGCCGACGGCGGCTTGCGAATCCTTCATGGCGCCGTCCTTCATCACGTCGGTGCTGCCGAGCACGCCGCCCGAACCGCTGTTCGTGTAGCTCACGCTGGTCGGCGCGAAGTAGTTGGTCAGGCCGACCATCTGCTCCTCGGTCACCGAGTTCAGCAACCACAGCAGGAGGAAGAACGCCATCATGGCCGTGACGAAGTCGGCGTAGGCGATCTTCCACGCCGTATTGCCGTGCTCCTCGTGGTGGCCGCCCTTCTTCTTGCGGATGATGATGATGGTGTTGGCCGCTGCCATGGGCTGGTGTCCTCGATCCGCCCCAAGCTGGCCCTAATAGCCTGAACAAACGGTAAAGCTGTGGGGTTGGCGCGCGCGGCCGCGGCCGATACAAAGGGCGCGAGGAGCGAACTCGGGGATTGGGCCATGACGGGACACGTCGATACGCGAGGCTACCGCGAAGCGCTCGGTTGTTTCGCCACCGGGGTCACGATCGTGACGGCGCGCACGGCGGATGGCGAGCTCCTGGGCATCACCGCCAATTCGTTCAGTTCGGTGTCGCTCAGCCCCCCTTGGGTGCTGTTCAGCCTCAACCGCCGGGCTCATAGTTTCAGGAAGTTCGAAGAGTGCGATCACTTCGCCATCAACGTCCTCGGCGAGGAGCAGCGCGAGCTGTCGACGACCTTCGCCACGCCGCTCGCGGAAAAATTCTCCGGCTCGAATTTCGTCTCCGCGAAATCGGGCTCGCCGATCTTCCCCGACGCCCTCGCGGTGTTCGACTGCGCCCGCCGCATCCGCCACGACGGCGGCGATCACGTCATATTCGTCGGCGAGGTGACCGAGCTGCACTACCGCCCGGAGGGCAGGCCGCTGCTGTATTACCGCGGCAGGTATCGCGGGCTGGTCGAGGACCCGTAGGTACGCTATCCGGCGAAGCGTGTCCCCACCGAGGATTTGCGCGTCCAGTCGATCAGGAACAGCAGCATGGCGCGCAAGATCGGCGCGACCCGGGCGGCCAGGTCCGGCCGGAACGTGTAGGGATGGCTCTCGTCCATGTAGGTCGCCTGCGACAGCTCGAGCTGGATCGCGTGCACGCCCGATGCCGGCCGGCCGTAGTGGCGGGTGATGTACCCGCCCTTGAAGCGCCCGTTCAGGACGGCGCTGTACTGCTTGGTGCCCTGCACTATGGCGAGCAGGGACCGCCCGAGCGCCGGATCGGCCGTCAGCTGGTTGTTGGTTCCCAGGTTGAAGTCGGGCAGGCGGCCCTGGAACAGGCGCGGCACCGTCGAGCAGATCGAGTGCGCGTCCCACAGAACCGCGACCCCGAACCGATCGTGCAGCCAGACGAGCTCCTGCGCCACGCGCGCGTGATAGGGCAGCCAATCGGTCTCGACCCGGGCCTGGACCTCGCGCCCGTTGGGCTCCTTGCCCGGCAGATAGATCGGCTGGTCGGCGAACGTCGTGGTTGGCACCAGGTCGGTGCCGCGAACCCCGGGGTACAGCGCCTTGTTGTCGGGTGGACGGTTGAGGTCGACGACGTAGCGGGATTGGCTCGCGGCGATGACCGAGGCGCCTATCTCGTCGGCGAAGCCGTACAAGTGTTCGACATGCCAGTCGGTATCGGGCAGGTTCAGCGCCTCCGGCGTCATGCTCGCCGCGACCTCCGCCGGCAGCTTGGTGCCGCCATGCGGAATGCTGATCAGCAGCGGGGTGCGGCCGGGTCGATAGCGGTAAGTGCTCATGGCGCTTCACTCAGCACGGTGTCGCACCCTCGCAAGGCGATGGCAGCAGTAACAGCCTGTGGGCCCAGTCTTCCCCAGGCATTACCCCTGGTATAGTAAAGAGTTCGTTACCGAGCCAGGCTGCGGCGAGGTCCGTGTGGTGCGGCGAGAACGGATTGCCCGACTGGCCCACGGCGATGACGAACCGCGACCGCTCCAGGTCCGCCAGGTCGTAGACGCCGCGGAAGCCGGCGCCGAACCCGCTGCCGAACGGATCGTCGGGATCGCCGCCCAGGTCGGATACGTCGATCGTGAAGCGGTCGCCGCCGATGCCTTGCGACACCACGAACAGGTCGCCGATGATCGGCAGCCGGCCCAGGATCGGGTGCCGGTGGTGGGCCCGGTGTGCCCGGTCCCAGCGCCAGCCCGCCGGATCATCGCCGTAGCGCGCCGCCAGGTCGGCCATGGCCGCTTCGAAGGCTTCGGTCGCGATGGTGGCGCAGTCCTCCGGCAGGGCGGTGGTTCGATCGTCGCACCAGGGGCTCCCGGCGAGCGCGCGTGCCAGGAACGCGGGGTCGGGCGCCCATCCCGCGGCGAGCTCGGGCCCCAGCTCATCGGCGATCAGGCGGCGCGAGACCTCGATCAGCCAGGCGGAGAAGACCAGCGGCTGGGCCAGCTCCCCCTCCATGGCGCCGTCCCACGAGGTCAACAGCCCGAGCGCCCGCCGTCCGATCTCCGTGCGGGGCGTGACCGATCGCAGCACCGGCAACAGCTCGCGCGCCGCCAGCGAGACCCGATCGCGTTGCATCGCCGTCACGCTATCGAGCGACCACCCAGGGTGGGCGTCGAGCAACCCGGCGATGCGACGCGCGCGAAAGGATGGTGCCCAATCATGGGTGATCAGGTGCAAGAACCCGGCCGGTAGCCAATTGTCGTTGGCGGTCACGATCCGTCCCGTGGGCGGATCGACGATCCGGGGCAACCCCGCCACCGGCAGGAAGCCCGTCCAGTCGCCGGCGCGGGTCCAGCCCGGCGCCGGCACCCGTCCGTCCCGCGCCGCGCGCAGCGGGACCAGGCCGGGGGCGATCACCGCGATGGACCCCGCCTCGTCGGCCACCATCATGTTCTGGATCGGCCCCAGATAGCGGCTGGCCGCGGCGATGAACCGGGCCGTGTCGACCACCCCGGCCAGATGCCCGGCGACCGAAGGCGTGGTATCGCCGGGAAGCAGGGCGGTCCAGGCCAAGGCCGCCACCCGGCCCGGCCCGATCAGGGCCTGAAGGTCGGGGTCGGCATCCGACACCACCGGCCCATGCCGGGTCGCCCGCACCGTCACGGCGATGTCCTCGCCGCCCTGAACCCGGATCGTTTCCGGTCGCGACTCGAACGCCCGCCAACCGCGATCGGGATCGAAGTATTCCTCCGGGTTGTCCGGGTTCAGGCGCTCGATGAACAGGTCCTGGGTGTCGGCGTAGGTGTTGGTGAAACCCCAGGCGACATGCCCGTTGTGCCCGATCACCAGGGCCGGCAGGCCGGGCAGGGTCGCGCCGACCAGTCGCGTGTCCGGGGTTTCGATGCGCGCCAGGTACCAGATGCCCGGCAGGCCAAGGCCCAGGTGCGGATCGTTGGCCAGGATTGGCTTGCCCGTATCGGTTCGACTGCCGGCGATGACCCAGCCGTTCGAGCCGCCGGGCTCGGCCGCGCCCGTTCCCCCGGCGGTGGCCGCCGGCCGGATGGGAAACTCGTCGAGCGGCGGCAGGTCGCCGGGTCCGGACAGCAGATCGTCGATCTCTCCGGGCGTGAACCGGGCGGCGAGGTGCAGGCGCAAGACCTCGCGCTCCAGGTTCGTCCCCAGCAGCAGCGACATCGCCTTCAAGACCAGGATCGAGTCGATCGGGTGCCAGGGCGCCGGATCGGCTCGCAGCAGAACGTACTCCAGGGGCCAGGCGCCGCCGTGCCCGGCGAGGAAGGCGTTCACCCCGTCCGCATAGGCCGTGTAGGCCACCACCGTCGCGGCGTCTTGCGCGTCCCAGCTCGACTGGGCGGCGGCGGCCAGGCCTAGGGGTCGCAACCGCCGGTCGAACGCGACCGCGCGGTCACCCAGCAGCTCCGCTAGGGTGCCGGCCGCGGTGCGGCGCTGCAGGTCCATCTGAAACAGCCGGTCCTGGGCGTGCACGAAGCCAAGGGCGAACATCGCGTCGTCGTAGCCGGCGGCGGTAATGATGGGCACCCCGTGCCGGTCTCGGGCGATCTCGGCCGGGCCGCCAAGGCCGGTCACGGACACCGTGCCGTCAAGATCGGGCAGCGAGCTCCGCAGCCACAGGAACGCTCCCAGCCCCACGACGACCAGGCAGAACAGCGCCCCCAGAACCCACGTCGCGACCCTGACCATGGCCGTGATCTACCGCACGGCGCTGCGCGTGGCCAGCCCTGGGCCATCGCCCGGGCCGCGAATCCCCATGCGATTCCTCGGCTGTCCGGCATCCCCCGCGTTGTTCGCGAACGGGGGACCTGATAGGCTCAATGTTGCGTTGCAGCGTGGGCCGTTCCGGCTTCCGACCTGCGGCCGACCGGGACTGAAACGTGACCGAAATCCGCCCACCGACCCCACCGACCCCATCGGACATCGAGCCGGTTACGATCGAGGAGGAGATGCGCCGCTCCTACCTCGATTACGCCATGAGCGTGATCGTATCGCGGGCCTTGCCCGATGTCCGCGATGGGCTGAAGCCGGTGCAGCGCCGCATCCTCTTCGCCATGCACGAGGCCGGCTATACCGCCGACAAGCCGCATCGCAAGTCCGCCCGCGTGGTGGGCGATGTCATGGGCAAGTACCACCCCCATGGCGATACGGCGATCTACGACGCCATGGTGCGCATGGCCCAGGATTTCGCCATGCGGCTGCGGCTGATCGACGGCCAGGGCAACTTCGGGTCGATGGACGGCGATCCGCCGGCCGCCCAGCGCTACACCGAGGCCAGGCTGAACGACGTGGCCGAAAGCCTGTTGGCCGATATCGACCAGGACACGGTCGATTACCGCGACAGCTACGACGGCAGCTCGCGCGAACCGACCGTGCTGCCGGCGACGTTCCCGAACCTGCTGGTCAACGGCGCCGGCGGCATCGCCGTCGGCATGGCCACGAACATTCCACCCCACAACCTGGGCGAGGTGATCGATGCCTGCTGCGCACTGATCGCCGAACCGGGGATCGAGCTCGAACGCCTGCTGGCGCTGATTCCGGGACCCGACTTCCCGACCGGTGGCATCATCATGGGGCGGGCCGGAATCCGGGCGGCGTACGAGGGCGGCCGGGGATCCCTGACGGTGCGTGGGCGCACCCACTTCGAGGAAATCCGCAAGGACCGCGAGGCGATCATCGTCACCGAGGTCCCCTACCAATTGAACAAGGCGCGGCTGGTCGAACGGATCGCCGAGTTGGTCCGCGACAAGCGGATCGAGGGCATCTCCGAGCTGCGCGACGAATCCAATCGCGCCGGCGTGCGGGTGGTGATCGAGCTGAAGCGCGAGGCCATGGCCAATATCGTGCTGAATCAACTCTTCCGCTTCACCCCGCTGGAGTCGACGTTCGGCGTCAACGCCGTGGCGCTCGACGGCGGCCGGCCGACGACCATGTCCCTCAGGGACATGCTCGCCGCCTTCATCGCTTTTCGCGAAATCGTCGTCACACGGCGTATCAAGTTCCTGTTGCGCAAGAGCCGGGACCGGGCGCACGTCCTGCTCGGACTCGCAATCGCGGTCTCGAATCTTGACGAGATCGTGGCGCTGATCCGCGGATCGGCCGATCCGGCCGCGGCGCGCGAGGCCCTGATGGCCAGGGATTGGCCGGCCGCGCCGGTGGTCGCCCTGATCGAGCTGGTGGAAGGCGCCGACATCGCCGCCGAAACGATCAGGCAAGGCACGATCCGACTGACCGAAGTGCAGGCGCGCGCCATCCTCGACCTCCGCCTGCAACGCTTGACCGCCCTGGAGCAGGACAAGATCGCCACCGAGCTCGGCGACCTCGCTACCGAGATCCAGGGCCACCTCGAGGTTCTGGCGTCGCGCGCCAGGCTCATGGGGATCGTCCGCGACGAGCTGGTCACGATCCGCGAGCGCTTCGCCGACCCGCGCCGCACCGAGATTCGCGACGAAGAGGTGGCGCAGGATATCGAGGACCTGATCCAGCGCGAGGACATGGTCATCACCGTCAGCCACTCCGGCTACGTCAAGCGGGTACCGCTCTCGGCCTATCGCGCCCAGCGCCGTGGCGGCAAGGGCCGTTCCGGCATGACCACCCGCGAGGAGGATTTCGTCAGCCAGGTCTTCGTCGCCAACACCCACGCGCCGCTGCTGTTCTTCTCGACCAACGGCAAGGTCTATCGGGTGAAGGTCTATATCCTGCCCGTGGGCACGCCCCAGGCGCGCGGCAAGGCGCTGGTCAATCTCCTGCCGCTCGAGGAGGGCGAGACGATTTCCACCGTCATGCCCCTGCCCGAGGACGAGGCGGCCTGGACGAACCTGCAGGTGATGTTCGCCACCGCTAAGGGGCACGTCCGCCGCAATCTCATGACCGACTTCGTCAACGTTCCCTCGAACGGCAAGATCGCCATCAAGCTGGACGATGACGATCGGCTGGTCGGGGTGAACCTGTGCGGCGCGGACCAGGACGTCCTGCTCGCTGCGAAGGGCGGCAAGTGCGTGCGTTTCCCCGTCAAGGGCGTGCGCGTGTTCAAGGGCCGCAGCTCGTCCGGCGTGCGCGGCATCACCCTGGGCAAGGACGACGCGGTGATCTCGTGCTCGATTCTCGGTCATTCGGAAGTGTCGTCGGACGTGCGCGACCTCTACCTGCGCGCGGCCATCGCCAAGCGGCGCGGCGAGGGCGAGGCGACACCGGCGCCCGAGGTCGCCACCATACCCCCGGACGCCATGGCGGAGCTGGAGCGGCGCGAGGAGTTCATTCTCGCCGTCACCGAAGGCGGCTACGGCAAGCGGACCTCGGCCTACGAATATCGCATTACCAACCGCGGCGGGCAGGGCATCATCAACATCGATACATCGGCGCGCAACGGGGGGGTCGTCGCGGCGTTCACCGTGGCGGACAACGACGAGATCGTGCTGGTTACCGATGGCGGACAGCTCATCCGCTGCCCCGTCGCCGGCATTCGTATCGTCGGTCGCGGCAGCCAGGGCGTCCGGGTGATCGAAGTGCGGGAGGGCGAGCGGGTGATCTCGGTTGCCCGCCTCAGGGACACCGGGGACGCCGGGGACGACGCGGCCGACGTGGAAACACAGTAAGGGGGGGCAGGGTGGTGACGCGGCACGTTGGCGTCTATCCAGGAACGTTCGATCCGGTTACCGGCGGCCACACGGACATCATCCGGCGTGCCCGGCGTCTGGTCGATCACCTCATCATCGCGGTGGCCGTGAACGCGGGCAAAGGCCCAATGTTCGGCGTGGACGACCGGATCGACATGGTGGCGAAGGAGACGGCCGCGTTCAACCAAGACGGGGGCTGCACGGTGGAAGTGCGGCCGTTCGAGACGCTGCTGGTCCACGTCGCGCGCGATTGTGGGGCGCAGGTGATCATTCGCGGGCTGCGCGCGGTGTCCGATTTCGACTACGAGTTCCAGATGTGCGGCATGAACGCCCGCATCGAACCCAACGTGGAAACTTTGTTCCTCATGGCGTCCGAGCGGCAGCAGTTCGTCTCGTCGCGCTTCGTGAAGGAGATCGCTCGGCTCGGGGGCGATGCCGCCAGCTTCGTCTCGCCCGCGGTCCACGAGCGCCTGATGCGCCGCATCGAGGCGGAACGCAAGGCCGGGACCCATAAGGACCAAATTGGTGCGCCGGCCTGAGCGATCGGTCCGGGCGCGGCGCAGGTGAAGGTCGACGCCTTCGATTTCGCTCTGCCGCCGGAGCTGATCGCCACCGAACCCGCCAGGCCGCGCGATTCGGCGCGGCTTCTGGTCGCGGATGAGTCCTTGCGCGATCGGCGGGTGGCGGACCTTCCAGACCTGCTGCGACCGGGCGATCTGCTGGTCGTCAACGATACCCGGGTCATTCCCGCCAGACTCGTCGGGCAATCCGGGGATGCCCGGATCGAGGTAACCCTGCTCCGCGCCCATCGGGAAGGCGAATGGTCGGCTCTGGCGCGGCCGGCGAAGCGCTGCCGGGTGGGGGCTCGGATCGCCTTCGCGCCGAGCTTCGAGGCCGAGATCCTGCGACGCGGCGAGGGTGGCGAGATCGGCTTGCGCTTCGGCGTCACGGACGCGGCCCTCGATGCGTTGCTCGCCCGGCATGGTCGGGTTCCCCTGCCGCCGTACATTCGCCGTCCCGGGGGACCGACGGCCGCGGATGCTGCCGACTATCAGACGATCTTCGCGCGGACGCCCGGTGCCGTGGCCGCCCCGACGGCGGGGCTGCACTTCACGCCCGCCCTGCTCGATCGCCTGCGCGCCCGCGGCATCGCCTCCGCCGCGGTGACCCTGCACGTCGGGGTCGGGACGTTCGCCCCCCTCAAGGTCGCGGACACGGACGACCACCGGATGCACGGCGAATGGGGTTGCGTCGGCGCGGATGCGGTCGCTGCGATCCGGCGCGCGCGGGCGGATGGCGGTCGCGTCGTGGCCGTGGGAACCACCAGTCTACGGGTCCTGGAGTTCGCCTGCGGCAAGGGCGATTCGCCTGCCCCGTTTCAGGGCGAGTGCGACCTCTTCATCACGCCCGGCTATCGCTTCAAGGCCGTCGACCGGTTGCTGACGAACTTCCATCTGCCGCGCTCCACCCTCTTCATGCTGGTGTGCGCCTTCGCCGGGCTGGACCGCATGCGCGCGGCCTACGCCCACGCCATGGGCCAGGGCTACCGCTTCTACTCGTATGGCGACGCCTGTCTCTTGAGCCCCGCCGCAAGCTGAGCGTCGCCCCGCTCCAGCGCGAACGGCAGGACCAGAAGGCGGTGGACCCCGAGATCGGTCGGCTCCCGCAGCCCGTCGAGCCCGATGATCATGTGCTCGAACCGCGAACGGGGCGCGGCGCGATGGGTGCCGAACAGGCGGTCCCACACGATGAAGAGGCACCGAAGTTTCTGTTCGTCTCGGGTTGCCAGGCGGAGTGGTGGATCCGGTGCAGGTCCGGCGTCACGAAGACCCAGCGCATGAGCCGTTCGAGAATCGGCGGCGAGCGGAAATTCCCGTGGTCAGGACGTTGCTGGTCTGCCTGATGAGTTCGTCGGTGAACAGGACCAGGGGCGGCGCGCCGATCGCCACCGCCACGATGAACCGCGCGGCCAGGCTGATGATGATCTCGAACGGGTGGAACCGCAGGGAAGTGGTGAAATCGAGTTCAGGGTCGGCGTGGTGCACCTTGTGCACGCGCCACAGGATGGGGACGTCGTGCAGGGCGACGTGAACTCCGTACCGGGTTGCATCCATCAGCGGCAGGACGATCAGCCACACCAGCCAGAGTGGCGCGTCGAGCGCCGCCAGAAGGCCGCCGTCGAGCGCCGCGTAGAACAGCGAGGGGGTCCCGGTGCCGAAATAGCCGGCAAGGACCCAGAGCAGGCCGGAGTTGAGGGCGAAAAAGAGAAATTCGTGGCCCAGCGCCGGCGCAGCAGAGGCTGCGCGCCGGTTCGAAGGGGCACCAGATACTCCCAAGACCGCGACCGTCGTGAAGACCCAGAAGTAGAGGAGCCAGCGGACTTCCTCGCCGAGTTGAATCATCGCCCGCGCGCGGGTCTTCACCCGCGCAAGTGCTTGATTCTATTTCTCTAACTGGCCTTGCTTCAGACGCCCGAGAACGACGCCGGCGGCGATCGTACCGGCCAGCAGGCTGAGGGTCGACGGCTCGGGGCGCAGCAGCATGGCGGAATCCGCCGCCAAGACTGGTAACGCCGCGACCACTCCCGCGACCACGGCGGATGAGAAGTAAGCCACGCGTCCAATTGTGATTCTTCATGGAACGAACCCCCTGTCGAGACAAAGCTCTTGTCTTGACCGGTTCCGTCCCCCGAGCTTTTCGCTTCTTCGGCTTTTCCGGTGGCAGAACCCATGCAAACATCGTGCTAGTTTCGTTAATCTCTTGTTTGCCAATTGGTTAAGAGAATCGCCCCGATCGGACTGTCGCGTAAAATATCAGGTTTTCCGGCGGTAGGTCGTCAGATCTGGTCGATTCTGGCACCGCGTGTCGGCCCGTCTCCGCTGATCCCATAGCCGGTCGACGGGCAGGCCGAACACACGAGGATGCAATCCATCTCCGCTCGAAGTTCGACGTAATCGCCGGCGCGGGCGGCCGACGGTTCGTCCCGCAGGTACCGGCCCCCGACGATGGCCGCGTGCTCGAACAGGTTCCACGGGCAGGGAACGACGGCTGGGGTCAGTCCGAAATCGCGCAAGGCCGCGCGCAGGTTGTCGGCGCAGTTCGGATGCCCCGGCGGATAACTCAGAGCATCGCAGGCGGCGTAGAGAGTGTCGTGAATCCCCGGCGACCGGTCGGCGACGATGGTCAGGATCGGCGCGCGCCGATTGGTCACCAGGCAATCACCAACCTCGAACAGAATCTTGTAGGTAGCGACCCGGCTGTGTTCCATCGACAGGAACTCGGTCGGATCGGATGGATGAAACGCCCAGGTATCCACGACCTGAGCGCCTTCGCTGTTGACGACGCGGACGTGGCCGCCCCGCGCCAGGCGGACGGCGCGGCCCTCGCGCGGCGGGATGATGATCGAGGCCATGGCCGGCTTATGGCAGGGCGACCGCGGCGCCGCAACCGGGACCGCTCGCGGCCGCCCAGGATCCATCCGCCGCCCGCCAAACGGCGCTGGTGCGGCCGAACGGCCAGACGAGGGGGCTCGGCGCGGCGACCCTGACCCGATGCCCCATGTCGGCAAGCGCGCGGCGGGTCGCTTCCGGCACGCCCGGGTCGACCTCTACCCCCTGGCCGTCGCTGTGCAGGCGCGGGTGCTCGATGGCACGGTCGAGGGGCATGCCGTGATCCACCAGGTTCACGAAGGTGTTGAGGATGCCCGAGGCGATGCGATAGCCGCCGGCTCCGGCGAACGCGCCCCGGGGGCCCGTCGCATCGGCCACGACCATGACCGGCGCGCCGTAGAGCGGCATGCGCCCCGGTGCGATCGGGTTGAGCCCGCCTTCGAACAGGCCGAAGAGCTGGAGTCCGTTGCCCAGCAGAATCCCGGTGCCGGGTACCAGAACCATCGACCCGAAGGCGCTGTCGATGCTGGTGATCAGGCTGGCGACGTTGTCGTCCCGGTCCGCCGCGCAAATCTGGGTGGTGCCGCGGAAGGGGCGGGGGTTGCCCGGCGCCACCCGGGTTCGGGCTCGATCCAGCGCGAAGGTCGCCGCCACCTGGGCGGCGTAGGCCTTGTCCGCGAGGCCCCGCAGCGGCAGCTCGGGATTGCCCGGATCGCCGCCATACATAGCGTTGTCGACGAAGGCCTGGGCCAGGGCCTCCGCCAGCAGATGACGGGCGAGGGGGGCATCGGCGCCGAGCGAGGCCAGGTCGAATCGCTCGAGAAGGTTCAAGGCCTCGATGGCGATCAGGTCATCGCAGGTCGCGTAGGTGAGGCCGCGATAGAACGCGAGATCCTGTCGGAAGACCCTTGGGCGGTAGGTCGCGAGGTCGGCCGCCGTGAGCAACCCGCCGGGCAACGCCCGCGTCATCGCCGCCGCGATGGTGTCGCCGTAGAACGCGGCTTCGCCCTCGGCGGCGATCGCTCGGAGGGTAGCGGCTAAAGCCCGGCCGTCGAGGCGATGGCCGTCGGCTAGCCATTGGGCGAGCGGCGGAAACCGGGCGATGATCGCGGCCCGGCTCGCGATCAAGCCGGCGGTACGGGCGTCGATCGGAATGCCAGCCTCCGCCAGCGCGATGGCGGGCGCGATCAGGCGGGCGCGGTCCATGGTGGCGAACCGGCGGATCGCTGCGCACATCCCCGCGACCGCGCCGGGCACCCCGACGGATAGCGGGCCGTGCTCGGCCAGCTCCGGGCGCGGCACGGCGGGATGGTGGGCGGCCAAGTCCGCGAGCGCGCCTTCACAGGCCGCGGGCGTCGCCGCTTGGGGCGCGACGATGAAGTGGTCGATGCCCCAGGCCTCGCCGCTTCGCGCGAACCGGACGGATAGCCGCCCATGCCCGCCGATCCCGCACATCGCCGGCTCGACGACGAAGGCCGCGAAGGCGGCGGCGACCACGGCATCGACGGCATTGCCGCCATCGCGCAAGGCCGCGAGCCCGACCTCGGCCGCCACCGGGTGGCCCGCAGCGACACCGCCGCCACGGCCAGAGGCGAAGGCCGGGGTCATGCAGGAAGGCCCGGCCCGCCAGCACGGCGAACCACGCGCGAATGATGCGAAACCGTGCCGGGCGGGAGAGAAGCCATGATCCGCGTCAGCGTTCTCCATCCGGCGGCCGAGGGCAAGCGCCGCGTTCCCAGCCACCTTCGCGCCGCTTGTCCAACCTCGGGCGCGTACCTATGGTGCGATGCTCCGGGCGCGTAGCTCAGTGGTAGAGCATCTGACTTTTAATCAGGAGGTCGTGGGTTCGATACCCACCGCGCCCACCAGGGCCTTCCCGGTCAATGGCTGGCTGCGGTGGCGCCCATCTCGTTGACCTGGGAATAGGTCTTGAACCGGTCCAGCGCGAACCGGGTGATCAACGGGTCGGTCGTGCCCGAGGCGATGGTCGCGGCCATGGTCTTGCCGCAGATCGCGGTCGCCTTGAACCCCCAGGTGCCCCAGCCGGCGTCCAGGTAGTAACCGGCGATGCCACTCGGACCCATGATCGGGCTGTAGTCGGGGGTCATGTCGGTGACGCCCGCCCACTGGCGCAGGAGCTTCACCCGGGCGAGGAAGGGGAACAGCTCCAGGGTGTGGGCGATCAGGCTCTCCTTGAGATCGAGGGTCGAGCGGGTGCGGTAGAGCGGGTAGGGGTCGGAGCCGCCGCCGATCACCAGTTCGCCGCGCGGCGTTTGCGACACGTAGCAGTGCAGCTGGGCCGAACTGATCAGCGGATCGAGGAACGGCTTCAGGGGCTGCGACACCATGGCCTGCAGCGGGAAGCTGCGGATCGGCAGGCGGATGCCGGCGAGGCGCGCGACCTCGGAGCTCCAGCCCGCGACCGCCTGCACCGCCGCGCCGCAGGCCACCCGACCGCGGGCGGTCCGCACCGCCTGCACGCGGCCGTTCTCGACCTCGATTCCGGTGACCTCGGTGCGGGTATGGATCTCGACCCCCAATTCGGCCGCCCGCCGGGCATAGGCCCAGGCCACCGCGTCGTGCCGGGCAATGGCGCCAGGCGGGTGCCAGAGGCCGCCCTGGATCGGATAGCGAACATGGGATGACAGGTCGAGCTGCGGGCAGATCTTGGCGATCTCGTCCAGCTCGACCATCACCGAGTCCACGCCCATGAAGGTGTTGACCTCGGCCCGCTGGCGGAAGGTGCGGATCGAGGCGTCCGTATGGGCGAGGGTGAGCTGGCCCCGAACCGAGAACAGGATGTTGAAATCCAGCTCGTCGCTCATGTTCTGGAAGAGCTTGAGCGACTCACGGTAAAACGTTGTCGCTTCGGGGGAAATGTAGTTCGCCCTGATCACCGCGGTGTTGCGCGCCGTGTTGCCGCCGGCGAGATAGCCGCGCTCCAGCACGGCCACGTTGCGGATACCGTGGTAGCGCGCCAGGTGGTAGGCGATCGACAGCCCGTGCCCGCCGCCGCCGATCACCACGACGTCGTAGTGCGGCTGCAGCGGCGGGACCGCCGGCAGAGCGCGCTCAGGTGGCCGCTTGCGTCCGAGTCCCAGGCGAAGAAGGGTCAGGGTCACGCTGTCACTCCCATGCGGACGACGATGCCGCGGGCTTGGTGGTGGTCACCTGGTTGACGATAGCCGGGACCCCGCGCAGATAGGTCACGATGGCGTCGAGATCGGCGTCCGTCAGGTGACGGAAACTTTCACCGGCTTCCGCCATGGCGCCGCCGACGAAATCCCCATCGGGCAGCATACCCGATCGCAGTACGCGCCTGATGGCATCGTCGCTCCACGCGCCGATCCCGGTTTCGGGGTCGGGCGTAATGTTGGGGACCGACCCACCCTCCGGCCCATCGGCGGTGCCGGCGAGCCAGCGGTCGCGATCCATGCCCCCGAGGAGGTCTCGCGGCGTGTGGCATTCGCCGCAATGGGCCAGGGCCTCGACCAGATAGCGGCCCCGATTCCACGAAGCGGACCGCTCGGGATCGTCGATGAGGGGTCCTTGCTCCAGGTAGAGCGACGTCCAGAGCGGCAGCAGAAACCGCCAGCCGAAGGGTGCGTCCAGCTCATGATCGCGATTGGGTGCGGCGATCGCCGGGATGGTCCGCAGATAGGCCCAAAGATCCGCGAGGTCCGGATCGGTCATGCCGGTGAAAGAGGCGAAGGGGAAGGCCGGAAACAGGTGCCGACCGTCCGGGGCCTCGCCGTCGCGCATGGCGCGGACGAAGTCGTCTTGGGCCCAGGTGCCAAGTCCCGTGTCGCGATCCGGCGTGACGTTGGGGCTGTAGAAGGTGCCGAAGGGTGTCGCCAACGCCCGGCCGCCGGCCATCAGCGCGCCTTGGTTCTTCACGTCCGTGTGGCAACTGCAGCCGCCGGAAACCTGAAACAGGTACTGCCCCCGCTCGACCGATTGAGCACGAACGGTCGCCGGCATGGACAGGACCAAGGCGAGGCAGGCGAAGCGCAAGGAGGTCACGAGCAAGGCGGCATCCAGATGGCTATGGTCATGGCCCGACAAATGCGATTTAATCCCCGCAATCGGTCAGGAAAACAAGGCGAACGTCGATGGCGGGCAGCGTCAACAAGGTGACACTCATCGGCAACCTCGGGAAGGATCCGGAGGTGCGCCAACTGAACGACGGCACCCCGGTGTGCAATCTGACCGTCGCGACGTCGGAGTCCTGGCGCGACAAGGCGTCGGGAGAACGGCGCGAGAAGACCGAATGGCACCGGGTCGTGATCTTCAACGACCGGCTGTGCGACGTGGCGCAGAAGTACCTGAAAAAGGGTTCGAAGGTGTACCTGGAGGGCCAGCTGCAGACGCGCAAGTGGACCGACAACCAGGGCCAGGAGCGCTACACCACCGAGGTCGTGCTGTCACGCTATCGTGGCGAGCTCACCATGCTCGACACTCGCGGCGGCGGCGGCGGCGGCGGCGGCGGGGAGGGCGAGCGGGCCGAGGCGGACAACGGACTTGAACGAAGCGCCGGTGCCGCGGCTCCGGCCGGCGGTGGCCGCGGCCGGGGTGGCGGCCCCAGCGACGACCTGGACGACGATATCCCGTTCTAGTGGTCCGACACGAACGCATGATTCATCATCGTGTTTGGGGTGGGCCACGAGATGAGAATGGTCCCAGGGGTTTGGCCCGACGGATCGTGAACGATCCATCGGAGTCAAAGCCCTAGGGTGGCCCAAGGCACGAAGAAGAAGGGGACGACGTTCGCCGACGCCCGCGCGGTCGTGGCGGCGCTCACGCCCAGCTACCCGGTCTATCTGCTGCGGCCCCATGTCCTGAAACGGACGGCCCGCGCCTTCCTCGACAGCTTTCCCGGGCGGATTCTCTATGCCATCAAGTGCAATCCCCATCCCTTGGTGGTGAAGGCGCTGTACGATGCCGGCATCCGACATTTCGACACGGCATCGCTGCCCGAGATCGCGCAGGTGCGGGAACAGTTCCGCGACGCGGAACCCTACTTCATGCATCCGGTCAAGGGCCGCGCCGTCATCCAGAGCGCCTACCAAGTCTATGGCGTGCGCCAGTACGTGGTCGACCATGAGAGCGAACTCGCCAAGGTGCTCGACGTGACCGGCGGCGAGGGGCTGTCGATCGTCGTCCGTATGGAGACCCCGAAGACCGAGGCGCTGTACGACCTGTCGGCCAAGTTCGGGGCGCAGCCGGACGAGGCGGCGCGCCTGCTCGGTATCGTGGCCAAGGAGGGCATTCAGCCGGGCCTTGCGTTCCACGTCGGCTCCCAATGCACGACCGCCGCTCGCCTACCGCAACGCCATGGAACTGGCGGGCCAGGTGATCGCCAAGGCGGGCGTGAACATTCACGTCCTGGACGTGGGCGGCGGATTTCCGGCGGCCTATCCCGGTTCCCAGGCGCCGCCGCTCGGCTCCTTCATCGAAGAGATCGTCAACGGGGCGAAGGCGATCAACCTGCGCAACGATTGCGTGCTGATGTGCGAGCCAGGGCGAGCCCTGGTAGCCGACGGCATGTCGCTGCTGGTGCAGGTGCATCTGCGCAAGGAAGGGCAGATCTACATCAACGATGGGCTGTATGGCGGCCTGTCCGAGACCAAGATCGCCAACATCCAACTTCCGGTTCGGGCGATCCGGCTGGACGGCACCCTTTCGGCGCGCGTCGCCGCGTTCACGGTCAACGGACCGACCTGCGATTCGATCGACGTGCTGCCCCATCCCTTCCTGCTGCCCGACGACATTCGCGAGGGCGACTGGATCGAAATCGGCCAGGTTGGCGCCTACAGCAACGCCAACGCCACCCGGTTCAACGGCTTCTTCACCGACACCTTCGTCGAGGTCGAGGACGAGGGGACCGCCGGCAACCATGCGGCAGGCTAGCCTCGATTTGAACGTCGGCGGCGAGACCGTCCGGCTCGCGTACACCGACTGGGGCGACCCGGCCGCACCGCGCACGGTCCTGTGCGTCCACGGGCTAACCCGCAATGGTCGCGACTTCGACGCCCTGGCCGAGAGCATGAGCGGCATGGCGCGGGTGGTGTGCCCCGACATGCCGGGGCGGGGCCGCAGCGGCTGGCTCGCGGACAAGGAGGCCTACGCGACATCCACCTACCTTGTCGCGCTCAAGGCGCTGCTGGCCGACCTTGGGGCGCGCGACGTCGCCTGGGTCGGCACCTCGATGGGTGGTCTTCTGGGAATGCTGATGGCGGCGGAAGCGGAATCGCCCATCGGCCGATTGGTCATCAACGACATCGGGCCGCTGATTCCGGCGGCGGCGGTGCGCCGCATCGCCGGTTACCTGGGCGACGATCCCCTGTTTCCGGACGGCGCCGCCCTGGAGGCACGGCTTCGGGAGGTGCTGGCGCCGTTCGGCTACCTGACCGATGCGCAGTGGCGGCATCTGGCGGACCATGGCGCGCGCCCCGATCCGCGGGGCCTGCGCCTGCACTACGACCCCGGCATCGCCGTCATGTTCGGCAAGCTCGGGGAGAAGGACACCGAGCTGTGGCCGCTATGGGATGCGATCCGCTGTCCCACCCTGGTCCTGCGCGGGGCCGAGTCGGATCTTTTGCTCGCCGCTACGGCCCAGGAAATGACGACGCGCGGTCCCATGGCGACGCTGGTCGAATGGCCCGGCATGGGCCACGCGCCCGCGCTGATGGACGCGGGTCAGATCGCCACTGTACGGCGGTTCGTGCTCGGCGCCTAAATTCAGGCGAACTGGTAGGACGCCATGTCGAGGACGCCGTCGTAGCCGGCGTGGATTTTCGTGGCCCGGGCGCCATCGCCGGCCGCGCCGAGGGCGACCAGGAGCGGCAGGTAGTGGTCCTCGGTCGGGTGGTTCTCGACGGCGAAGGGGGCCTCGGTGCGGTAACGGCAGAGCACGCCGCCGTCGCCGGCCAGCACCCGGTCATCGAGCCAGGTGCTGAACCGCGTGACCCATTCGGGCGTGGGCGCCGTGGCTCCGCGCCAGGCGCGCAGGTTGTGGGTCGCATTGCCGCTGCCGACGATCAGGATGCCCTCGTCGCGCAACGGGCGCAGCGCCCGGCCTACCGCGAGATGGTGATCGGTGGTCGCCGCCGGCTGGATCGAAAGCTGCACGACCGGGATGTCGGCCGCGGGATAGGCGAGGTAGAGCGGGTCCCAGGTGCCGTGGTCGAGCCCGCGCGAGGGATCGATGTCGCAGGCGAATCCCTTGTTCGCCAGGGCGGTGGCGGCGCGGCCCACGAGTTGAAGCGAACCGGGCGCGGGATAGCGGAGCTGGTAGAGCTCCTTCGGGAATCCGTGGAAGTCGTAGATCAGCTCGGGCTTGAGCGAGCCCGTGAGGCGCGGGCGTGCGGTCTCCCAGTGGGCGGAGATGCAGAGGATCGCCGTCGGCCTGGGAATCGCCGACCCCAGGCCCTTGAGGAAGTCATGAGTCGCGCTCGGCTCGATCGCCGTCATCGGCGAGCCGTGGCTGAGGAAGAGGGTGGGGAGTGCCGCCATCGTTCAAGCGGCCTTCAGTCGCCGGGCGACGTCGAGGGCGGCGTAGGTGAGGATGCCATCGGCGCCGGCGCGCTTGAAGGCGAGGAGCGTTTCGGGCCATACCCGCGCCCCGTCGAGCCAGCCGCGCTCGATGGCGCCTTGCAGCATCGCGTATTCGCCGCTGACTTGGTAGGCGAAGGTCGGGACCTTGAAGGTCTCCTTCACCCGGCGGACGATGTCGAGGTAGGGCATGCCCGGCTTGACCATCACCATATCGGCGCCCTCGGCGAGGTCGAGGGCGACCTCGCGCAGGGCCTCGTCGCCGTTGCTGGGGTCCATCTGATAGGTGCGCTTGTCGCCCTTGCCCAAGCTGCCCTGGGAGCCGATGGCATCGCGAAACGGCCCATAGAACGCGGACGCGTACTTCGCGGCATAGGCCATGATGCGCACGTGCTGGTAGCCGGCGGCGTCGAGAGCACCGCGGATGGCGCCGATGCGGCCATCCATCATGTCGGACGGAGCGATCACGTCGCAGCCCGCGTCGGCCTGTACCAGGGCCTGGCGGCACAGCAGCGCGACGGTCTCGTCGTTGACGATCTGGCCGTCGTGGAGGAGGCCGTCGTGGCCGTGGTCGGTGTAGGGGTCGAGCGCCACGTCGCACAGCACCCCAATCTCCGGCACGTCGCGCTTTAGGGCGCGAATGGCGCGGTTGACCAGGTTTTCCGGGTTCAGGGCCTCGTCGCCCGTCGGGTTCTTGAGATCCAGCGGCGTGGCGGGAAACAGGGCGATCAGGGGGATGCCGAGGGTCACGGCCTCGGCCGCCGCCGCCACCACCAGGTCGATCGAAAGACGATCGGCACCGGGCATCGAGGCCACCGCCGTCCGCTTGCCGCGCCCGCCCTGGACGAACACGGGCCAGATCAGGTCATTGGCGGTGAGGGTGTTCTCGCGCACCAGGCGGCGCGACCAATCGTCGCGCCGGTTGCGCCGCATGCGCACGCGGGGGTACGCGCCAAGGGGCGCGACCGGACCCGTTTCGATCCGGCCGCCGCGTGACCGTGGCGCAATGGGTTGCCGCTGCTTCGCCAAGGTCTCCTACGCCGCCACCAGGGCCTGCTTGAGGTCCGCCAGGATGTCGTCGATGTGCTCGATTCCGACTGACAATCTGACATACCCGTCCGACACGCCGGTCGCAAGCTGGTCGTCCGGCGTCAACTGCGAATGGGTCGTGGTCGCCGGGTGAATCGCGAGGCTGCGCGCGTCGCCGATGTTGGCCACGTGGTAGAACATCTTCAAGGAATCAATCAGGCGCCGGCCTGCTTCGCGCCCGCCCGACAGCTCGAAGCCGACGAGGGCGCCATGGCCGCCCTTCAGGTAGGTGTCAGCCCGCCGGCGCATCTCGCCGCTCATATGGGTGGGAAAGATCACCTTGGAGACCTTCGGGTGCTTGGCGAGGAAATCCGCCACCTGGCCCGCGTTGGCGCAGTGCTGCCGCATGCGCAGCGGCAGGGTCTCCAGCCCCTGGATGAACAGGAAGGCGTTGAACGGGCTCATCGGCGCGCCGATGTCGCGCAGCAGGGTGACCCGCATCTTGATGATGTAGGCGATGGGGCCCAGGGGCTTGACCGCCTCGGTCCACACCGCGCCGTGGTAGCTCGGATCGGGTTTGTTCAACATGGGGAACCGTTCGGCGTTCCCCTCCCAATCGAAGTTGCCGCCGTCCACCACCAGCCCGCCGATCGAGTTGCCATGGCCGCCGATGTATTTGGTCGTCGAATAGACGACGACCGCCGCCCCATGATCGAACGGCCGGCACAGGATCGGGCAGGCGGTGTTGTCCATGATCAAGGGCACGCCCAGCTTGCGGCCGATATCCGCCACCTCGCGGATGGGAAACACGTGCAGTTTCGGGTTCGGCAGAGTCTCCGCGTAGTAGCAGCGGGTCCGGGCGTCGGTCGCGCGCCGAAAATTCTCGGGGTCCGCCGGGTCAACGAACCGGACCTCGATCCCCATGGTGGTGAGCGTGTTGGCGAACAGATTCCAGGTCCCGCCGTAGAGATCGGTGGAACTCACAACGTTGTCGCCGGCATGGCAGATGTTCTGGATCGCGAACAGCGAGGCAGCCTGACCGGAGGCCACCGCCAGCGCCGCGACACCGCCCTCCAGGGCCGCGACCCGCTCCTCGAGGACGGCGCAGGTCGGGTTCATGATCCGCGTATAGATATTGCCGAACTCCTTCAGGCCGAACAGGGCCGCGGCGTGCTCGGTATCGCGGAACTGATAGGAGGTGGTCTGGTAGATCGGGACCGCGACCGCATTGGTCGCACTGTCGCTGCGATAGCCGGCGTGCAGGACCAGCGTCTCGGGGTTCGTCCACTTCTGGGTCATGTTGCGTCTCCTGGGGGCCACGTAAAAACCGCCACGGCCAGAGCCGGGCGGTCGCCCCTCGCTTTAGCCGCATTTCTAAGGCGCCCGCAATCTAGGCTTCAAATCGGCGCACGACGCAGGCAACAGCACGAGCCCGCGCCTGTCAAGGAGGCGCGAAGCCTCAGTGATTGTCGCGGGCGACGATGGGCCAGATGGCCACGAGGGTATCGCCCCGGACGCAATGGTAGCGGCTGTAGAGATTGAGGGTCGCGTAGCAGTGCGGCGGGATGCATTCGACGGCGTCGCCGACACGGGGGCGGCGGGCGGGATCGGCGATGTCGATGCGCCCCATGTCGTCGCCGACAAGGCTATATGGCGCCCCGGCCAGGGGTCCCGATGGGATGAGCGGATCGAGGGAGACGGACGCGAACTCCTTGAGGCCGCCGTCGGTGACGACGAACTCCGGTTGTGCCGTGCTGATCACCGCGGTGCGGACGAACAGCGCGGGCTTGAACGGTGACGGGTCGTCGCGGCGAAGGCGGGCGTCGAGGTAGTTGACGTCGAGGAAGATGTACGTGCCCGCCTGCACTTCGGTGAAGTCCTCGCCGGCGAAGTCGTGGGTGCCGGTGCCGCCGCCGCTGACGATGGCGGGGGCCAGGCCTTCGGCCGCGAGGCGTTGGCGCAGGGCCGTCAGGGCGCCCAGGGGCGCTTTCGCCCGAGCCCGGCGTTCGTCGTAGTCGACGGTATTCTGGAAGCTGCCGTCGTAGGCTTGCAGGCCGGCGTACTCGAGCGCGTCGGCGGCGGCGATGCGCCTGGCGAGGGCGATGATCGCGTCCGGTCCGGTCAGCCCGGTGCGGCCGCCGCCGATCTCGACATCGACGAGGAGTTTGAGGCGATTGCCCGTCTTCCGGGCCGCGGCCGCGAGGGCATCGACGTTGCCGGCATCGTCGACCGCCACGAGCAGCCCGTCGGCCCGGGCGTTGAGGGCGGCGACGCGGGCCACCTTGGCGGGCGACACGACGGACGTGAACAGCAGAACGCCCGGAATTTCAGCCGCGACCATCGCTTCCGCCTCGGCCAACGTGGCGCAACACTGGCCGATGGCTCCGGCGGCCATCTGCATCCGGGCGATCTCCACCGACTTGTGGATCTTGGCCACCGGGCGCAGGGCGTAACGATGATCCTTCGCATGACGGGCGAGCGACGCGATGTTGTGCTCGAGTTTGTCGAGGTCGAGCACCAGGGCGGGGGTTTCCAGTCGAATGCGGGAGCCCTTCGCGCCGATCAGCCCTTGATTCGGTCCAAGCTCGCTCGTCATCGTGACCTCCCGATCGGTTGCCGGCAGCGTGCGGCCTTTCTCGCCCCCTGGCAACGTGGCGCGAGCCTTCGCGGCGCCGAACCGTAGCCGCCGCGCCTACCCTATTCTAGAATGCGGGTCCCCGCTGGTGAAAAGAGGCGCTGCGATCCGCCATGCTCATCGAACGCCCGCTCACGGGCACCATCGGCGCCGAGATCGAGGGTGTTGATCTGAAGCAACCGATCTCGTCGGACTTGGCTGGCGAACTTCGCGACGCGCTCGATCGTCGCCTCGTCGTCTTCTTCCGCGACCAGTTCATCGACGTGGCCCAGCAGAAGGTGCTGACGCGGGTGTTCGGGCCGCTCGCGCGCTCGACCTACATCGAGGGGATGCCCGACGACCCCTTCGTCATCCGTGTCATCAAGGAGGCCTATGAGGGAGGCGGGGTGTTCGGCGGCGACTGGCACTCCGATCTCTCGTTCCTGGAGCAGCCGCCGGGCGGCTCGGTCCTGAACGCCGTCGAGGTCCCGCCGTACGGCGGCGACACGTTGTGGGCGAGCCAGGTCGCGGCCTACGAGGCGCTGCCCCCGGACCTTCGGACCGTTCTCGACGGGCGCGATGCGGTCCACGTCGGCAAGCCCCATGGCGTCAAGTGGGCGCCGCCCATGGAGACGCGCATGACGGGGGCCATCCGGATCGTGCGCGACGATCCCACAGCGGACGAAGAACGCTCCCACCCCGCGGTGCTCACCCACCCGGTCACCGGCCGACGCTCGGTCTACGTCAACCCGATCTACGTCACCCGACTGGACGGCATGACCGAGGAAGAGAGCCGCCCCCTGCTGGACCGACTTCGCATCCATTGCATACGACCCGAGTTCTTCTGCCGGTTCCGTTGGACCGCCGGAACGGTCGCGGTGTGGGACAACTACTCGACGCTCCACTACGCGGTGAACGACTACGCCGGCTTTCGCCGGCTGATGATGCGCACCACTTTCTCCGGCCGCGCCATCGCCGAGTGGCGCCGCGCGACATCGTGACCTTCCCCCTTCCGAGCGGCAGGGCCTTCCCACCCGATGACGGAGACTCCCGTGCAGTGTCGGATCAACGTCGCCGACCACAAGATCGAGAGGCTCACTTGGGGTTCAGCCCGACGGATCGGGATCTATCCGTCGAAGTCGAACCCCTGGTCGCGGCGGCGGTCGTCCGGGGCTTTCGGGTTCGGGTGGGGTGTGCGCTTGGGAGCAGGCCTGCGATGTAGGTGAAGAAGTCGGAGACGGTGCCCTCCAGGTCCGGAGGGCCCAATCGGCTCCGTGCCATGAAACGGGATCCGAGCCCGCGCTGCAACCGCTCCAGGCGAACTTTGTCTTCGCCGTTATAGGCGCGGGCCAGCGCGATCGACGACTCCAGCCGCTCGTGCGGTGTGTTGGGATCAAGCGTCGCGATGCCCCAGCGTATGGCCACCTCGCCCGCCGCCTTGGGTCGCAGGCACATGTACGTCACCATGTTCGGGGCGAGAGCGACGACGTGGCAGGGGTACACCCAGACCATCATGGTCCGGCGCGTCTCCGGTTCCGTGAGATCGGTATGCCAGGGACCCCGGGCCGGATAGGCCGGGTCGTACCACGAGACGTAGCCAGTGAAACCCTTGCCCCCCGCGAACTTCTCGCACAGCGCCGTCGGCGTGATCGGGTTCAAGGTGCGCGGGTGGGTGTGGGCGAGGTGATACCCCTCCATGAAGTTCTCGGCGAGGACCTTCCAGTTCGTCGCCCAGACTTCGTCCTCGCCGTGGGCGAAAGTCATGTCCTCCATGTGGTAGTTGGCGACCAAGGCTTCGAGCTCCGCGAGGCGGGGCGCCAGGGGCTTCGCCCTGCCGTCTAGGTTCACGTAGATGAACCCGCGCCAGTCTTCCATCGCGAACTCGGGCAGCTTGATGGAGTCCTGCTCGAAGCCCGCGACCTTCTCCATGTGCGGCGCCCGCTGGAGGCGGCCGTCGCTGCCGTAGGTCCAGGCGTGATACGGACAGACGAGGCGGTTGGCGCGGCCCCGGCCTTCCAGAATCACCGTACCGCGATGGCGGCACACGTTGGACAGGACACGTACGCGCCCATCCTCCCCGCGGATCGCGACCAGTTCCTCACCCGCGAGGTCCGTCGTGAAATAGTCACCGGCTCGAGGGATCTCGTCGAGCCGCCCGAGGCTGACCCACTCCGCGCGGAAGATCCGCTCCATCTCCAGCCCGAGGACGTCCGGCGACGTATAAAAGGCAGGCGGCATCGTCCAGCGATCGCCGCCCGCCGCAGCTTGCGCCAAGGCCGTCGTGATCTCGTCGAGGGCCGTCATCAGCGGGCAGCCGCGGCCTTGTCGGCGAGGACCTTGCGGTAACCGAACGACTGGTTGAAGCGACCGAGGATGTGCTCGCCGGCCGACACGGGCTGATAGCGGCAATCGGCCTCGCCGGTACCCATGTCGCACGCATCGACCACGGCGCGAAAGTCCGGATCATAGAACGTGGCGATGGAGAAGCGCTCGTGTCCAGAGCGGTTGATCACCCGGTGCGGTGTGGACGCGAAACGGTCGTTGGTCCACCGGCCGAGGAGGTCGCCGATGTTGACGACCAGGGTGCCCGGGATCGGATTCGCCTCGATCCACGCCTTCGCGCCACGATCGCGGACCTGCAGCCCGCCGGAGTCATCCTGCCACAGCAGGGTAATGCAGCCGAAGTCGGTGTGCGGTGCGACGCCGAATTGATCGGCCTCGGCATCCGCCGGCTGGGGCGGGTAGTAGATGATCTGGGTCCGCTGCAGGCGCTTCCGGTAGCGTGGGGTAAAGAACTCCTCGTCGAGATCGAGGGCGAGCGCGACCACACGTAGGAGTTCCGAACCGCAGTCACCGATAGCCGCATAATATTCGGACAGGGCCGTGCGAAAATTGGGCAGGCTAGCGGGCCAGTTGTTCGGCCCACGCAGGGGCTCGCCGGCCAGAACACAGGGATCGTCCTCCGGAAGTTCGAGGCCGATCGAGTAAAACTCTTTATGGTCGGGCCTGGTCGCACCGTACATCAAGGCATCGCCGAGCGCGTTGAACCCCCTGTGGCGATGGTTGACGGCGACCTTGCGCTTCTCCGCCAGGGGCTGCCGGAAGAATCGTCGCGCCTGGTCGACGGCCTGGCCGATGACGGATTCGGGAACGCCGTGATTGCGGAGATAGAAGAAGCCGTGGCTCATGCACGCTTCGCGCACCGCCCCTACGAGGCGCCGCTTGGCGGCACGGTCGCCGGATCGTGCCTTGGACAGGTCGAGGATCGGGAGCGTCGCCTTGGACATTGTGGGGATTCCTCAACTTGAGCCGACCAGGCATTTTAGCCGATATTTCCGAGACGACTATTCCAATCCACTGCCGGAACGAGGCGGTCGCTTGGTTCGTCGCGGGCGGCAACCCGGGTGTGTCGCTGTGGCGCGACCCCCCGGATCGGGTACGATCGGCGGTGACCGGGGAGATACCTGTGACCTTCGTTCTGAGCGAGGACCAGCGCGCGGTGCGCGATTTGGCCCGAGAGTTCGCCGCCGGTGAGCTCGCACCCAACGCCGCGCGGTGGGACGCGGAGGCGGAGTTTCCGATCGCGACCCTGCGCAAGGCGGCGGAGCTCGGTTTCGCCTCGATCACGGTCCGTGCCGAATCGGGCGGCCCCGGTCTCGGGCGATTCGAGGCCGCGCTGATATTCGAGGAGCTGGCGGCCGGCTGCACCGCCACGGCCGCCTACCTGTCGATCCACAACATGGTCGCCTGGATGATCGATCGGTTCGGCGACGACGCGCAGCGGTCGCGCTGGCTTCCCGCGCTGATCCCCATGACCAAGATTGCGAGCTATTGCTTGACCGAGCCGGGGAGCGGATCGGATGCGGCGGCTCTGTCGACCCGCGCCGTGCGCGACGGCGATGCCTATGTGGTCAACGGCACCAAGGCGTTCATTTCCGGCGCCGGGGTGAGCGATCTGTATCTGGCCATGGTCCGAACCGGCGGCTCGGGCCCAAAGGGCGTCTCCTGCATCGCGGTCGAAAAGGGGACGACCGGGCTCTCGTTCGGCGCACCGGAGCGCAAGCTGGGGTGGACCAGCCAGCCTACGGCCATGGTCAGGTTCGACGACTGCCGCGTGCCCGTGGGCAACCGGATCGGGGCCGAGGGCGAGGGCTTTCGGTTCGCCATGGCCGGGCTGGACGGCGGCCGGGTCAACATCGGCGCCTGTTCCGTTGGCACGGCGCGGGCGGCGCTGGGTGCCGCGCGCACCTATCTTGGGCAACGGCGCCAGTTTGGGCGGCCGCTCGGCGATTTCCAGGCACTCCGCTTCCGCCTCGCCGACATGGCGACCGAGCTGGAGGCGGCGCGGCTGATGATCCGGCGCGCAGCGGCCGCGCTCGACGCCGGCGATCCGGACGCGACGACTCTCTGCGCCATGGCGAAGCGCTTCGCCACCGACGTGGGGTTCAAGGTGTGCGACGAGGCCCTGCAGCTCCATGGCGGCTACGGTTACCTGAAAGACTTCCCGCTCGAGCGACACCTCAGGGATACCCGCGTTCACCGCATCCTCGAGGGTACCAACGAAATCATGCGCGTGATCATCGCTCGCCGCCTGCTGGACGACGCGGCGCCATTCGGCGAGACGTGAGCGCGCTAGACGAGGTTCAGTTCGCCGTCCGTGGCCGGGTCGGTTGGATCACCCTCAACCGGCCGGCGGCGTTGAACGCCCTGACCCATGGCATGGCGAAGGCCATGACCGCGCGACTCGCCGACTGGATGCGCGATCCGGCGATCGTCGCCGTGGTCGTCGAGGGTGCTGGCGGTCGGGCCTTCTGCGCCGGTGGCGACATCCGGGTGCTGTACGACGCCATGCGGCGCGGCGGCCGCCTGACTCACGACTACTATCGGGACGAATACCGGCTCAACCGCCGCATCGCCGTTTATCCGAAACCCTACATCGCGCTGGTGGACGGTGTGGTCATGGGCGGCGGGGTTGGAGTGTCGGTGCATGGGCGGTACCGGGTCGTGGGCGATCGGGCGCTGTTCGCCATGCCGGAGACGGGGATTGGACTATTCCCCGACGTCGGCGCGACGTACGTCCTGCCGCGCATGCCGGGCGAGATCGGCACCTATCTCGGTCTCACCGGCACTCGGCTCGGCGCTGCGGATTGCCTGTACGCCGGCTTCGCGACCCATGCGGTGCCAAGCACCGACTGGCCGGCCCTGACCGCGGCCTTGACGGACGGGGACATCGGCCCGGTCCTTGATGCCCACGCCCGCGATCCCGGTCCCCCGCCGTTGGCGGCCTATCGCGCGGCGATCGACCGTTGTTTCGCGGGTGAGAGCATCGCGGCGATTCTCGACGCCCTGGCCACGGAAGGCGGGACCTGGGCGGAGGCGACGCGATCGGCCCTGCTGGCGAAGGCGCCGACCAGCCTGAAGGTGACCCTCAGGCAACTTCGCCTGGGTCGGCGCCTGGACCTTGATGCGGGAATTCGTACCGAGTTTCGCCTGAGCCAACGGTTCGTCGCCGGTTGGGACTTCCCGGAAGGGGTTAGGGCCGTCATCATCGACCGGGACAATCGGCCCCGCTGGCGGCCCGAAAGTCTGGCGGCGGTGAGCGATGCGATGGTGGACGGCTACTTCGCGCCCCTCGACGGTGGCGACCTGACGTTTGACGAGGACCCACATGGCTGAGATCGGATTCATCGGCGTCGGCAACATGGGACGGCCCATGGCGATCAACCTGGTCAGGGCCGGCCACGCCGTCGTCGCCTACGATCCCTTCCCGGCGGCGCTCGAGGAAGCAGAGTCGGGCGGCTGCCGTGTGGCCGCCAGCGCCGCCGAGGCGGCGAAGGGGCGGGATGCGGTCGTCACCATGTTGCCGTCGGGCGCCGAGGTGAGCGACGTGTACGGGAACGCGGTGCTGGGCGCGGCGCGGGCGGGGACCCTGCTGATCGACTGCTCGACCATCGACGTGGCGACGGCCCGGGACGTGGGCGCGGCGGCGGCGAAGGCCGGCCTCGCCATGGTCGACGCGCCGGTGTCCGGTGGCGTGCGGGGAGCGGCGGCGGGTACCCTGACGTTCATGGTCGGCGGCGCGGCGGCGGCGGTCGCGCGGGCCGAGCCGATCCTCGTCGCCATGGGCAAGACCGTGGTCCATGCCGGGCCGTCGGGCAACGGTCAGGCCGCCAAGATCTGCAACAACATGATCCTCGGTGCCTCGATGATCGTGGTGGCCGAGGCGTTCGCGCTCGGCGACCGTCTCGGGCTCGACCGGCAGAAGCTGTTCGATATCGCCGCGAAATCCTCGGGCCAGTGCTGGTCCCTGACCGTGAACTGTCCGGTGCCGGGACCGGTGCCGGGGTCGCCCGCCAATCACGACTACCGGCCGGGGTTCACGGCGGCGATGATGCTGAAGGATTTACGCCTGGCGCAGCAGGCGGCCAACGCCACGGGCGCGGCGACGCCGATCGGTGCCGAGGCCGCCGCGCTGTACGCGCTGTTCTGCAATGCCGGCAATTCCGGGCTCGACTTCTCGGGGATTTTCCGCATGGTCAGCGGGGAGGGTGGATAGACCCATGCGGCTCGACGGCAAGATCGCCATCGTCACCGGCGCGACCTCCGGCATCGGCGCCGCGATCGCCGTCGCTTTCGCCAAGGCGGGCGCGACCATCGTCGCCGTGGGCCGGGACCGCGCGCGCGCCGATGCCGTGCTCGGTCGTATCGGGGACGGCAAGGCGAGCGTCCTATTGGGCGACGTGAGCGAGCGCGGGTTCTGCGATCGCGCTGTTGCCGAGACCGTCGCCCGCCATGGCGCGCTCGACATCCTGGTCAATGCCGCCGGGGTGATCGTGTGCAAGGACGCGGCGGCCACGACCGACGAGGACTGGCGCTGGACCATGTCCACCAACGTGCACGCGGTCTTCTATCTCTCGCGGGCGGCGCTGGCGGCCATGCGGCCCAGGCGCAGCGGCGTGATCATCAACATCGCGTCCGACGCCGCGGTAGTGGGCGCGCCCCTGTCGGCGGCCTATTGCGCGAGCAAGGGCGCGGTTCTGCAACTCAGCCGGGCCATGGCGCTCGACCATGCGAAGGAGGGGATACGGGTCAACGCCCTGTGCCCCACTTGGGTCGACACGCCGATGATCGACAAGGAGGCGCGCGACCTCGCCCGCGATCCCGTGGAGTTCCGGCGCGAGATCGCGGATGGCAATCCGATGGGACGCATGGCGACTGCGGACGAGGTCGCCGACATGGCGCTGTTCCTCGCCTCCGATCGGTCGCGGTTCGTGACGGGAGCGACGATGCTGCTGGACGGGGGGTTCACCGCAGGATGACCCGGGTAGTCCTCATCACCGGCGCGACCTCGGGGATCGGCGCCGCCGCGGCCAAGGCCTTCGCCGCGACGGGCGCCCGCGTCGTCCTGATGGGGCGCGACGAGGTCCGCGGCACGGCGACCCGCGACGCGCTCCGCGCCGACGGCCACGAGGCCGAGTTGGTCCTGGGCGACGTGGCGGACCCGAAGCTGTGCGATGCGGCGGTCGCGGCAACCCTGGCTCGCTTCGGCCGGCTCGACGTCCTGGTCAACAACGCCGGCATGAACGCCGGCGGATCGGTGCCCGACACCAGCGACGAGAACTGGTTTCGGGTGATCGACACGAATCTCTCGGGGGTCTTCTTCATGAGCCGGGCCGCCGTGCCGGTGATGCGCCGGCAGGGTGGCGGAGTGATCCTCAACGTCGCGTCCGACTGGGCGCTGTTCGCCGGCGCCGATGCCGCCGCCTATTGCGCGAGCAAGGGCGGGGTTCTCATGCTCACCAAGGCCATGGCCCTGGACCACGCGCGCGAAGGCATCCGGGTGAACGCCGTCTGCCCCGCCGAAATCGACACGCCGATGCTGGTGGCCAGTGCCGCGCGACACGGCGTCGATCTCGCTGCGGCGCGCGAGCACTGGGCCGAGGCGCTTCCCTTGGGCCGGATCGGCAAGCCCGAGGAGGTCGCCGCCGCCCTGGTCTATCTCGCCTCCGACGCCGCCGCCTTCATCACCGGCGTCGGCCTGCCCGTCGACGGCGGCTCGACGGCGCGCTGAGGAAGGCGCCGATCATGCGAACGGTCAACCTGGCCCTGCAAGGTGGGGGCTCCCACGGTGCCTTCCCTGGGGCGTGCTCGATCGTCTGCTCGACGACGACGGGTTGGCGATCGACGGTATCTGCGGCACCAGCGCCGGGGCGATGAATGCCACGGTGCTCGCCCATGGCCTGCTCAAAGGGGGCCGAAGGGGCGCCCAGGCGGCCCTACGTCGCTTCTGGCGGCGGATCAGCGAGGCCGGCGTGTTCAGCCCTCTGCGGCCGACCGGTGTGGACGCGGCCATGGGCAGCCCGTGGGACATGGACTGGTCGCCCGCCTACCTCACGCTGGATTTCCTTAGCCGGCTGGCTTCGCCCTACCAGGTCAATCCCCTCAACCTGAATCCGCTGGAGGAGATTCTCGCGGACGAAGTCGACTTCGCGGCCCTGCGCGGGGCGGGCGCGGTCAAGCTGTTCGTCTGCGCGACAAACGTGCGGCGCGGCAACATCAAGGTATTCACCAACGCCGAGCTCTCGGCCAAGGCCTTGCTGGCATCGGCGTGCCTGCCGTCCCTGTTCCGTGCAGTCGAGATCGACGGTGAGTCCTACTGGGACGGCGGCTACATGGGCAACCCGGCGCTGTTTCCCCTGATCCGCAACTGCACTTGCGAGGACATCGTCATCGTCCAGATCAACCCGATCTGACACGCGGACATGCCGACCGAAGCGCGTCACATCCTCGATCGGGTGAACGAGATCAGCTTCAATGCAACCCTGATCTGCGAACTCCAGGCGATGGACCTGGTGAGCGACCTTGCCAAGGAGGGCATCCGGGCGGGGGAACGGCGGCTGAAGCACATCAAGGTGCACATGGTCGAGGACGAGGTGCTGATGAGTTCCCTGGGGTTTTCCAGCAAACTCAATACGTCGTGGGAGTTTCTCGAATACCTCTTCAACCATGGCCGGACCCGCGCCGATGCCTGGCTGGCGACGCACGGCGGATCGATCGGAGAGCGCTGGACGTTCGACGTTCGCTCGCTCGACTGAACAGGGAGCCGTCCCGACCTCTACCCTGAGAACGCCTGGATGCCGGTCTGGGCGCGGCCGAGGATGAGGGCGTGGATGTCGTGGGTGCCCTCGTAGGTGTTCACCGATTCCAGGTTCAGCATGTGGCGGATGACGTGGAATTCGTCGGAGATGCCGTTGCCGCCGTGCATGTCGCGGGCGACGCGGGCGATGTCGATCGCCTTGCCGCAACTGTTGCGCTTGATGAGCGAGATCATCTCCGGCGTCTCGCGGCCCTCGTCGCGCAGGCGGCTGACCCTGAGGCAGGCCTGGAGCGCGATGGTGATCTCGGTCTGCATGTCCGCGAGCTTCTTCTGGACGAGCTGGTTGGCGGCGAGCGGTCGGCCGAATTGCTTGCGGTCGAGGGTGTATTGCCGCGCCGCGTGCCAGCAGAATTCGGCGGCGCCGAGCGCGCCCCAGGCGATGCCGAACCGGGCGCTGTTCAGGCAGCCGAACGGCCCGCGCAGGCCCTTGACGCCGGGCAGCAGGTTGGCTTCGGGCACGAACACGTCGCTCATGACGATCTCGCCGGTGGGCGAGGCGCGCAACGAGAACTTGCCCTCGATCTTCGGGGTCGATAGCCCCTTCATGCCGCGTTCGAGCAGGAATCCCCGGATGGCATCCGCGTCATCCTTCGCCCAGACGAGGCAAAGATCGGCGATCGGCGCATTCGAGATCCACATCTTCGCGCCGTTCAGGACGTAGCCGCCGTCCACCTTCTTCGCCCGGGTCTTCATCCCGCCGGGGTCCGATCCATGGTCCGGCTCGGTCAGCCCGAAGCAGCCGATGAGCTCGGCCGTCGCCAGCTTGGGCAGGTAGCGCTGCCGCTGCTCTTCGGTGCCGTAGGCGTGGATCGGGTACATAACCAGGCTCGACTGCACGCTCATCATCGAGCGGTAGCCCGAATCCACCCGCTCGATCTCCCGCGCGGTCAGGCCGTAGGAGACGTAGTTGACCCCGGCGCAGCCGTAGCCCTCGATCGTGGCGCCCAGGAGCCCCATCTCGCCCATCGCCTCGAGCACCGAGCGATCACCCTTCTCGTGGCGGAAGTCATCGCGCACCCGGGGCATCAAGGTGGCCTGGGCGAACTCGCGGGCCGCGTCCTTGACCATGCGCTCGTCCTCCGAGAGCTGCTCGTCCAGGAGGAACGGATCGTCCCACTGGAAGACGGCTTCGGTTTTGTGGGCCTCGGTTGCGGCGGCTTGGGCCATGGCGTGATCCCCGATGCGATGGGCGTTAGGTCTTCGGCAACATCCTTGATCGTTCCTTATAGTCTGTCACCAGGAGCGGCAAGAGTCGCCATGCCCGAGTCCGCTGCGGTCATCATCGAGTTCGCGACCCAAGGCGCGTACGTCCGCGTCAGCGCCTTCGATCCGGCATCCATGACCGAGGTGACGATCGTGGGTGCCGCCAACGCGCCGCGCGCCTACCTGGAGACCCTCGTTCTGCGCCAGCTCGAACGGACGATAGCCTAGGCCAAAGGGCGGTGAAAACCGCCTGAATTTGGCGCATGGTAACGTTTGGTTTGATCGGTCGATAGCACAAGGACCATGGCCACACCGACGTCGCGGGGGGACGCGTCCTTCTTCAGCGGATCCGGCATCAACGATATCGACGCGCTGCTGACGGGCGCCAAGTGGGATGGAACGCGCGGCACGGCCGCGCAGGTTACCTACAGCTTCGCCACGTTGGCATCCCGGTACTCGACCAACAACGTGACCGGCTACGGATCGGCGAACGGAGAGGGCGAGCCGTTCAATGGCCTCGGCTTTCTTTCGGGGGCGCAGAAGGCGGGCGTGCGAGCGGCCCTGGATGCTTGGGCGGCGGTAGCGCGGATCACCTTCACGGAGGTGACCGACGGCAGCACGGTGGCGGGCGACATTCGCTTCGCCTTCTCCGATGGCGTCAGCGACGGCGCATTAGCGCACGCCTACTTGCCCGACGAAAGCGCGATCGCGGGCGATGTCTGGATCTCGCACGGCTACGACAACGGAGATTTCAGCCCCGGCGCTCCCGGCTACATCACGGTCCTGCATGAGCTTGGCCATGCCGCCATGGGTTTCACCGACGAGACAGATTTCTTCGGTCTGAACGGAGCTTCCCTCGACTTCGAGTTCGACAGCAACCAATGGACGGTGATGAGCTATCTCGTCCATGAAACCGCGACGGAATTTGGCGGCTCGTTCACCGGGCCGGAGGACGCGCCGACGACGCCCATGTGGCTCGACATCCAGGCGGCGCAGTTCGTGTACGGCGCCAATACCCAATTCAATTCCGGCAACACGACGTACAGCTGGGCAGTCAACCAGAAAGTCTACATGACCCTTTGGGACGGCGGCGGGGTCGACACGATCGACTGGTCGAACCAGAGTCGATCCGCGAAGATCAATCTCAAGACCGGCGAGTGGAGCCAGCTTGGCCCGGCGTTGAATCTCGGCGACGACAACAACGGCCAGGACATCATCACCCGCGAGAACCTCATCATCTACAAGGGCGTGGTGATCGAGAACGCCAAGGGCGGAACCGGGGCGGACTTGATTTTCGGAAACGGCGCCGCCAACACGTTGATGGGTTTCGGCGGAGGCGACACACTGAAGGGCGGCGGCGGCAACGATCGGCTCGACGGTGGCGGCGGCATCGATCGGTTGGAGGGCGGGCAGGGCGACGACACCTTTGTTCTGACCGTCGGCGGCGACAAGATCGTCGAGGTGTCCGGGCAGGGCAGCGATAGTCTCCTCGCCGCGGTTTCGGCGACGTTGCCGCAATTCGTCGAGCACCTGACCCTGGCGGGGACGTCGGACATCAAGGGAACCGGCAATGCCGCGGCCAACACGCTCATCGGTAACATCGGCGACAACTCCCTTTCGGGCGGTCTCGGTAAGGACGATCTGATCGGCGGCCCCGGCCAAGACACGCTGATCGGCGGCGGAGACGCCGATGATTTCCGCTACGTGGCGCGTGCCGACGGTGGGTTTGTGGGGGCCAACGTCACCCGGTTCGTCGCCGGGGTGGCGGGCGATCAGATCGTGGACTTCACCCCCGACGTCGATCGCTTCGTGTTTTCGGCCATGAAATTCGACCCGGGCGACCTGCTGGGAACGGGCAGGATGACATCGGGGACCGACTATTCCGTGATCGGCGCGTCGTTCGACGGCACGAACGCGGGGGCCAACACCAATCACGTTGCGGGCGTCGCGACCTTCATTTTTTCGCTTGCGGACGACACGCTGTACTACGACGGTAACGGCGACGCGGCCGGCTACACCGTCGTTGCCGAGGTGGCGGACGGCGTGGTGGTGAACGCTCGCAATGTCTTTATCGCCAATCCGTAGCGCTCCCTGACACTATCCGCGTGGGTGTAACCTCGGTGCCCCGAGCCGGGATGGGAGCCCCGTCGTTGCCCAACGCATCCGCCGACCCCGAACCATCCGGTGGCTGGGCCCTGGTGGTCGCTCTCGCGATCTGCCAACTCGTCTCCTGGGGATCGCTCTACAACGGCTTCGTCCTGTTCGTCGTCCCCATGGAGCGCGAGTTCGGCTGGAGTCGGGAAGCGATCAACGGCGCCGTCTCGCTCGGGCTCCTGGTCATGGGTCTGTGCGCCTTCGGGATGGGTCGTTGGATCGATCTGCGCGGGGGCCGCTGGCTGATGACGGCGGGGTCGATGCTGGCCGGGGTGCTGTGCCTGATGTGGGCCGGGGTCGAGACACTCGCCGGGCTGTACGCGATCTGGCTGGGCATGGGCATCGCCATGGCGGCGATGCTCTACCAGGCCTTGTTCGCCGTGCTGACCCGCACCTATCGCGCCGGATATCGGACGCGGATCACGGTGGTAACCCTGGTCGCGGGGTTCGCCAGCACGGTGTTCATTCCCCTTACGCAAGCGCTGATCGAAGGGTTCGGCTGGCGCGCGACGCTGGTTGTCTTCGCCGCCATCCAGATCCTGTTGTGCGCCCCGATCCATGGACTATGGCTGCGGGATGGTCGTGGACCATCCGGGCGACCCATGACGGCGCGGTCGCGGGCCGCGACCGGCATCATCGGTCGGGCCGTGCGGCAGCCGACGTTCTGGGGCCTGGCACTGTGCTTCACCGCCACCGCGATGGTGAACTCGGTAATCTGGTTCCATGCGGTGCCGATGTTCGCGGAACGTGGTTTCACGACATTGGTCATCGTCACGGCGATCGCGCTGATCGGTCCGGTCCAGGTCGCCGGCCGCCTGGTGGTGTTCGCCGTGGGCCGGCGCGTGTCGACCGCGACCCAGGGCCGCCTCGCCTTGACGATGCTACCGGCCGTCTTCGTTCCGCTCCTGTTGTGGCCCGGGTCGGTGGCCGGCCTTTACGGGTTCACCGTGATGTTCGGGGCGGTGAATGGCGTGATGACTATCGTGCGGGCGACGGCGGTCGCCGAATTCCTGGGCCTGGAAGGCTACGGCGCGATCAGCGGGCTGATCTCGGTCCCGGCGACCGTCGCCCATGCCGGATCGCCCTTCGCCATCGCCTTCCTATGGGGGTGGTTCGGCGGCTACGACATCGTCGTGACCGTGATGTTCCTGGCATCGATCCTAGCCGCCGCGGCCTTCTGGTTCGCCGCGTCGGAGGCCAGCCCGGCGCGACGCTAGTCAGCTTCGACATTGCTGCTTGCCGGTTGCCTTCCTGTCCGCTAGTCATGGCTTGCTCAAGGGTGCCGAATCCAGAGAGCGTCCGGGCTGCAACAGGGGCGGGTCTTGGGCGGCGATCTAGCGTATTTCGTCCAACAACTGATCAATGGTCTCGCGCTCGGCTCGATCTATGGGCTGATCGCCATTGGCTACACGATGGTCTACGGGATCATCGGCATGATCAATTTCGCCCACGGCGACGTCTTCATGATCGGCGCCTTTCACGCCGTCATCGCCTTCCTGATCATGGGCATCCTGGGGATCACGTGGGTTCCGCTCGCGCTCGCGCTGGTGCTGTTGGTGTCGGTGTTCCTCACCGCCATCTATGGCTGGGCCGTGGAGCGCATCGCCTATCGGCCGCTCCGGGGCTCGACCCGTCTGGCGCCGCTGATCTCGGCCATCGGTATGTCAATCCTGCTGCAGAACTACGTGCAACTGTTGCAGGGCGCCCGCAACAAGCCGTTGGCGCCGATCGTTCCCGGCGGCATGTCGGTCATGGAGGGGGGTGGCTTCGTCGTTCAGCTCAGCTATCTACAGCTCGTCATCTTCGTCGTCACGGTCGCGCTGATGGCTGGATTCACCGTGATGATCACCCGCACCTCGCTGGGGCGGGCGCAGCGGGCGTGCGAACAGGACATGCGGATGGCGTCGCTGCTGGGCATCGACATCGACCGGACGATCTCGCTGACCTTCGTGATCGGCGCGAGCCTGGCGGCGGTGGCGGGACTCATGGTGACGCTCTACTACGGCGTCGTCGATTTTTATCTCGGCTTCCTCGCCGGCATCAAGGCCTTCACCGCGGCGGTGCTCGGCGGCATCGGCTCGCTTCCCGGGGCGATGCTCGGCGGCATGCTGATCGGCCTCATCGAGGCGTTCTGGTCGGGATACTTCTCGGTCGAGTACAAGGACCTCGCGGCCTTCGCGGTTCTCGTCCTGGTGCTGATCTTCCGGCCGACCGGCCTTCTCGGCCGCCCCGCGATCGAGAAGGTCTAGACCATGGCCGTCGGTGCCGGAGCGGCGACACGGACCTTCGACCCCCTACCCGCCCTCAAGGAAGGCGCGATCGCCGGCTTGGTGACCCTGGCCCTTGCCATCGGCCTGGTCGGATTCAAGACCGTCGACCTCGGGCGCGGCCTGGAACTCGATACCCGCATGGTCGACGTAGCCTGGGCGGTGGCGATCGTCGCGCTCGGGCGGACGGGCCTGGCCCTCATCCGGATGGGCCTCGCCTGGCCCCCCCTGCTCGGCGCGCTGGCTACGGGATTGGTGTGGGGGATCGCGCTGATCGGCGGCGAGCAAAGCTCCCTGCGCGCCCTGGTCCCCTTCGGATCGCCGGTGGTGAACTGGTGCCTGCTGGGGGCGGCGGTCGTGATTGCCATGCGTGCCGGGATGGCGCTGCGCGCCTCGAGGGCGGGGGCCCAGGTCACACGGACCGACCGCGACAAGCGGGTGGATCGGGTCGGCGCCCAGGTGCAGCGCGTCGCGCTGTGGCTGGGCCCGGTGATCGTCCTCGCGGCCGTCACGCTGCCGCTGATGCCGTTCGTCGATCGGCGGATCGTGGACCTCGGGGTCCTGGTCTTGACCTACGTCATGCTCGGCTGGGGACTGAACATCGTCGTCGGCTTGGCCGGCCTGCTCGATCTCGGCTACGTCGCGTTCTACGCGATCGGCGCCTACACCTATGCCATGCTTTCGACCCAGCTCGGCCTGAGCTTCTGGCTCTGCCTGCCGATCGCGGGCCTGTTCGCGGCCCTTTTCGGGGTCCTGCTGGGCTTTCCCGTGCTGCGACTTCGCGGCGACTACCTGGCCATCGTCACCATGGGCTTCGGCGAGATGATCCGTATCATCCTGATCAATTGGTGGTGGTTCACCGGCGGACCGAACGGCATCGCGAGCATTCCGCGGCCATCGTTCTTCGGCCTGCCCTTCACCAAAACGCCGCCGGAGGGGACCGAGAGCTTCCATACCTTCTTCGGCCTCGACTACACCGGCGATCACCGCGTGACGTTTCTCTATTACCTCATTCTCGGCCTTGCCCTAGCCACCAACCTGTTCACCCTGCGCATCCGCAAACTGCCGATCGGTCGGGCGTGGGAAGCGTTGCGCGAGGACGAGACCGCGTGCCGGGCGTTGGGCATCAACCCGACCAATACCAAGCTCACCGCCTTCGCCCTCGGCGCCATGTTCGGCGGTTTCGCCGGATCGTTCTTCGCCACGCGCCAGGGTTTCATCAGCCCGGAGAGCTTCACCTTCCTCGAATCGGCGGTGATCCTCGCCATCGTCGTCCTTGGCGGCATGGGCAGCCAGCTCGGCGTGGTGCTCGCCGCGATTCTTCTGATCGGGGTTCCCGAGTTCTTCCGCGACCTCGCGGCGTTCCGCATGCTGGCCTTCGGCGCCGGCATGGTGGCGATCATGCTGTGGCGGCCGCGGGGTCTGCTTGCCCATCGCGACCCGACGCTGTTGCTGCGACCGGGACCCGCCGGCAGGGGTTCGGGCTGACGATGGCGGCGAACGGGAAACCGCTGCTCTCGGTCGAGCATCTGTCGATGCGATTCGGTGGCCTGGTCGCCGTCGACGACGTCTCGTTCGCCGCGAACGACAAGGAGATCACCGCGATCATCGGCCCGAACGGTGCGGGCAAGACGACGGTGTTCAACTGCTTGACCGGATTCTACAAGCCGACGGTCGGCCGGCTCGCCCTCGAATCGCGGCACGGCGGCTTCCTGCTGGAACGCATGGAGGGGTTCCGCATCGCGCAAGTGGCGCGGGTCGCCCGGACGTTCCAGAACATCCGCCTGTTCGCCGGCATGTCGGTGCTGGAGAACTTGATCGTGGCGCAGCACAACCGGCTGATGCGAGCCTCCGGATACAGCGTCGCTGGCATCTTCGGGTTGCCGGTCTACGCCAGGGCGGAGCGCAAGGCCGTCGAGTTGGCGCGCTACTGGCTCGACCGGTTCGGGCTGACGGCGCAGGCGAACATCGAAGCGGGCGGCCTGCCCTACGGGTCCCAGCGCCGGCTGGAGATCGCCCGGGCGATGTGCACCGAGCCGGTCCTGCTCTGCCTCGACGAGCCGGCCGCGGGCCTCAATGCCCGCGAATCCGCCGAGCTCAACGAAATGTTGCTGGCGATCCGGGCCGACCACGGGATCGGTATTCTGCTGATCGAGCACGATATGAGCGTGGTGATGGGTATTTCCGACACCATCGTCGTGCTCGACTACGGCCGCAAGATCGCCGCCGGCACGCCGGATGTCGTGCGCCGGGACCCCAACGTCATCCGCGCCTATCTTGGGGAGGAAGAAGGCCAGGATCTGCCCGCCATCGTCGCCGCCGATCTTACGGCTCACCCTTAAGCACACCATGCTGCAAATCCAGGATATCCATGTCTTTTACGGCCAGATCGAGGCCCTTCGCGGGGTGAGCCTGAATGTCGGCAGGGGCGAGATCGTCACCCTGATCGGCTCCAACGGGGCCGGCAAGACCACGTTGCTGATGACCGTCTGCGGTACTCCCACCGCCCGTTCGGGCCGGATCATGCTCGACGGCGAGGACATCACCAAAAAGCCGACCTACGAGATCATGCGCCACGGCTTGGCGCATGCGCCGGAGGGCCGCCGCATCTTTCCGCGCATGACGGTGTTCGAGAACCTGCAAATGGGGGCGACGACGGCGGACTCGACCAAGTTCGCCGACGATCTGGAGCGCGTCTTCGCTCTGTTCCCGATCCTCAAGGACCGGATTGGGCAGCGCGGCGGCACCCTGTCCGGCGGCGAGCAGCAGATGCTGGCGATCGCGCGGGCCCTGATGGCACGGCCGCGGCTTCTGCTGCTCGATGAGCCGTCGCTCGGCCTGGCGCCCATGCTCGTCAAGCAGATCTTCGCTGTCATCCGCGAGATCAACGCGAACCAGGGGGTCACCGTCTTGCTCGTGGAGCAGAACGCGTACCATGCGCTGCGGCTGGCCCACCGCGGCTACGTCATGGTCAACGGCCTGCTGTCGTTGACCGGGACCGGCGCCGAACTTCTCGCCAACCCGGAGGTGCGCAAGGCGTACCTCGAAGGCGGGCACGGCACGGCGGCGGCGTAGACCCATGGAAAGCCTGCTCGGAACCTCGATCGCCGTGTTCATCGGCGTCACCATCATCCTGTTCGGGGGCGCCGCGCTGATGATGGGTCGGGCGGTCGGCGCGACGTGGCGACCGGCTTGGCATTGCGTCGGCTACGGGCTGATGCTCGGGGTCGCCGATCGGTTCCTGATCTTCGCCCTGTTCGGCGGCGATGGCCTGTCGCTGACCGGACTGGCGATCGACACCGGACTGATCATCGCCATCGCCCTCCTCGCCAGGCGCGTCACTCAAGTCAATAGGATGATTGGCCAATATCCCTGGATGTATGAGCGCACCGGGCTTCTGGGCTGGCGCGAGAAGGCGTAACGGGCCGATTGTGGCCGAAAAACAGGTAGGATAGACTCCGCTTCCATGACGGGTGGGGGTATGCGGCGTGCCCTGCCCTTTAGGTCGCCAGCAACGGCGATCGTCGGTAAAGCGCTGCTGATGGGAGAAGCGTCCATGAGGAGAATTCTTGGTACCTTGGCGGCCGTCGCGACGGCCGCCCTGTTCACGGGTTCGGGAGCGCGGGCCGATATCCTGGTTTCTACAGCCGGCCCGATGACGGGCGACTACGCATCGTTCGGCGAACAGCTCCGGCGTGGCGCCGAGATGGCCGTCGCCGACATCAACGCGGCGGGCGGCGTGCTGGGTCAGCAGCTCGTCCTCAGCATCGGCGACGATGCCTGCGATCCGAAGCAGGCGACGGCGGTCGCGAACGAAAGCGTTTCGAAGGGCGTGGTGTTCGTCGCCGGGCACTTCTGTTCCAGTTCGTCGATCCCGGCGTCGGCGGTCTATGCCGAAGGCAACGTCCTACAGATAACGCCGTCGTCCACCAACCCGGCCCTGACCGACGCGGCCGCCGCCAGCGGCTGGACCCACGTGTTCCGCACCTGCGGTCGGGACGATGCGCAAGGCCTGGTGGCCGGCAAGCTGATGGCCGAGAAGTACGCCGGCAAGGCGGTCGCCATTATTCATGACAAGTCGACCTACGGTAAGGGCATCGCCGACGAGACCAAGAAGGCGATGAACGCCAACGGCCTCCAGGAAGCGATGTACGAGGCGATCAACCAGGGCGACCTGGACTACTCCGCCTTGATCAGCAAGATGAAGGCGGCCAACATCGAGGCGATCTACGCCGGCCTCTATCACACCGAAGCCGGGCTCCTGATCCGGCAGGCGCGCGAGCAGGGCCTCATGGCCCAACTCATCAGCGAGGATGCCCTGGTCACCAGTGAGTTCTGGGCCATCGCGGGCGAAGCGGCGGAAGGCACGATCATGACGTTCGCGCCCGATCCGCGCAAACTGGAGTCGGGCAAGGACATCGTTGCTCGGTTCACGGCCGAAGGCTACGACCCGGAGGGTTACACCCTCTACACCTATGCCGCGTTCCAGGTCTGGGCGGCGGCGGTGAACGCGGTCGGCACGGTCGATGCCGTCGCGGTCTCGGCGGCGATCCGCGGCAAGTCGTACGATACCGTCCTCGGCAGTCTGGCCTACGACGACAAGGGTGATGTCTCCAACTCCCAGTACGTCTGGTATCTGTGGTCCAAGGGCGAGTATGCCGAGACGCCCATGATGTAGTCCGCCGAACCGTCGTTCGGAACGAAGACAAGGCCCGGCGGTGGCATCACCGCCGGGCCTTTTTTTCTCTCGATCCGATCGGGTGCGGCTACTTCCGCGTGCGGGTCCGCTTCCGTCCCAGACCGATCTTCTTGGCGAAGTCCGAACGCTGCTGCGCGTAGTTCGGCGCGACCATGGGATAATCGGCGCCGAGTCCCCACTTGGCGCGATACTCCTCCGGGTTCATGCCATAGGCGGAGCGCAGATGCCGCTTGAGCATCTTGAGTTTCTTTCCGTCCTCAAGGCAGATGATGTAGTCGGGATGGATCGATCGCCGCACGGGAACGGCCGGCTTGGGTGCCTCGGCGACCTCGGCCTTGCCACCGTCCTGCTGCTCGCTAAGAGTCGAGACAACCGACTTGATCAGGTCTGAAACGTGGACGGCCTGGATTTGATTGTAGCTTACGTAAGCGGACACGATATCCGCTGCCATGTGAAGCAATTCGCTTGGAGACATCTTCTTGTTGATTTCGTCTGTCACGTCTCTGGTCCTTCCAGCAAGAGATGGAGCGCACGGTTGGTCGCATGGCGGATCACCTCTGTCAATAATAAAATGCGCAACTCCACTGATTGTTACTGAATGACGATTCCGCCTCTCCAGTAACCAACGACGATCGAAACTTGGATGACTGCTGAGTGTTAGAGCCGCTCCGAAAAGATGTGTGAGTCTGGGGAGTCGGTTGTGACTCTATGGGTGGCAACCTTGTTGAGGAGGTTGCTTGATGTGGACGCCCGAACATCGTGCCGTGGCGGATCGTCGCGGCCTGCGTTATCCCAGCGATTTGACGGACGCTGAGTGGGCACTGGTGGCGCCGCTGATCCCGCCGGCCAAACGCGGTGGTCGCCCGCGCAAGGTCGATGTGCGCGAGATGCTCAACGGCATCTTCTACGTGCTGTCCACGGGCTGCCAGTG
>SHVY01000009.1 GCA_009694045.1 Alphaproteobacteria bacterium | reverse complement strand
ATCCGCTTCGAGGTGTGCCGCTGCTTCACTGGACGGCCCTTATCATCCTCCAGGATCCGATCGATCACCCCGACGAATGGATCCAGCTTCGGGCGCGCCGGCGAACGGCTCCGCCGGTACCCCGGCGGAACCGAGAAAACCAGCATCTTCGCCACCGTCCGCGGGTCGATCCCAAACCGCCGAGCCGCCTCACGTCGGCTCAGACCCTCAATCCGCACCGAATGGCGGACCTGCCCGTAAAGTTCCACGCCCTTCATCCCTCCGCCCTCTGCACTGCATGCAAAGAGCTATCTGCCGAGGCATTTTTGCTCCGGCGCAACCAGACAATCCGGCCGCTTCACTGAGGGATTTTCTCTCCAGCGCTTACACCCGGCTTGCGCCGATCGCGTCGCGGTTCGGCCTCTCGCCCGCGGCGACGACGAGGCGCTTGGTCGCTTGCTTGGCCGGCACCCGCGTCCTCCCATGGGTTGCTCGACTTTGTTCGGGGGCCGGGGATTCTGTCAACCTTCGCGCCGTGCTTTCCAGATTCGCCGCCGGGGCCTAGATTGGCGGCGTCAAAGGGTAGGGGTTGGTCGATGCGCGATTTCCAGCGGCCCGGTCGCTCCACGGTGCTTGCCGGCAACGGCATGGCGGCGACCTCGCACCCGCTCGCCACGCTGGCCGCACTGGATGCGCTGCGCTGGGGCGGCAACGCGGTCGATGCGGCGGTCTGCGCCGCGGCCGTGCTCGCCGTGGTCGAGCCGCAGTCCACCGGGATTGGCGGCGATTGCTTCGTCCTGTTCGCACCGCGCGGCAGCGGCGAGATCGTCGCCTACAACGGTTCGGGCCGGGCACCGGCGGCCGCCGAAGTCGGGTGGTATCGCGAGCGCGGCATCGACGCGATCAGCCCCAACAGCGCCCATGCGGTGACGGTGCCCGGCGCGATCGAGGCCTGGGCCCGGCTGGTCAGCGACCATGGCCGCAAGGGCCTCGACGATCTGTTGCAGCCGGCCATCACCTACGCCGAGGACGGCTATCCGGTCCATGCCCGGGTGGCGTTCGATTGGGCCGACGAGGTCGCGCGCCTTGCGGCCGATCCGAACGCGGCGCGCATCTTCCTTCCGGGTGGCGCCGCCCCGAAGGCCGGGGATATCCATCGCCAACCCGAACTGGGGGCGACGCTTCGCCGCATCGCCGCCGACGGCCCCGACGGGTTCTATCGCGGCGAGGTGGCCGAGGACATCGTCGGCCATCTGCGCAAGAACGGCGGACTCCACACGGTCGCCGATTTTGGCAAGCACGCCGGCGAGTACGTGACGCCGATCCGCTCGTCATACCGCGGCTATGACGTGTTCCAATGCCCGCCGAACGGCCAGGGCCTCACGGTCCTCCTGATGCTCAACCTGCTCGCCGGGTTCGATCTCGGGCGGATGGATCCGTTGGGGGCGGAGCGGTTGCACCTCGAAATCGAGGCGGGACGCCTTGCCTATCGCGATCGGAACGCGCTGATCGCCGACCCGGCCCATGCCCGGGTGCCGGTCGCGCATCTGCTGTCGGCCGACTACGCCGCGGGCTTGCGCGACCACATTCGGATCGACCGGGCGATGACGGCCATGCCCGCTCCCGGCTCCACCGCCGGCCGGGACACGGTGTACCTCTGCGTCGTCGATAGCCAACGCAACGCCGTGAGCTTCATCAACTCGACGTACTGGGCTTTCGGCAGCGGCCTCGTCGCGCCGAAATCGGGGGTCGTTCTACAGAACCGGGGATGCGGATTCGTCCTCGATCCCAATCACCCCAACTGCATCGCGCCGCTGAAGCGTCCGTTCCACACCATCATCCCCGGTATGCTCGTCAAGGACGGCCGGGCGATCATGCCGTTCGGAGTCATGGGCGGCAGCTACCAACCGTTCGGACACGTGCACCTGCTGACCAACCTGATCGACTACGGCATGGATCCGCAGGAAGCCCTCGATTCCCCCCGCGTCTTCCACGACGGCACGGGCGTGATCGCCGAGACGGGCGTGTCCGACGAAACCGTGGCGGGGCTCGCCCGCCGCGGCCATGGCGTCGCCCGCGCCGGGGAACCCTTGGGCGGCGGCCAGGCGATCCAGATCGACTGGACCCGCGGAGTGCTGACCGGCGGCTCCGACCCGCGCAAGGACGGCTGCGCCCTCGGCTACTAAGGCTGCCATGATCGACGTGTTCGTACGGCCGACGACGCTGACCCAGCGCGCCACGGTGATGCTGGAGGAATCGGGGTTGCCGTATCGGGCCGTGCCGGTGCCGTGGGGATCGACCGACCCGACCTACGTCGCGACCGGGGCCCGGGGCCGGACCCCGGCGATCATTGACCAGGACGGTCCCGGCGGCGAACCCCTGTCGCTGACCCAGTCGGTCGCGATCCTGATCCATCTGGCCGAGAAGTCGGGGAAGCTCCTGCCCACGGATCCGCGCGCCCGCGCCACGTGCCTCGAATGGACGATGATGCTGGCGACGGACATCTACCCGCCCTATGCCGCGGTCTACTTCATGAGCTGGCTCGACGAGCCCAAGCTGCCCGCCGCCGCCTGGTTCGAGGACCGCGCCATCGCCGAGTACGCGGCGCTCGACGCGCGCCTCGCCCGGTCCGCCTACGTCGGCGGCGCGGCGTTCACCATCGCCGACATCGCCGGCTACCCTTCGGCCGTCCTCGGCATGGCAGACCTGCCCGCCCTGGGCCGCTTCCAGAACGTGCGGCGCTGGATGGACTTGATCGGCGCCCGCCCCAAGGTCCAGGCCGGCATGGCCGCCGTCGGCGAGGGCCGCCCCCGCGGCCTGGTCGCCTCGCGATCGGCGTGATGGCTTCGGCTACGCCTGCGAGCCCTGCCGCTGGCCGAACAAGACGGACCAGCTGTCCTTGTTGAAGCCGTCGACCACGTCCTCCAGCGTCGCCATGTCGCGGGCCACGGCGGGGCGGCTGGCGATCTCGCCGAACCAGCGCTTTACGTTGGGGAAGTCGTCGATGTTCTGGCGCTGGCGCTTGTACAGCCGGCACCAGGGAAAGATCGCCATGTCGGCGATGGTGTATTCGTCGGCAGCGACGTAGCGGTGCTCGGCAAGCTGCTTGTCGAGCACGCCATAGAGTCGCCGCGCCTCGTTGGTGTAGCGCTCCTGGGCATAGGGCAGGACCACGGGGCCGTCGGGGCGCATCGGCGCGTAGGCGTTGAAGTGGTGCGCCTGGCCCAGCATCGGCCCGAACCCGCCCATCTGCCACATCAGCCACTGGATCGTGTCCCACCGTCGCCTCGGATCGGTCGGCAGGAACCGTCCGCATTTGTCGGCGAGGTAGAGCAGGATCGCTCCGGATTCGAACAGGGCGATCGTCCCACCCGGCCCCTCGTCGTCGACGATCGCCGGGATCTTGTTGTTGGGGCTGACCGCCAGGAACGCCGGATCGAACTGATCGCCACGATCCATGTCGATCCAGCGGACGCGATAGGGAAGGCCACACTCCTCGAGCATGATGTGGATCTTCTGACCGTTCGGGGTCTTGGCCGAATAGAGCGTGATCATCCCAGTCTCTCCTTCGGATAGCAGCCGGCCTCGATCGCCCGCCGGCGAACCAGGGCGTAGATGCCGTCGAGCAGCGGCGTGGGCACATCGGTCAGGCGGCCGAGCTCGGCAACGGCGGCGACCAGCGCGTCGATCTCCATGGGCCGTCCGCGCTCCAGATCCTGGAGCATCGAGGTCTTGTGCTCGCCCACCCGCCCCGCGCCGGCGATGCGGGCATCCACGTCGATCGGCATGACGACCCCAAGGGCGCGCGCCACGTCCTCGGCCTCGGTCATCGCCGCGCGGGCCAACGCCCGGGTCAAGGGATCGCCGACCAGGGCCGCGAGGGTCGCGCCGGTCAGGGCGCTCAAGGGGTTGAACACCGCGTTGCCCCACAGCTTCAGCCAGATATCGGTGCGGATGCTGGATCGCACCGGAGCCTTCAGGCCGCCCTTGACCAAGGCCCGGGCCAAGGCGGCAACCCGCTTCGAGGACGTGCCGTCCGGTTCGCCGAGGACGAAGCGGTCGCCCTCCATCACCTCGACGACTCCGGGTTCGACCACTTCAGCGGCCGGATAGACGACACAGCCGATGGCCCGCCGCGGTCCGATCATGGTCCATTGTCGGGCGCCGGGATCGACGGTCTCGAGCGTGCGATCGGCCAGGGGGCCGCTCACGCCGTGGAAGTACCACCAGGGCATCCCGTTCATGGCGGTGACGACGGCGGTTTCGGGCCCCAGCATGGGCAGCAGCCCCGCGACCGAGGCCACCGCCGATTGGGCCTTCAGGGCGACGATCACCATATCCTGCCGGCCTGCCTCAGCGCCGTTCGCCGCCAGGCGGGGCCGCACGTTGATCGTGCCGCTCTTGCTCCGGACCGTGAGGCCACACGCCCGCATGGCCTCGAGGTGCGGACCCCGGGCGATCAGTGTCGTCTCCACCCCGGCCCGCGCCAAGGCCGCGCCCATCACGCCGCCGATCGCGCCGGCGCCGAACACGGCGATCTTCATGTCCCGCCGGCGAGCCCCAGCTTCGCCGCCAGCCCGATCCGCTGCAGCTTGCCGGTGGCGCCCTTCGGGATGGCGTCGAGGAGAACGATCCTGCGCGGCACCTTGAACGGGGCCAGCCGTTCGCCGGCGAAGGCGCGCAGCTCGGCCTCGGTCGCGGCGACCCCTTCGCGCAACACCACGGCCGCGGCCACGTCCTCGCCCAAGGTTTTGTGCGGCATGGCGAAAGCCAGGGCCTGCGCGACCGCAGGGTGGGCCAGCAGCACGTCGTCGATCTCGCGCGGCGCGATCTTCTCGCCGCCGCGGTTGATGATCTCCTTGAGACGGCCCGAGATCGTGAGATAGCCGTCCCCGTCCAGCCAGCCCTCGTCGCCGGTGCGGAACCACCCGTCGGTGAAGGCCTTCGCGTTGGCGTCGGGATTGTTGGCGTAACCCTTGGTCACGCCGGGGCCGCGAATGACCACCTCGCCCTTCTCGCCCTGGGGCAGAATACGGCCGTCCCCGTCCATGATGGCGATCTCGGGGCCGGCGGCGATGCCGACCGTCCCCGGCTTGCGCGGGCGCGGCGGCAACGGATTGCTCGCCATCTGGTGGGTCGCCTCGGTCATGCCGTAGCTCTCGATCACCGGTGCGTCGAAGGTCGCTTCCAGCTCCGCCATCACCGGCGGGGGCAGCGACGCCGACGACGACCGGATCAGACGCAGGCGACGCCGTGCGATCACATCCCGATTCCGCGCAGCGCGGGCAAGGATCGCCTGATGCATCGTCGGCACCGCGCTGTACCAGGTGGGAGCGAAGCCGTCGAGCCAGCCGAAGAATCGCAGGGCGTTGAACCCTTCCGTGACCGCGACCGATCCGCCGGCCGCAAGCGGGGCCAGCAGGCCGCCGATCAGCCCGTGGATATGGAACAAGGGCATGATGTTGAGGCAACGATCGTCGGGACCCAGCGCCAGGGCGCGCCCGATCGCCTGGGCCGAGGCGACCAGGTTCGATTGCAGAAGCGGCACCATTTTCGGCCGCGACGTCGTGCCCGAGGTGTGGAGGACGAGCGCCATGTCGTCCGGTACGCCTGGACCCGGCGCCGCCGCGGAACCCGAGGGCCGGCCCTCGAGGCCGAAGACTCCGGCCGGGTCGGTGGCGACCTCGATCAGTTCGACCAGGGGGATGCCGCGCGCCCGTGCCACGGTGATCGCCGGCGATGTGCTTCCGGCGTCGATGATCAGCGCCTTGGCACCCAGATCGCCCAGGTAGAAATCGAACTCGTCGCCCTTGTAGGCGGGGTTGAGCGGTGCCGCCACGGACCCGGCGGCGGCGCCCAGGAAGGCCGTCGCCATCGCCGGCCCGTTCGGCAGCACGATCGCCACCACGTCGCCGCGCCCGACGCCGAGCCGGTTGAGCTCGGCGACGGTGCGATCGACCTGATCGCACAGCGCCCGGTAGGACAGGGTCGGCCGTTCAGGGGCCAGCAGCGCCGGTGTCGTTGCGCCGCCGATGCCGAGCAGATCGCGTACGGTTCGTGGGTCGGCCATGCCGACGGTTCTAGCCGCGCACGGCGTAAAACGCGAGGGGCCTTAAATCGACAGGTCGAAGGGATCGAGCAGGCCGAGGAAACCGGTCAGGCTGATCGCGGGCTGCGCATACGCCCGCGCCGCGACGTCCGCCGTCGTCGCCGGGATGTTGTCCCGCTGGGCTAGCATCTGCGCCGCGAACGCCAGACCCCTGAGGTTCGGATAGGCGATGGTGGCAAGGACCATGGGCCCGGCGGATGCGAGATCGGGCATGGTCCGCGGGGCGCGGGGCTGAGGCGCCGTGCCCGATGCCCGCGATCGCGCGTGCTCCGACTCGACCGGTGGCGTCACGCGCGCGGGATCGATCCGCGGCGCGAACCCATGGGGGTTCGGAAGCCGGATCAGCGCGGTCGTGGGGACGAAGGGTGATTCGAGTGCCAGCAAGGTCAGATCCCGACCCGATCCTGTCCGTCGATGGAGCAGCAAACAGTGTAGAAGACTACCTGATCCATGACCATTAGGTAAAGGGATTCAAAGGGTTATGGTTAAGAGACGTCACCGCCTTCATGCTCGGGTCAAAGCATCGATCGTGCCAACCCCAGGGTGGTTCAATCGGCGGTAGCGCCGTGCTATAGAAAGCGGTCGCACCGCGACGTGACGATCCGACCGGAAATCCAAGGAGCAGCTCATGGCCACCGCGCCGCTGGCGAACGTGCCCAACAATCTCGAATCGTTCTGGATGCCCTTCACCGCCAACCGGCAGTTCAAGGCGAACCCACGGTTTCTGATCGATGCCAAGGACATGCACTACACCAGCCACGACGGGCGCAAGATCCTGGACGGCATGGCCGGCCTGTGGTGCGTCAACGCCGGCCATGGCCGCCGCGAGATCATCCAGGCGGTCCAGGCCCAGGTCGCCAAGCTCGATTTCGCCCCCAGCTTCCAGATGGGGCACCCGGGTCCGTTCGAGCTGGCGGCGCGCTTGACGGCGCTGCTTCCGGGCGATCTGGACCATGCGTTCTTCACCAATTCCGGTTCCGAAGCGGTCGATACCGCGCTGAAGATCGCCCTCGCCTACCATCGGGTGCGGGGCGAGGGCGGGCGCTTCCGCCTGATCGGCCGCGAGCGCGGCTATCATGGCGTCGGGTTCGGCGGCATCTCGGTCGGCGGCATGGTCGCCAATCGCAAGCAGTTCGGCACTCTGCTCACGGGGGTCGATCACCTGCGCCATACCCATGACCTGGAGCAGAACGCCTTCAGCCGGGGCGAGCCGGCCAAGGGCGCCCATCTGGCCGACGATCTGCAACGCCTGGTCGAACTGCACGATCCGGCCACGATCGCCGCGGTGATCGTCGAGCCGGTCGCCGGGTCCACCGGCGTCCTGCCGCCGCCGCAGGGCTACCTCAAGCGGCTGCGCGAGATCTGCGATCGCCACGGCATCCTGCTGATCTTCGACGAGGTGATCACCGGGTTCGGCCGGCTGGGAGCGCCGTTCGCCACCGAATACTTCGGCGTCCTTCCCGACATCATGACCTGCGCCAAGGGCCTGACCAACGCGACCGTGCCGATGGGCGCGGTGTTCGTGCGCAAGGGCATCTACGATGCGTTCATGAACGCGCCCGAGAACATGGTCGAGCTGTTCCACGGCTACACCTATTCGGCGCATCCGCTGGCGGCGGCGGCGGGCCTCGCGGCCCTCGATGTCTACAAGGCGGAAGGCCTGTTCACCCGCGCCAAGGAACTCGGCAAGCACTTCGAGGACGCGGCCCACGGCCTGAAGAACGCGCGGCACGTGGTGGATGTCCGCAACATTGGCTTGATGGCCGGAATCGAGCTCGACTCGCGGCCCGGCAAGATCGGGGCGCGGGCATACGAGGCGTTCCTCAAGTGCTACGAAGCGGGGGTCCTCAGCCGCTCGGTTGGGGACACCCTGACGTTCTCGCCGCCGCTGATCGTGACCAAGGCCCAAATCGACGAGATGTTCGGCACCCTGGCCAAGGCCCTGGCCACCATCGATTAGCGTGAAAGCGAGTTAAGCTCCTGTCCCGGATCGCGAATCCGCGATTCGGGATCGCCGCCGCAGGTCCGCCCTTCAAGCTTTCTTAAGGCGCCGGGGACTAGGATTTCCGTGCCCGCTCCGGGGTTCGACTCCCGGATGCAAGGGACAACGCTGCGCCATGAAGGCCGATGAAGCGAGCGACCAGGAAGGTGGCTACTTCCGTGCGACCTCGCGTCGAGGGCATCCCCTCGCGACCGTGGATTCGCGGCGCCTTGAACGCTGCCGGCGATGTGGCCTACGCCTGGGACCTTGCCAGCGGCCGGGTCGCGTGGTCCACGGATCCGATCAGGGCGCTGGACCTCGCCGTGGGCCCGCGCCCCGACGATCGCATGACCCTCATGGGGCGGGTTCATCCCGACGACCTGGCGGCGATCGAGGATCGCCTGGGCCGCCGTTTTCAATCGGCCGCGGCCTTCGAGATCGAGTGCCGGATGCGGGGCCGTGCCGGCAGCGTCCGCTGGGTCCAGGATCGCGGTAGCGCGGAGATCGGGCCCGACGGCGTCGCGCGTCGCGTGTGCGGCGTGCTTCGCCTGGTGACCGCCAACAAGGAACGTGAAACCCAACTCGAACGGCGCGCGAACTACGACGATCTGACGGGCCACTACAACCTGCAGCGCCTGCGCGAATCCCTGGACCATGCCCTTGCCTACGCGCGCCGGTACGCATCGACCGGGGCCTATGTCGTCGTGGCGGTCGATGACCTGGCCCTTCTCGGCGACGTCTATGGCCGCGAGGTCGCCGACGCCGCCATGGTCGCGGTGTCCCAATAGCTCGACCGTTGCGTGCGGGATAGCGATACCGTCGGTCGGGCGGGGCTGGATCGCTTCGGGATCGTGCTGGACGGCTGCCCGCACGCCAACGTCGAAGCCGTCGTCGCCAAGATCGCCGCGGTGGTGACCGGCACGCCGATCCCGTGCGATTTCGGTCCGCTGCATGTGTCCGCGTCGATCTGCGCGATCGCGTTTCCGGGCGGGGAGCTGACCGCCCACGATGTCATGGAACGGGCGGACTAAACCCTGCGCCGCGGCGGAAAGGACGCGCGGGTGACGGTGATGGGCCATCGCCACGGGTCGACTTACGGCAGCGAGGTCCATCGCGATCTCGCCGTCGCCGAACGGCTCCGGTGGTGCCTGCAGAACGATTCGGTCGCCCTGGCGTTCCAACCGATCATCGCCAGCGGCAGTGGCGAGGTGGTGTCCTACGAATGCCTGCTTCGGCTTCTGGGAGACGGCGCGATGCCCCACGGCGCGGGCCCCATGATCAAGGTCGCCGAGCGCACGGGGCTGATCCGGCGGCTCGACATCCGGGCCCTCGAACTTGCGGTGCGCGAGCTCGAACGGGTACCCGGGCTGCGACTGGCCATCAACGTCTCGGGCCTGACCACGTCGGACCGGCAATGGCTGCGCCGCCTCGGCGCCCTGGTCCAGGGTCGGCGCGAACTCGCCGAACGTCTCACGGTCGAGATCACCGAGACCGCGGCGATGCAGGACCTTGCGGAATCGATCCGCTTCGTCGCCACCTTGCGCGACGTCGGCTGCCATGTCGCCCTGGACGATTTTGGCGCCAGAAACACGTCGTTCCGCAACCTCAAGGTTCTCGCCGTCGACCAGGTGAAGATCGACGGGTCGTTCACCGCCAGCCTGGCGCAGTATCCCGAGGACATCGCCTATGTCGCGGCCCTGCAAAACCTCGCCGATGCCTGTGGTTTGGCGACCGTCGCGGAATGGGTCGAGGACGCGGCGACGGCGCGGCTCCTCTCCGACCACGGCGTGAACTATCTCCAGGGCTACCATTTCGGCCGCCCCTCCGTGACACGGCCGTGGCTCCGAAACCCGGAGCCGAGCCTCGTCCTTGGCGTCGCCCGTTAAGTAAGACTATTCCTTCGGGCGTTAAGCACTAGGACCCCGGCCGCTTGGCCAGGGCCTCGACCTGCTGTTGCAGCTCGTTGATGCGGTTGCGCAGTTCGCCGAGCGGGTCTCCAGCCTTGGCGGATCCGGGTTCCCCACCTTGCGCGGGGTTGCCGAACGGATAGAACATGGTCATGGCGCGCTGGAACATGGCGGCGTTGTCCTTGACCATGGCCTCGACATGGGGGAAGGGGAACAGGCCGCCGAACGCCTCCTTGAGATACTCCCGCATCTGCCCCTGATTATGGGTGAACTGGCCCATGCTCATCTCGAGATAGCGCGGCAGGAAGGTCTGCAGGTTGTCGCCGTAGAAGCTGATCAGCTGGCGCAGGAAGCCGATCGGCAGGAGATTCTGGCCCTTGTTCTCCTCCTCGACGATGATCTGGGTCAGGACGGAATGGGTGATGTCCTCGCCGGATTTCGCGTCGAACACCACGAAATCGGTCCCGTCCTTCACCATCTGGCAGAGGTGGTCGAGCGTGACATAGGACGATGTGGCGGTGTTGTAGAGGCGCCGGTTGGCGTATTTCTTGATGACGATCCGCTGTTCCGACTTGGCCGTCTCGGTGTTCATGGTGCTCCGTCCCGCCTGCGCAGCCGCTATCATACATGGCCCGCTCGACGCCCGGCATGGCAAAAAGCTGGGCCTCGCCTCGGGCCGCCCGAGGGCCGTATATTGCGTGGATGACGACCTCCGACGATCCCGGCGAGCTGGCCCGCCGATTCCTCGATCTCTGGCAGGAACAGGTCGCGGCCATGATGGCCGATCCGGCGCTGGTTTCCTGGGCGTCGCGGCTGATGGCGTTCGCTCCGGCCGCGGCGCCGTGGGGCACCGGCCCCCATGAACCGCGCGACCAGGCGGGGACCGCGGCCCCTGCCGCTCCATCTCGCGACGTCATGGATCGTCTTGACGAGCTCGCTCGCCGCCTTGCCGCTTGCGAGGCTCGGCTCGCTCTCCTGGAGTGCCGGCCTCGCACCGGCGGGCGCAAGCCTGGAGCAAGCCCTCGGGGCGGCGGAGCCCGAGGCCGTCGCCCACGCCCTGACGGCGGAGGTGCGACGTAGGCTCGGCGCGGTGCTCGCCGGCATCGATGCCTATCGCCATCACCCCTATCGCCGCCGGGTGCGCGACCCGGCGCCGCTGTGGCGCGAGGGCACCACGCTGCTGCGCGACTACGGACCGGGGGCGGGCGCGCCGGTCCTGTTCGTTCCGTCGCTCATCAACCGCGGCTACATCCTCGATCTGGAGTCGGATCGCAGCCTCCTCCGCTACCTCTCCGCGCGGGGCCTGCGGCCGTTCCTCGTCGACTGGGGCGCGCCGGCCGAGGCGGAACAGGGCTTCACCCTCACCGACTATGTGGTCGGCCGCCTGGAGGGTGCCCTGGATGCGGTGCGGCGGGCGACCGGTCGGCCCCCCGCCGTGGTCGGCTACTGCATGGGTGGGCTGCTCGCCCTCGCCCTGGCCCAGCGCCGCGCCGCGGACATCGCCGGGCTGGCCCTGCTTGCCACCCCGTGGGATTTTCACGCCGACGCGCCCGCCCACATCCGTCTGTTCGGGGCGCCACCGTTCGCGGCCTTCCTGCGGCTTTCCCCGGTGCTGCCGGTGGACCTGTTGCAGTCCCTGCTCGCGTCCCTCGATCCCAACCTGGTGCCGAACAAGCTGCGCGCCTTCGCCCGCCTCGATCCGGCCTCCTCCGAGGCCCAGGCCTTCGTCGCCCTGGAGGACTGGCTCAACGACGGCGTCGACTTGGCGGGTCCCGTGGCCGAGGAGTGCATGATCGGCTGGTATGGCGAGAACCGGCCGGAGCAGGGGCGCTGGCGCATCGCCGGGGCGGCGGTGGCGCCGGAACGCTACGGCGGCCCGACTCTGATCGTTGTGCCCGCGCGCGACCGGATCGTCCCGCCCGCCTCGGCCGAGGCCCTGGCGCGGCGCATGCCCCACGCGCTGGTGCATCGCCCCCTGGCGGGACATATCGGCATGATGGTGGGTCGCAATGCCGAGGCCGTGTTGTGGCGGCCGCTCGCCGACTGGCTCGAGGGCGTCCTGGTCGCACCGTGACCGCCCGCGGTTGCAAACCGACGCCACATGGCTAAGTTATTGCCAGAGACCGAAGCGGCGCCTGGCCCGTGTTGAGCCGTCCCGCGCCCGATAATCACGCGAAAGGAACCCCCATGACCGACGTCGTCATCGCCAGCGCCGCCCGCACACCCATCGGCTCGTTCAACGGCACGCTCGCGTCCCTGCCGGCCCACGACCTCGGCAAAATTGTCCTCACCGAGGCGCTGAAGCGCGCGGGCGTCGCCGGCGCCGAGGTCAGCGAAGTGATCCTGGGCCAGATCCTGCAGGCCGGCCAAGGCCAGAACCCGGCCCGCCAGGCGGCGGTCAACGCCGGAATCCCCGTCGAGGTGCCGGCCTGGGGCGTTAACCAGTTGTGCGGTTCGGGCCTGCGCGCGGTGGCGCTCGGCTACCAGGCGATCGTCAACGGCGACAGCAGCATCGTCGTCGCCGGCGGCCAGGAAAGCATGAGCCAGGCGCCCCACTGCCTGCATTTGCGCAACGGCACCAAGATGGGCGACGCGGCGATGGTCGACACCATGATCAAGGACGGCCTGTGGGATGCCTTCAACGGCTATCACATGGGCAACACCGCCGAGAACGTCGCCAAGAAATGGCAGATTACCCGGGCGCAGCAGGATGCTTTCGCTGCCGCGTCGCAGAACAAGGCCGAAGCCGCCCAGGCCGCCGGCCGTTTCAAGGCGGAGATCGTCCCGGTCACTATCAAGACCCGCAAGGACGACATCGTCGTCGCCGACGACGAGTACCCGCGCAAGGGCGTCACCGCCGAGGCGCTCGGCAAGCTCCATCCCGCCTTCGACAAGGACGGCACCGTCACGGCCGGCAACGCGTCGGGCATCAACGACGGCGCCGCTGTTTTGGTGCTGATGAGCGCCAGCGAAGCCGATCGCCGCAAGCTGAAGCCGCTCGCCCGCATCGTCAGCTGGGCCCAGGCCGGGGTCGATCCGGCGATCATGGGGTCGGGCCCGATCCCCGCCAGCCGCAAGGCGCTCGAGCGGGCCGGCTGGTCCGCCGGCGACCTCGATCTGATCGAGGCCAACGAGGCGTTCGCGGCCCAGGCCTGCGCCGTGAACAAGGACCTCGGGTTCGACACGGCGAAGGTCAACGTCAATGGCGGCGCCATCGCGCTCGGCCACCCGATCGGCGCCTCGGGCGCCCGCGTCCTGGTCACCCTGCTGCACGAGATGGCGCGCCGTAACGCGAAGAAGGGCCTCGCCACCCTGTGCATCGGCGGCGGCATGGGCATCGCCCTCTGCGTCGCGCGAGATTAACCGCGATGGCGCGAGTTGCCTTGGTCACGGGCGGCACGCGCGGGATCGGCGCGTCGATCGCCATCGCGCTCGCCGACGCCGGCTATCAGGTCGCCGCCAACTTCGGCGGCAATGCCCCGAACGCCGAGGCGTTCCGCGGGGTGACGGGCATCCCGGTGTTCCAGTGGGACGTCTCCGACGGGGTGGCCACGGCCGCCGGGATCGCCAAGGTCGAGGCCGAGATCGGACCGATCGAGATCCTCGTCAACAACGCCGGGATCACCCGCGACGTGCCGCTGCACAAGATGGCCGAACAGCAGTGGTCCGACGTCATCGGCGCCAACCTGACGAGCTGCTACAACACCAGCCGCGTGGTGATCGACGGGATGCGCGAGCGGAACTTCGGCCGCATCGTCAACATCTCCTCGATCAACGGCCAGGCCGGCCAGTTCGGCCAGACCAACTATTCCGCGGCCAAGGCGGGGATCATCGGCTTCACCAAGGCGCTGGCCCTCGAAGGCGCGCGCAAGGGCATCACCGTCAACGCCATCTGCCCCGGCCACATCGACACGGCGATGGTGCAGGCGGTTCCCAAGGACGTGCTCGCCCAGATCATCGCCCGGATCCCCGTGGGCCGGCTGGGGAAAGGCGAGGAGATCGCCCGTGCCGTCGTCTTCCTGGTGGCGGACGAGGCCGGGTTCATCACTGGCTCCACCCTCACCATCAACGGCGGGCAGTACCTGACCTGACGCCACGCCGGCCCCTTTGGTTGGCGCGGACCGGGCCGCTATCTCTCCCCCTACGTCGGTTCCTTCAGTGCCGAGTTCGCCATCGACGGGTGCTTGGAGAACGACTTGAACCAGCGGGTGACGTTCGGTCAGCCGCAGGCGGCGAGGTGGACGAACCGACCGTCTCCGCAGGGTTCCGGCCCACCTCGACTACGTCGCCCGTTATGTCGGAGATGGGTGATCACTGGCTGGCGGTGCCTGCACCCGTTGCCGAGAAAAGCCCTGCGAAGAGGGGCTGAACGACGGCGATGCCGGCGTACGAGATGTGGTCGTCGTCGGAGTAGAGGATGCGGCCTTCCCGCTCCACGTCGCAGCGCTCCGCGTCGCAGAGCGCCTCGTGCGGCAGGATCAACCCCGACCCGCTGGCCGCTGCCGCGTCGCGAAAGGAAGCCAACACGAACGACTGACGTTCGAGGAACGCGGCCGTCGTCGGTGCGCTCTCGATCTGCCCTTCCCCTGTCGGCGCGATGGCGAGCGCCTTTGGCACGTCCATGCCGATCTCGGGCACGGGGCCCACAATCACGACGCGCTTGCCGGCGCCCCTCAAGGCCTCGAGCGTGCGATCGAGGGCGCGGCGGAACACGGCCCGGTTGGTGGTGGGCGCGACCTCCGGCGCCTGCTCGTCGGCGATGACGAAGAGATCGTCCGATTCGTAGCCGTACCGCGTCGCCTCGCTCGCCACGGCCCATCGCGCCGCGAGGATGACCGTATCGATCGCCGGGTTGGCTAGGACTTGGCTCAGCACGGCCGCGTTGTAGGCGAGGCAGTCGGTCGAGCGCCGTCCGTGCGAGCGAACCGTGATGCCGACGAGGGGCGGGCATCCGGTGTTGCCCGCGAAGAGCACGGCCCGCCCGGCGCCCTCGGCGGCGATGGCGACGGCCGGCACCAGAGCGGCCGCGTGCGAATCGCCCCAGAGAACCGCCGTCGGCGCGAGCCCAGCGGTGCCATAGACGCAGAGCCGGCCCGCGTTGACCGACGCCAACGGCTTCCGCATGCACTCCCGGGCCTCGTGGTCGTAGTCCTCCCGCGCGGCGAGGATGTTTTCGCACCGATGGAGAGAATCGCAGGCTCCAGCCATCGCCGGTGGTGGCCAGGAGGCAAAGGGCGAGGACGCCCGCCATGCTCGCGCCGCCCAGGCGGAACACCGTCGATCGCGTGTACCGCCGCCGGTCCCTGAACGGCCGCTCCACGTAACGCCAGGACAGCGTGGCCGCCGCGAAGCTCGCGGCCAGCACCACGACGGTCGTGAGCGGCGACAGCAATGGCCGGGCGGTTGCCTCCCTGGCTAGGGCGAGCAGGGTCCAGTGCCAGAGATAGAGCGAATAGGAGATCAGGCCGATGAACACCAAGGGCCGGAACGCGAGCGCCCGGGTGACGACGGATGTCCCGCCGGTGCCGGCATAGATGACCAGCGCGGCCCCAAGGCAGGGCACCAGGGCTGCCACGCCGGGGAACTCGGTCTGCTCGGTGTAGGCGAGGAAGCTCCAGCCCATCAGACCCAGCCCGGCCAGCCCGGCGGCGTCGCGCATAAGGCTCTTGGGCGGACAGGAGAGGGTGCCGAGCGCGAGCAGCGCACCCATCAGCAGCTCCCAGCCGCGCGCCGGCGCGAGATAGAAGGCGGGCGTCGGGTAGCGCACGGTCCACCAAACGCCGATGCCCAGCGACACGAGAAGCCCGGCACCGAGGAGCGGAAGGAGCCGGCGCCGAGCGTGCCTGTTGAACAGCACCAGCGCGATCGGATAGACGATATAGAACTGCTCCTCGACGGCCAGCGACCAGGTGTGGAGCAGCGGCCGGATCTCCGCGCTGCTGTCGAAGTAGCCGAACTTGTAGGTGAAGTAGATGTTCGAGGCGAAGAGGGTGGTTGCCGCCCCCGATTCCCCCATATCCATGAGCTCGTCAGGCAGCAGGATCCAGCAACCCAGCGCGAAGGTTACGAGGAGGACGACGACGAGGGGGGGGAAATGCGGCGGATCCGCCGCTCGTAGAACCCCGCTATCGTGAAGGTTCCGGCGCGGATCTCCTCGCTGATGATTTGGGTGATGAGGAAGCCGGAGATGACGAAGAAGACATCGACGCCGATGAACCCGCCGCTGAACGGCCCCAGCTTGCCGTGGAACAGGACGACGACCAGGACCGCAATGGCCCGCAGCCCGTCGATGTCCGGCCGGTAGGCATGCAAGGCGCCCCCCGCGGGCGCAGACACGGGCGTCGCTTGAGGGGCAGAGGTGCGGTTCATGGCTGCCGTCCCCCGCGCTCATCGCGCCGGCGGAGCGAGAGGAGCGCGGGATTCGGCCCCGGGTTCGAACCTAAGCGTCCTTGGGCTCCGAGCCGGCCATCGAGGGCCGTTTGGCGAAGCCCTTGAACCAGCGGGTGAGCTTCGGCCGGCCGCGGCGCCACTTCAGATCCGGGAACCGGAAATCCAGATAGCCTAGGGCGCAGCCGACCGCGATCGACCCGATGGTCGGCGCGCGGCCCAACTCCTTCGCCGCGATCATCGCGTCGAGCGCGTCCAGGCCGTTGGTGATCTTGCCCATCTGCCGGTCGATGTCGGGCTGGTGCAGTTTTTCGGGCGGGCGGAACCGCTTCTCCATCATGACGGCGACCGCCGCGTCGAGCATGCCGTCGCCGAGCGCCTGGAGCTTCAGCACCTTGAACCGCTTGGGTCCCCGCGCCGGGATCAGCCGCCGGCCCTTTGCCTGTCCGTCCAGGTACTCGCAGATCACCGGGCTGTCGTACAGCGATTCACCGTCGTCGGTGATCAGCGCCGGCACCTTGCCGAGCGGATTGTCCTTCTCGAGCCCCGAATTCGCGTCGCGCGTGTTGGTGGGAACCAGCTTGATCTTGTCGCTCAGCCCCTTCTCCGCGGCGGTGACGACGACCTTGCGAACGTAAGGCGAGGTCATGGAATAGCGCAGCTTCATGGTAATTTCTCCTCAGAAGTTGTCCTTGCGGCGCCGTACCTCGGCGAAGACGGCGGTATCGTCGGCGTGGTCGAGCCCGAGGCGCCGGCGGATCTCCGGGCTCTCGGGTCGCAGGAAAGGGTTGCTCAGACATTCTTCGCCGATCGTCGAGGGGACCGTCGGCCGCCCCTCGGCGCGCGCCGCGTCCACCGCCTTCGACCGTTCGGCGAGCGCCCGGTTCCCCGGCTCGATCGTGAGCGCGAAGCGCGCGTTCGCCTGGGTGTACTCGTGGGCGCAATAGACCCTGGTCGCCTCGGGCAGGGCGCGGATGCGCGACAGGCTCGACCACATCTGTTGCGGCGTGCCCTCGAACAGGCGGCCGCAGCCGAGCGCGAACAGGGTATCGCCGCAGAACAGGGCGTCGGATTCCGCGAACCAATAGGCGATGTGGCCGCGGGTATGACCGGGGACGAAGAACACCCGCGCCTCCGCCCCGCCGAACCGGTAGGTGTCGCCATCGCCGACCTCGACGTCGATTCCGGGGATGCGTTCGCGGTCGTGCCGCGGCCCGACGATGGTGCAGCCGGTCAGGCGCTTCAGCTCCAGGTTGCCGCCGACATGATCGCCATGGTGGTGGGTGTTGAGGATGTGGGTGAGCTGCCAGTCGCGCTCGCGCAGCGCGCCGATCACGGGCTCGACCACGGCCGGATCGACCACGCCCACCGCGCCGGTCGCGGGTTCCCGGACCAGATAGACGTAGTTGTCCTTCAGGACCGGGAGCTGAACGACCTCGAGTCGCGCCATGAACCCCAACCGCCGTGCTATTCTGCAGCGACGATGTACCAGGATGTCGTCGACCTCAACGCCTTTTACAATACCTTCCTCGGCCAGGTGGCGCGGCGCCAGATCCGCAACCGGCTGCGCGAGCACTGGCCGAACCTCGCGGGCCTCGCGCTCCTCGGCATCGGCTTTCCTACCCCCTATCTGCGGCTGTTCGGCGACGAGCCTCGGCGCCAGGTGGCCGTCATGCCGGCGGCCCAGGGTGTCATCCCCTGGCCGAGCGACGGACCATCGCTGGTCGCGCTGGCGGACGAGTCCGAGTTGCCGTTCGCCGACGAATCGTTCGATCGGGTGCTGCTGGTTCACGCCATCGAGGCGAGCGAGGCCCTGCGGCCCATGCTGCGCGAGGTCTGGCGGGTGATGACCGGCGGCGGCCGGCTGCTGGTCGTCGCGCCGAACCGTCGCGGCATCTGGGCGCGGTTCGAAAACAACCCCTTCGCCCATGGCCACCCGTTCAGCGAATCACAACTCAACCACCTGCTGCGCGACAGCCTCTTCACGCCCCTGAAGTCGACGGCGGCCCTCTATGTTCCGCCGTCGAACCTGCGGCTGACGCTGCGGGCCGCGGGCACGTGGGAGCGATTCGGCGAGCGCTGGGGGTTGCCGTTTCCGGGCGTGATCCTGATCGAGTCGGCGAAGCAGATCTACGCGCCGACCCAGGCGACGGCGAGTTTGCGACGGTTTCGCCGCCGCATCGCGCTGCCGCTGCCGGCGGCCCGCTCCCCCAAGATCGCGCGATCTTGAGGAGAAACACCGCCTGTTCGGCCAGCAGGTTCGCCAGCGGTCCCACCGGCCGGACCCGACCCCCGCGCATCAGGGCCTGGCCCTGCACGATCTCGACGTCATGGGCGTGGCACAATTCGAGGAAGTCGGCGATCGAGCAGGGATGGATGCTGCCCGAGGCGTACCACGGTTCCTCGGTCGTCTGTGGCAGCGGCGCCCGCCCCTCCACGAGAAAGCGAATCCGCGCGGGCCAGACCGCGACGTTCGGAAACGACACGATCGCGTTGGCGCCGATCCGCAGCATCTGCTTGAGAACGTCGAGCGGCCGCCGCACGGCGTGCAAGGTCTGGCTCAGGATCACGAAGTCGAACGCGCCATCGGGATAGTCGGCCAGGTCGGTGTCCGCGTCGCCCTGAATGACGGACAGTCCCCGGGCGACCGCCGCGGCGACCCGGGACTGCTTCAGCTCGATGCCACGCGCGTCGACTCCCTTTTCCCGGCCGAGCAGCTCGAGAAGCGATCCCTTGCCGCAGCCGACGTCGAGCACGCGGGCACCCGCCGTCACCATGCCGGCGACCACCGCCAGGTCGCGCCGCAAGGGAGTTGGCGCCGCCGTCATCCGCCGGGTCCGAAACCGCGAAGTTCGGCGGCCCCCTCGAGGAACCCGGTCAGGGTGGCGTGGAACTCGGGCTCGTCGAGCAGGAAGGCGTCATGCCCCTTGTCCGATTGGATCTCGACGAAGCTCACGTTGGCACCGGCGGCGTTCAGGGCGCGGACGACCTCGCGGCTCTCCCGGGTCGGGAACAACCAGTCGCTCGAGAACGAAACCACGCAGTAGCGGGTACGGGTTCCCTGGAAGGCACGCCACACGGTGCCCTGATGCTCGGCGGCGAGATCGAAGTAGTCCATGGCGCGGGTGATGTAGAGGTAGGAGTTGGCGTCGAATCGGTCGACGAAGCTGCTGCCCTGATGGCGCAGGTAGCTCTCGACCTGAAAATCGGCGCCGAAACCGTACGACACCCGGTCGCGATCCTGCAGGGTCCGGCCGAACTTGCGGTGCAGCGCCGCCTCCGACAGGTAGGTGATGTGCGCCGCCATGCGCGCGACGGCCAGACCCCGCTCCGGGCGCGTCCCGCTCTCCTCGTAAGCGCCGTCCAACCAATCGGGGTCGGCCATGATCGCCTGCCGGCCAACCTCGTGGAAGGCGATGTTCTGCGCCGAATGGCGCGCCGCGCCCGCGATCGGCACGGCGCTGAAGACGCGGGTGGGAAAGCTCGCGGCCCACTCCAGCACCAGCATGGCGCCCATCGAACCGCCGATGACGCAGAACAGCTGCTCGATGCCGAGGTTGTCGAGCAGCAGCGCCTGGGCGCGCACCATGTCGCGGATGGTGATGACGGGGAAGCTCAGCCCGTAGCGGCGCCCGGTCAGCGGATCGATCTCGCGCGGCCCGGCCGTGCCCATGCAGCCGCCGAGGACATTGGCGCAGATGACGAAGAAGCGGCGGGTATCCAGCACCTTGCCCGGACCCACGATCTCCTCCCACCAGCCGGACTTGCCGGTGACGGGGTGGGGGCCGACCAGATACTGATCGCCTGTCAGCGCGTGGCAGACCATGATGGCGTTCGAGCGGTCGGCGTTCAGGGTTCCGTAGGTCTGGTACGCGACCGGGAAGGGACCCAGCAGGCCGCCGCCATCCAGTTTCAAGGGTTCGCCGCGCCCCAGAACGACGCGCGGTCCCGGCATGTGGAGCCCTTCGGGGATGGCGGTCGAATGGTGAGTCGGGGCAGGCATCCGGGGCAACCTCAACGGGCCCACCCAGGGTCCATGCATGGCCTGCTTCACTAGGTCTTGACCCGCACCTATGTCAATGTTTTCTTTGCTTTTACCTGGACCCTCGGCTAGGACTAGCAACTCCCGCAAACTCCCCCCTGAACGCCATGGCGACGCCCCCGCCCGTACTCGACGACCTGCGCCGCGAGATCGACGCGATCGACGATGCCATGCACGATCTCATCATGCGCCGGGCCAGCGTGGTCGAAACCATCGGCACCGTGAAGCGGCAGGCTTCCGCCGACGGCATCGCCATCCGACCCGCGCGCGAGGCGATGATCGTGCGGCGCCTCCTCGACAAGCACGCGGGGGCCTTTCCGGCGATCGTGCTCGTGCGGATGTGGCGGGAACTTCTGGCCGGCACGACGCGCATGCAGGGACCCTTCTCGGTCGCGGTGCACGCGCCGGAAAAGTCGGTCGGATACTGGGATTTGGCGCGCGACCACTACGGCAGTTGCACGCGGATGACCCTGCACCAATCCGCCCAGCGCGTGGTGCGCGAAGTCGCCCAGGGACACGCGACGATCGGCGTGCTCGCCATGCCGAACGACGGCCAGAGCGACCCGTGGTGGCCCTTCCTCGTGGCGAGCGAGGCCGGCGCGCCGCGCATTGTCGCCTGCCTGCCGTTCCTCGCCAATGATGCCGGCCGGTTCGAGGACCTGAAGGCCCTGGCCATCGCCAGGGCCGAGCTGCAGCCGACCGGCGACGATGTTTCCCTCGTGGCCGTCGAGGCGGACCTCGAGCTGTCGCGGGCGCGGCTGCGCGACATCCTCGAGCGAGCGGGCCTGAAGACGGCGGACATGGCGGTGACCGAGGATGCGAACGCGCCCGATCAGCGCCTGCATCTGATCCGCATCGAGGGATTCGTCGAATCGGGGGATCCACGGCTGGCCGAGCTGCAGTCCCTGGCGGGCAAGGCCGTGCGCCGCGTCATCGGACTCGGTGGCTACGCTGCTCCGATCGACTCCTCGGTCTGAACGGACCACGCCCGATGCCGGCTCCCGACCCGCGTGCTGGGATTCTCGACATCGCCCCCTATGTCCCGGGCCGCGATGGCGGGGTCGACGATGTGGGCGATACTATCCTGTTGTCGTCGAACGAATCGCCGCTCGGCCCCAGCCGTCTGGCCGTCGCCGCGGCGCGCGCCGCCTGCCGTGATCTGCACCGCTATCCCGATCCGGGGTCGACACCCCTGCGCGCAGCGCTCGCCCGGCGCTACGGACTTGACGCCGGTCGGATCGTCTGCGGCGCCGGCTCCGACGAACTAATCGGCCTCGTGGCCCGGGGTTTCGCCGGCCCGGGTGACGAGATCGTCCACAGCCGCCATGGCTTCGTCATGTACCCGATCGCCGCGCATGCGGCCGGCGCGACGCCGATTGCCGTGCCCGAGCCGGACCTGCGTTTCGATGTCGATGGGGTCCTTGCCCGCGTCAACCAGCGGACCCGCGTCGTCTTTGTCGCCAACCCGAACAATCCGACCGGCAGCCATCTGTCCGGCCAGGAGCTCGATCGCTTGCGGCGCCATCTGCCCGCCGGGGTCCTGCTCGTGGTCGACGCGGCCTACGCCGAGTACGTGAGCGCCCCGGATTACGCGAGCGGCCTGGAGTTGGCCGCCGCCCACGACAACGTGGTGACGCTGCGCACGTTCTCGAAGATCCATGGCCTCGCCGCGTTGCGGGTTGGCTGGGCTTATGGGCCGCGCGCGGTGATCGACGTGCTGCACCGGATTCGCGGGCCTTTCAACCTGTCGAGCGCCGGGATCGCGGCGGCCACGGCCACGCTCGCCGACCCGGACCATGAGAGGAAGGCGCGCGCCCATAACGATCGCTGGCTGCCCTGGCTCCGCCGCCACCTCGATGGCCTCGGCCTCGCCACCTATCCGAGCATCGGCAATTTCGTGTTGGTACGCTTCCCGCCGCCGCCCGCCGCCGTTGCCGCGGCCGCCTACCTGGCCGAGCGCCGCATCCTGGTGCGCGCCGTGGCAAGCTACGGCCTGCCCGACTGCCTGCGCATCACCGTGGGGCGCGGGCCCGAACTCAAGGCCCTGGTCGCGGCCCTGGCCGAATTCCTGAGCCGCCGGTGAGCGGCCCTCTGTTCGACCGCGTGGCCTTCATCGGCATCGGCCTGATCGGCTCGTCGCTGGCCCGGGTCATGCGCCGCGACTCCCTCGCGGGGCACATCGTCGCCTGCGCGCGCACCCAGGCGACTCTCGACACGGCGCTGGCGCTGGGCCTCGCCGACACCGCGTCCACGTCGGTCGCGGAGGCGGTCAAGGGGGCGGACCTCGTCGTGATTGCCTCGCCCATGAGCACCTACCGGGCCATCGCCGCGGCGATGGCGCCGGCGCTCATGCCCGGGGCCATCGTCACCGACGTGGGATCGGTCAAGGGCTCGGCCGTCGCCGACGTGACGCCGCTCCTTCCCGCCGGCGTGCACTTCGTGCCGGGCCATCCGGTCGCCGGCACGGAACACTCCGGCCCCGAGGCGGGGTTCGACACGTTGTTCCGCGGCCGCTGGTGCATCCTCACGCCCGAGGCCGCGACGGATGCGGGCGCGGTCGAGCGGGTGGCCGAGCTGTGGCGGCGCGCCGGCGCCATGATCGAGGTGATGGACTGGCGGCACCACGACATGGTGTTGGCGATCACCTCGCACCTGCCGCATCTGATCGCCTACAACATCGTCGGCACGGTGGCCGACCTGGAGCAGGAAACCCAACGCGAGGTCATCAAGTTCGCCGCATCGGGGTTCCGCGATTTCACCCGCATCGCCGCTAGCGATCCGGTGATGTGGCGCGACGTGTTCCTCACCAACCGCGAGGCGGTGCTGCAGATGCTGCAGCGTTTCACCGAGGATCTGTCGCGCCTGCAGCGGGCGATCCGCCGGGGCGAGGCCGACGAGTTGCAGGATCTGTTCACCCGCACCCGCGCCGTGCGCCGCGGCATCATCGATGCCGGCCAGGCCTGAGGGCTCAGTCCAGCGGCAGGGGCGCCAGCTTGCCGACGGCGATCGGTCCGACGTAGATCACGCCATCCTGGGCCGACACCGCGATCTCAGCGCGCGGTCGGCCGCCGTCCTCGCCCGGCTTGGCGACCAGGTCCAGGGCCGCGCGGATGGCCGTGGCCTCGAACGGCTCGAGCACGCCCGTGGCGGCGCCGGCCGCGAGCATCAGGGCGTACCCCGCGAGCTTCAGGCGGAACGCGCCGATCGGCCGAAACGCCGCGTCGAGGGCGAGCGCGCCATCGCCTTCGACGTCCAGCTCGCCCCAGACCAGATGCAGCCGTGGCGTCTCGACGGTGCCACCGGCCTCGCGCCAGGTGGCGAGGGACGCGCGGACCTCACCCGGCGGGATGCCGCCGAGCAGGCGGGCGATCGCCGTCAGGGACGCAATCTCGTTGGGAAAGCCCGGCGGGGCCTCGGGCAGGCGCAAGGATTCCACCTGGAGCCCGAGCGTCGCGCCCCCGTCCCCGTCCCCGTCGTCGTCGCCCCGTTCCAGCCGCACCTTCAAGGTCCTGGCTGCGAACGCGGCGCCGGTCTCGTCGCTCATGCGCAGGCCGAGCGCGTCGAGTCCGAGCACCGCGAGCGCGCCATCATCGGTCACGATCGCGACCTGGTTGCTGTCCTGGGCGATGGCCACGTCGTAGCGCCGCCCCGCCTGCTCGAGGATCAGTTCATGGGCCGGCGGCAGGGTCAGCAGGATGCGGTCGAATCCCCAGGGGCGAAGAAGAACGCGCAGCATCGGCGCGCGCCAGGTCCAGCCGATGTCCTTGAGCGCCCCGGAGATCTCGACGTCGGCGACCGCGATCCTCAGCTTGAACGGAAAGCCGGCGGTCTCGATCGCGCCGTAGCGGACGTCGCGGCCCTGGCGCCGGTTGTCCTTGGCCCAATCCGCCACCGCGCCCTCGACCTGAGCCGCCACGTAGAACCAATGCCCGACATAGGCCGCGACCGCGACCAGCAGCACGAGCGGGAAGACAAATTTGCGCATCGACCTTGCGACCTTGGAACGGGGGGGTTATAGCCGCCGTCGCCTGCGGGGTCGAGCGCGGGCGACGGGCAGGACCATGGCGGGCGAAGACGGCGATCTCTGGGTGTTCGGTTACGGCTCGCTCATGTGGCGGCCGGGGTTCGCGCACGAGGAGGCGGTGCCGGCCCTGCTCCGGGGCTATCACCGGTCGTTCTGCGTCTACTCCTACCACTATCGCGGCACGCCGGACCGCCCCGGTCTGGTGCTCGGCCTCGAACCGGGCGGGGCCTGTCGCGGCGTGGCCTTCCGGGTCGCGGCGAACACGGCGGACGATGTCCTGGCCTACCTCGATGCCCGCGAGATTCCGCACGAGGTCTATCGGCGCCGGCTCGTCACCGTCGAGCTGCATCGGCCAGGCGAGAGTGCCCGGCGGGTCAAGGCGCACGCCTACATCGTCCGCCGCGATCGCGCGCACTACGCCGGCCGGCTGCCCGTCGAACGCAGCGTCGAGCTGTTCCTGCAAGGCGAAGGCCTCAGCGGGCGCGCGCACGACTATCTCGAGAACACCGTCACCCACCTCGAGGCGATGGGCTTCCGCGATCCCCGCCTGCACGATCTCTTGCTGCGGGTGCGCGCGCGCCTGGAACGTGGCTGATACCAGCGATCGTCGCTGTTGCCCCACCCGCCCGTACACCCGCCCCTACGCCGATGGCGACGGGTCGAACGCGAGGACCACCCGTATCAACCAAGAAGCGCGCGGCGGCGGGCGAGGCTCTCCGCGGGCCAGTACGCTGCCCGGTCGTAGTGCTCGGGGACCGCGGGAACTCCCGGCGGAAGCTGGACCCAGGGCTGCTTCGACGTAGTGAAGATATGGATGTCCGGCGGCAGGCGGTCCGGCTCATCGAGGGTGCCGACGCGCACGAAGCGCAACCGGTCGCCGGCGCCGACGTAGTTGCTCCACAGGGCGATCCGGCAGGTCGGGCAGCGGGCGATCTTCTGGCCCTTGCCGCTCAGGGTCGGCGTCATGACGATCTCGGGCTCGCCCCGCAGCGGCACGACCCGATCGGCCTCGATCATGGCGTTGAGCGCGAAGGCGGCGCCGGATTCCCGTTGGCACCAGCGGCAATGACAGCAATGGACGAACAGCGGCCGGCTCACCAGGCGATAGCGCACCGCGCCGCAGGCACAGCCGCCTTCGAACATGGCCTGGCCTTCGTCCGTCAACAAGTCCCCATCACGCGCACTTGGAGTAGCCGCAGCTGGTGCACAGGTCGCAGCCTTCCTGGTGGATGAGCGCGGGTTGCGAGCAGCGCGGGCAGGATTTCAGGCGGGGGCTGTCTTCGCCCACCGCCTTGGCCAGCACCTCGGCGGAGAACTTGCGGTGCTCGGGCGGCGTCATGAACCCGATGTCGATCATGTGCCGCTCGATCACCTCGCCGATGGCGGCCAGCAGCGAGGGCACATAGCGCCCCTCCATCCACTGCCCGCCGCGCGGGTCGAACACCGCCTTCATCTCCTCGACCACGAACGACACGTCGCCGCCGCGGCGGAACACCGCGCTGATCATCCGGGTCAGCGCCACGGTCCAGGCGTAGTGCTCCATGTTCTTCGAGTTGATGAACACCTCGAAGGGGCGGCGCCGGCCGTCCTGCACGATGTCGTTGAGGGTGATGTAGATGGCGTGCTCGCTGTCCGGCCAGCGCACCTTGTAGGTTGTGCCGGGCAGCACCTCGGGCCGCGACAGCGGCTGCGTCATGTAGACGACGCCACCGGCCTCGTAGGGGTCGCGGGGGCGGGGGCCGGCCTGGGGCAGGGGCAGCTCGCCCTGCCGGTCGGCCTTGGCGGGCAGCTCCAGGACGGCGCCGGTCACCTCGTTCGGCCGGTAGGTGGTGCAGCCCTTGCAGCCCTCGTCGTAGGCCATGAGGTAGACGTCCTTGAACGCCTCGAAGCTCATGTCCTCGGGACAGTTGATGGTCTTGGAGATCGACGCGTCGATGTGGCGTTGAGCCACCGCTTGCATGTGGACATGGTCGGCCGGGGTGAGGCTCTGCGCGTCAACGAAGTAGTCCGGGAGCGGCGCGGAATCACCGAACATCCGGCGGTACAGCCGATAGGCGTAATCGCTGATTTCCTCGGTCTTCCGGTTGCCGTCGGGCATCAGCAGGTTGCGGTTGTAGGTGAACGCGAACACCGGCTCGAGACCCGATGAAACATTGTCGGCCAGCAGCGAGATCGTGCCGGTCGGCGCGATCGCGGTCAGCAGCGCGTTGCGGATGCCGTGCCGGGAAATCGCCGCCTGAACGTCACCGTCCAGCCCCTTGATCGTTTCGCTGGCGAGATAGGCATCGCGGTCGAACAAGGGGAACGAACCGCGCTCCTTCGCCAGGTCGACCGAAGCGAGGTAGGCCGCGCGCTCCAGCACGCCGAGCCAACGATCGGTCAAGGCGAGCGCCGCGGCGCTGTCGTAGCGCGCCCGGCACATGATCAGCGCGTCGGCGAGACCAGTGACCCCGAGTCCCAGTCGCCGCTTCGCCCTCGCCTCGGCGTCCTGTTCGGGCAACGGGAATCTGGAAACCTCGGTCACGTTGTCCATCAGGCGAACCGCGACGGCGGTCAGTTCGGCCAACTCCCCTTCGTCGAGTGACGCCTGTTCGGTGAACGGCTGCCGCACGAGGCGCGCCAAATTCACCGAACCGAGGAGGCAAGCGCCGTATGGCGGCAGCGGTTCCTCGCCGCACGGGTTGGTGGCGGCGATGGTCTCGCAGTAGTGCAGGTTGTTGCGGCGGTTGATGCGGTCGATGAAGATCACGCCGGGCTCGGCGTAGGCGTAGGTCGCCCGCATGATCTGGTCCCACAGGTCGCGGGCGCGGAGCGACTTGTAGGTCGTGCCGCCGAACGCCAGTTCCCAGGACCGATCCTCCTTCACCGCCGCCATGAACGCGTCGGTCGCCAGCACCGACAGATTGAACATGCGCAGCCGGCCCGGGGATCGTTTGGCGGCGATGAACGCCTCGATGTCCGGGTGGTCGCAGCGCATGGTCGCCATCATCGCGCCGCGCCGGTGGCCGGCGCTCATGATCGTGCGGCACATGGCGTCCCACACGTCCATGAACGAGAGCGGGCCGGAGGCATCGGCGCCGACGCCCTTCACCGGCGCGCCTTTCGGCCGCAGGGTGGAGAAGTCGTAGCCGATGCCGCCACCCTGCTGCATGGTCAGGGCCGCTTCCTGCAGGTTCTGGAAGATCCCCTTCATGTCGTCCGGAATCGTGCCCATGACGAAGCAGTTGAACAGGGTCACCTTGCGCCCGGTTCCGGCCCCGGCGAGGATGCGTCCCGCCGGCAGGAAGCGAAAATCGGCCAGCGCCTCGTAGAACCGCGCGGCCCACGTCTCGGGCTCCGCCTCCACAGTCGCGAGCGCCCGCGCCACGCGGTGCCAACTGTCCTCGATCGTGCCGTCCACGGGGGTCCCGTCCGGGGCCTTCAGGCGGTACTTCATGTCCCAGATCTGGGATGAGATCGGTGTGATCGACGTGGTCATGGAAGGGATCCGGCGTTCCCGTTATGTTTCACTATGAGCCTTGGGCACCTCCGCCGTCAACCGTTCGGCGGCGGTGGTGATCGTCTCGGTCAGCAGGGCCATGAATCGCCGGCGGTCGAGGCCCGGGGGAATCGCCGGCAGGAATTCTACCACGACCCTCCCCGGTCGCTTGTAAAACGCGCGCCGCCCCCAGAACGAGCCCGAATTGAGCGCGACCGGGATGACCGGAACGCCGAGCCGATGGTACAGCGCCGCGACCCCCGGCTGAAACGCACGGCGCGCACCCGGGGGTGTTCGCGTCCCCTGGGGAAAGATCACCAGCTGCTGGCCGTTGGCGATGACCGTGCGCGCCGCGCGGATGGTGTGGCGCAACGCCGCCGCGTGGCCGGACCGGTCGACCGCGATGCTGCCGGCCCGGATCGGGAACCAACCGAAGGGCGCCCAGGCCAGTTCGCGCTTCAGGACGAACGCCGCGTCGTCGAGGATGCGGTACAGCATCAGCGTTTCCCAGGTCGACTGGTGGTTGGCGGCGATGACGCAGGCTCCGGCCGGAAGGTTGTCGCGCCCGCGCACGACGTAGCCGAGCCCAAGCACGGTCGCGGCCGCCCATTCGATGCCGCCGGCCCAGCGTCGGATCACCAGCGCCACGGCGCGGCGCGGCAACAGCAACAGGGGCAGCACGAGCACGGGCACGATCACGGCCCAGACCACGACGAACAGACTGAACAGTGCCGAGCGCAGCATCCCCAACCCGTCACAACCCGCCGCGCGCCAGGGCGATCACATACTTGCTGTACTCGCCGGCCAACAGCGCCGCGGTTCCCGGCCGGCGCCACCATTCGCCCACCGGAACCTGGTCGGAGAAGACCGGATGAAGCACGATCGCGACCGTGGGCAGGGCCCGCTCGAACTCGACCCGGCTGCGCGGGATGTGGTAGTTCGCGGTCACCAGCCGGATCGATCGAATCCCTGCCCGCGCGGCCCATTCCGCGGTTTCCGCCGCGTTTCCTCGGGTGTCCGCCGCGTCATGGCCAAGCTCGATGCAGCAGCGCAGCGCGTCCGGTGCTTCCTCGGCGAGGCGAAGGATCTGCGCGACGTCCACCCCGCGATGGACGCCGGAGATGAACAGCTTGCCGGCGCGGCCGTCCTTCAGCAGCGCGATCCCCGTGTCCAGCCGTAGCTGGCCGCCGGTCAGGACCACGATCGCGTCGGTGGTTTCGACCGTGGCCGCCGGGGCCATGGGGATCACGCCGACGAACCACAGAAATCCGGCGCTCCACGCGACCGTGGCGACCGCCAGGATGACCGCGGTCGCGCGTACAAGAGCGAGTAGGCGCAGCCCAGCCCGGGCCTGCGTCGCCCTATGCCGTCGCATGGTCTTCATCGCGGGTGCGATCGTCAGGGCAGGCGGGACAGCGCCCGCAGCACCGTCAGTCGGGCGACGATGGTCGCCAGCCCCGCCGCCGCCAGGGGCAGGCTGGCAAGGATCGCGAGCCCGAGCGGATCGAGCGACAGCCGCGGAAGCAGGGGTGCCGCCATGCGGGCCGCGACCCGCGCCACCAGGACGTACGACCCGCCCGCCAGCGCCAGCCCCGTCAGCCCGCCGAGAAGACCGTGGATCAGGGCCTGCCGCTGGAACTGTTGGGCGATGAACCCGTCGTAGGCCCCGGTCAGATGTAGAAGCTCGATCGCATCCTGATGCGCGGCCAGGCTCGTGCTCGTGGTGAACACGACCGTCGCCACGGCCGCCAGCCCGATCAGGGCGACGACGGCATAGGCCAGGGTGCGGATCGTGTCCGCCGTGGCGATCAGGGGCGCGAGCCAGCCCTCGCGGCTTTCGACGCGAGCGTCGGGCACGGCGGCGGACAGGGAGGTCCGCAACGCCTCGAGGTCCAGGGTCTTGCCAGGCTCGAGCTGGACATCGATCAGCACCGGCAGCGGCAATCCGCCGCCGTCGAACCCTTCGCCCAACCAGGGTTGCAGCAGCTTCAGGGCCTCGTTCCGGCCGAGGGTGATTGCGCCGGCGATCCCCGGAATGTCGTCCAGCACGGCGTGAACCGCCACGACGCGCCCGTCCTCCGCCACGCTCGCCGCCGGCAGCTCGATCGTCAGCGCCGACCCGTGGCTCTCGCTCCAGCGGGCGATGGCGCCCCCCAGTCCCAGGGCGAAGGCCAGGGCCAGCGCCGCCATGAACACCATCAGGCCGATGATCCACGGCAGGAATAGGTCGGTGGAATCGCCGCTGAGCGGCAGGGACCAGCGCACCGCCACCGTCAGATCAGCGGCGCCACGCGCCGCCCTCCCTGGGTGACCTGGCCTTCGGCGATCTGCAGGGTGGCGAAGGGGAACCGCACCGCCAGCGATTCGTTGTGCGTCGCCATCACCACCGTGGTGCCGATCTTGTTCAACTCGGCGAACAGCTGGGTGAGCCGGAGGCCGAGATCGGGATCGAGGTTCCCGGTCGGCTCGTCCGCCAGCAACAGGCTCGGCCGCGCGATCACCGCCCGGGCGATGGCCACCCGCTGCTTCTCGCCGTCCGACAGGATGGTGGGCTTCGAGTCCGCGTGGTGGGTCAATCCGACCCAGGTCAGAAGCTCGGTCACGTGCTCGCGCACCACCCCGTCGCGGATGCCGGCGATGCGCAGCGGCAGGGCGATGTTGTCGACCACGGTCAAATGGTCGAGCAGCCGGAAGTCCTGGAACACGATGCCGATCCGCCGACGCAACGCCGGCAGCTCATGCCGCGGCGTCTTCGACAGATCGCGGCCGAACATGGTGATTGCTCCACGGGTCGGGCGCCGTGCCAGGAACATCAGGCGCAAGAGCGACGTCTTGCCGGCGCCGCTCGGTCCGACGAGGAAATGGAACGATCCGGTCTCGAGATGAAACGTGACGTCGCGCAGGACCTGCGGTCGATTGCCGTAGCGCAGGCTAACGCTCTGGAACCGTACCAATGGACTCTTTCCCCCACCCCGGCATGGCGCTGCCGGCCGCGACCGCACAATCGCACGGGGCCTCCCCGAGGTCCAGCCAGCGGTTTGCCGGCCCGCGGATTTGGCCTATGGTCGTGGTCCCATCATCGAAGCAGCCGTCGAAGGAGGCGTTCCATGGAGCTCTTCAGCGCCCGCGTTTGTCCCTACGCCCACCGCACGCGGTTGGTTCTGCTGGAAAAGGGACTGCCGTTCGAGGACATCGAGATCGACTTCAAGAACAAGTCGAAGCGATTCCTCGCCGTCTCGCCCTACGGCAGGGTCCCGGCCCTGGTGCATGACGGCCAGGCGCTCTACGAAAGCGCCATCATCAACGAGTACCTCGACGAGGTCTTCCCCATGCCCGCCCTGATGCCGAAATCCCCGGCTCTCAGGGCGCGGGTGCGCATCTGGATCGACTTCCTCGATCACCAGTTCCTGGATAACTATTACGACCTCCTCAAGAACCGGGACCAGGGCCGGCATCCCGCCCTCTTCGCCAAGGCCCTCGAGCAGTTGCGGTTCATCGAGACCGCGGGGCTGGGCGAGCTTGCGGGGACCGGGCCCTATTGGCTGGGGGCGACGCCGACCCTGGCCGATTTCGCCTATTATCCGTTCTTCGAGCGCCTTCCGGTGTGGACCCACTACCGCAGCTTGGCCCTGCCGGACGATTGCCCAAGGCTCAAGGCGTGGGTCGCCGCCATGGCGGCGCGCCCCTCGGTGCAGCGGATCGCGAACGCGGCCGGCTACTACATCGAGAACTATCGCGACTACGCGGGGGACGTGCTCGCCGCATAGATCGAAGCCGGTCGCGCTCGCGATGATCGTCACCTGCACGGCGTGCCGGACGCGCTACTCCCTGGACCCGGCATCGCTGGTTCCGCGGGGCCGCACGGTCCGCTGCGCCCGCTGCGGCCACAGTTGGATGCAGCCGCCGCCCGACGACATGCCGAAGGTGGTCGAGCCCCCGCCGCGTCCCTTTTCGTCCGCCGCGTCGCCGCCGCCCTTGGCGGCGTGCGCGCACACGCGCCTGGGGCTCGTGCTGGGGCTCCTGGCCGTGATCGTGATCGGGGCGGCGACCGGGGCCTTGTTCGGTCGCGACCGGGTCATCGCCGCCTGGCCGGGTGCCGAGGCCTGGTACGGCAAGATCGGCCTGGCCCCGCACTCGCCCTTGGACGGCCTCGAGATCGTCGCCAGGATGGAACGGCTCGAGGACCAGGGGGTCACCGTCATTGTCGTCTCGGGCGAGATTGTAAACACCTCGGATCGCGCCGTCGCGGCGCCCAGGCTGCGGGGCGTCTTGCGTGACGCCGCCAAGCAGGAGCTCGATTCCTGGACCTTTGCGCCGGCCGGAGAACGGCTGCTGCCGGGCGCTACCCTGCCGTTCTCCGATCGCTACGAAAATCCGCCGGAGGACGCGACCGAGGTGATCGTCCTGTTCGATTCGGCCGGCTGATCGACGCATGGCGCGGATCCTGATCGCCGATGACGAGCCGGCCGAGCGCCGCATCCTCGCGGTCTGGCTGGAGGCGCGGGGCCACGAGGTCGCCACCGTGGCCGACGGGGCGGCCGCCCTCGCCATGCTCCCCGCGCAAGGGTTCGATCTGATCATCGCCGACATCGTCATGCCGGTCATGGATGGGATCGCGCTCGCGCTCGCGGCGGCGCAGGTGACCTCGGGCGTCAAGCTCGTCCTGGTCACCGGCTACACGACCGAGCTTGCCCGCGCGCGCAATCTCGAGGCCCTGGTCGAGCGGGTGGTGGCGAAACCCTACCGCCTGGTCGACATGAGCGCGATAGTCGACCAATTGGTGGGCGGCGTCAGAACCGCCTAAGGAGCCGCTTCAGGTAGTCGTGCTCGACGGTCGGCCGGCGTCGGTCCGAAGCGCGGCGATACAGCTCCTCCAGGATCTCCTGGATCTGGTGCAGCGAGGCCTTGTCGGGGATCTGCACGTCGCCGGCATCCTCCAACCCCTGACCCTGCACCGCCCGCCCCATGGGATCGCGCGGCGCGCTGAAGAACCCGATGTTGTCGCGCCCGGTCCCCTCGGACAGCTGCTGGGTGAACGATTCGATCAGCGACTGGGCGCCCTGCTGCAACTGGTCCATGGCATCGGTCTGCGGCCCGACCGCCTGGGACGGCATGGCCTGCTCCAGGGCGCGGAGGGCGCGGCCCATGGCCCGATCCGCCCGGTTGAACGCCTTGGGGATGTCGTAGCCGCCGTCGCCCAGGTGCTGCATGAGTTGCTGCAGCCCGCGCATCAGCGATTCCTGCGTGGCCCGGCCGATGTTCATCCGATCGGGATCGATCTCGTCGCCCTGCCGCAGGCCGGAATAGGTCTCGTCCAGCAGTTCGCGCTGGCCCTTCATGATCTGCCGCAGGTTCTGCAACATCGCCGAGGCTTCGTTGCTCAGCCCCTGGTTGAGCCCGGCAACCCGCCCCGTCTTCAGGTTCTCGAGGATCTCCTGCAGGCGAGCCAGCATGGCCCGGGCGGCCTCGCGCGAACCCGAACGCAGCAACTCCCGGGCTTCCTCGATCATCTGCGCCAGCTCGCCGGAGTTGATCGCCTGGTTCAGGGGATCGTCCTCGCCGAGCTCGCCGCCCGCCTCGCTCTCCGCCTGCTTGACCAGCTCGTTGAGGAACTCCCCCAGCGACTGTTCGAGCTGGTCGAGAAGCTGCTCGATCTCCATGTCGTCGGCGCCGCGCGCCATGGCCTCCATGATGCGCTGTTGCAGATCGCGCATGGCCTGCTCGGCGAGCGCGAGAGGCCCGTCCTCGATCGCCAGCGCCGTGTACCACAGCAGTTCCTGAACCGAGGGAATCGCGGTCTCGGACCGGTCGAGCACCAGCCGGGCGCCGGCGACCGAAAGGCCCAGGGTCACCGCCGCGGCATCCAGGTACTCCTCGGGCTGGGTCGTCAGGGCCCGCAGCAGCTCGGCGACCTCCCGCCGGGACCCTGGGTCGACGCTCAGCCGCCGCCGCTGTTCGATGACGATGCGGGCAATCGGATGGACGAACACGCGCTCCGGCAGCGTGTAGGGAACGGTCACGCTGCGGCCCTCCTGGCCGCTCGCGTCGATCGCCACCAGTTGCATGGTGACGTTGACGCCCGCCCACGGGTGGGCGGTCAGGTCGTGAAAGCTGGTCCCCTTCGCCTCGGTGGCCCCCGGACGCGGCAGAGGGACCGTCACGGCCAGCAGGGCGTCCGGCTCCTCCGGGCGGCGGATTTCGGCCTTGAGATCCGCCAGCCCATAGTCGTCGACGGCGGCGTAGGCGAGTTCCACGGCACCGCGATAGGTCTGGTTCGGCGGTTGGGCGAAGGCCGCGGTCGGGGGCTCGTCCGGCACCACCACGATGGGCCAGGACACCAGTTCCTGCTCGCCGCGCAGGATCGCGATCCGGTCGCCGCTGCCGATTCTCGTCTCGATCTGGTAGCGTCCCGTGCCGGCGGCGATGAACGCTTCCTCGGTCGTGCCGATCGCCACCCTGGGCTGCGTCGTCCCGCCCTCGAACTGTCCCAGAAGCACGCTTCCCTCGGGCACCCTGATGGGGTCCGGCCCCGGTGCCACGGTGGCGTCGAGCCAGACCGGTGCCTCGCCGGTGTAGTCGGGCGGGGTCAGCCACAGGGCGAGATGCCAGGGTTCGGCCGCGATCACGCCTTCCAGGCGCGGCTGGAACGCCGCCGCCAGCCGCTCGCCGGCCCGCTCGCCCGCAAGCGCGATGCCGACCAACAGCAGCAGCACGACGCCGAACCGCAGCGCCATCGGGTCGCGCGCCGCCATGCCGGGCGAGGGCAGGCCGACCCGCAGGCGCCGCGCCGCCGCCGCCATGCGCCGGCGGTGGGTCTGCCACAGCGCCAGCGTCACCGGATCGTGGATGTTGATGGCGAGCTTGTCGTCCAGGGCCGTCAGGGGCCGGTGGCTAAGGCCGCTCGCGAGCTCCAGCCGCCGCCGCACCGCGTCGGTCTTGGGCATTGAACAGCGGCGCACCCCGCGCCACGCGGCATGTCCGACGACGGCCGCGAAGACCGCCAACCCCGCGAGATGGGCGAAACCGGGCAGTACCGTCCACAGCCCGAACAGGGTGACGGCGACGAACAGCCCCGCCCAGGCGAGCGGCGGAATCGCCGCCGGCCACAGCATCTCCCACACCAGAACCAGTCGGACGGCGGCCCAGCGCCAGGCGGGAACGTGGTCGGCCGCGCTCACGCCGCGCCCTTCGCCGATCCGGCCCCCAGCCAGTCGGGGATCGCTTCCAGCGCGATCGATTCGGCGAAGGTCGGCCGCCGGCGCACCGATTGAAAACGGTCTCCGCGCACCATGATCTCCGGGATCAATGGACGGCTATTGTAGCACGACGCCATGGCCCGCCCGTAGGCCCCAGCCGCCTCGATCACCAGCATGTGACCGGACGCGATCGCGGCGATCTCGCGCCCCCGCGCCAGGACATCGCTGCTTTCGCAGATCGGTCCGACGATGTCCACCAGGGTGCGGGGCGCCGCGGCGGCGGCCTCCAGCACCGGCCGCACGGGATGGTAGGCGTCGTACATCGCCGGCCGCATCAGGTCGTTCATGGCCGCGTCCACCACCAGGATCGTCTTCTCGCCCGCGGGCTTCACGTAGAGAACGCTGGTCACCAGGATGCCGGCCGTGGCGGCGATCGACCGTCCTGGCTCGATCGTCAGCTCCAGGTCCAGGCCGCGCACCACGTCGGCGACCATGGCCGCGTAGGCGGCGGCCGTCGGCGGCTGCTCGGCGCGATAGACGATGCCGAGCCCGCCGCCCAGGTCCAGCCCCATGACCGCGTGCCCGCCCTGGCGCAACGCCCGCACCAGGCCGACGATCTTGCCGAAGGCGGCGCGGAAGGGGGCCAGATCGGTGATCTGCGAGCCGATGTGCAAGGCGAGCCCGCGCCGCTCGATGCCGGGAAGGCTCCCGGCCTGCGCATAGACCTCCGTGATCGCATCGAAGGCGATGCCGAACTTGTCGCCCTTGCGACCCGTGGTGATCTTGTCGTGGCTGCGGGCATCGACGTCCGGGTTCACGCGCAGCGCGACCGGCGCCCGCGCCTTCATGGCGACCGCCAACGTGTTCAGAAGCGCAAGCTCGCCCTCGGACTCCACGTTGAACTGACGGATGCCGGTCTCCAGGCCCAGGATCAATTCGTCGCGACTCTTGCCGACGCCCGAGAAGACGATGCGATCCGCGGCGACCCCCGCCTCCAGGGCCCGCCGCACCTCGCCGCCCGAGACCACGTCCACGCCGGCCCCACGGCGCGCCAGGGTGGCGATCACCGCCAGGTTGTCGTTGGCCTTGATCCCATAGGCGATGTGGACCGGCAGGCGCTGCGCCGCGAAGCCCGCGGCGAAGGCGTCGTAGTTGGCCTCCAGGCAGCGCGTCGAATAGCAGTAGAACGGCGTCCCGACCGCCGCCGCCAGCGTTGGAATCGGCACGTCCTCGGCGTGCAGGACGCCGGCGCGGTAGCCGAAGCCGATCACGGCGCCTCCTCCTCGACCTCGGCGGCGGCGGGCGGCGGTTCCAGGTCGCCCTTGCGCCCGCAGGCGGCCAGCAGGGCGGCGACGACCGCAAGCAGGAAGCTTCGCCTCGCCTGGTTCATGGCGGGGAGCCCAGGAAGCGCCGCCGCGCCGCGGACACCATGCGGGCGACTTCGGCCGGCGCCGTGCCGCCGAAGCTGGTACGCGCGGCGACCGAGCGTTCGATCGCGGTCGCGGCCAAACCCAGGGCGGTGATCGCCGGCTCGATCGCCTGGGCCTCGGCCAGCGGGACGTGCTCGAGGTTCAGGCCGCGCTCCTCGGCCAGACGCACCACGCGCCCGACCGCATGATGGGCCCGCCGGAACGGCAGCCCGGCCTCTCGCACCAGCCAATCCGCGAGGTCGGTGGCGCCGAGAAACCCGCGCTCGCACGCGGCGCGCATGGCGTCGGGCATCGCCTCCAGCCCCGCCACCATCGCCGTCGTGGCGGCAAGGCCGAGGCGCAGGGTGTCGGCGGCGTCGAACAGCGGCTCCTTGTCCTCCTGCATGTCGTTGGCGTAGGTCAGCGCCAGGCCCTTCAGCATGGTGAGCACCGCGACCAGCGCGCCGACCACGCGGCCGGTCTTGCCGCGCACCAGCTCTGCCGCCGCCGGGTTGCGCTTCTGCGGCATGATCGAGGACCCAGCGGACAGCGCGTCGGGTATGCGCACGAAACCGAACTGCGGGCCCGACCAGATGACGATCTCCTCGCTCAGGCGCGACAGATGGGTGGCGGCCAGCGCCGCCGCCGCCAGGAACTCGACCACGAAATCGCGGTCGCTCACGGCGTCCATGGAATTGGCCATCGGCCGATCGAACCCGAGCGCCGCGGCCGTCATGCCGCGATCGATCGGGAACGAGGTTCCGGCCAGGGCCGCGGCACCCAGCGGGCATTCATTGAGCCGCCCGCGGCAATCCGCGAGCCGCCCCCGGTCGCGGCCGAACATCTCGACATAGGCCAGCAGGTGGTGGCCGAAGGTGACCGCCTGCGCCGGTTGCAGGTGCGTGAAGCCCGGCATCACGGTGGCGGCGTGGCGCTCCGCCTGGTCCAGCAGGGCGGCTTGCAGGGACGCCAGCTCGGCGTCGGTATCGTCGATCGTCGCCCGCAGCCACAGGCGCAGGTCGGTCGCGATCTGATCGTTGCGCGACCGGGCGGTGTGCAGCCGGCCCGCCGCCTCGCCGATCAGCTCGGCCAGACGCGCCTCCACGTTCATGTGGATGTCCTCCAGCTCGCGCCGGAACGCGAAGCGCCCCTCGGCGATCTCGGCGCCGACGCGGTCGAGCCCCTGGGCGATGGCCGCACCGTCCGCCGCGGTCAGGATGCCTTGTCGCACCAGCATCGCGGCATGGGCCTTGGACCCCCGGATGTCCTCGGCCGCCAGGCGCCGGTCGAACCCGATCGACGGGTTGATCCGCGCCATGACCTCGGATGGGGGCCCGGTGAACCGCCCGCCCCACATCGGGTTGACCGCGCCCCCACCCTCGCCCTTCGCCACCCTCGGCCTCGATTCCATGGTTGTTCGCGCCCCACCTTCCCAGCGTTCTGCCCGTGGATCAAGGATGCGCAACAATTCCTTGACCCATGGCTGGGGACCATGAGAGTCGGCCGGCCACCGAACCGTCCGCCCCCATGCCCGCGCCGTCGGAGAAATCACCTTCTGTCGCGACGATCCTGTGGGTGTTCGTGCCGTTCGCCAGCGCGTATTTCCTCTCCTACGTCTTTCGCACCGTCAACGCTGTCATCGCCCCCGATCTGGTCCGTGACATCGGTCTCGATGCCGAGGACCTGGGCCTCCTCACCAGCGCCTATTTCCTCACCTTCGCGCTGTTCCAGTTGCCCCTCGGGTTGCTGCTCGATCGCTATGGCCCGCGCCGGGTGGAGGCATGGCTCCTGCTGATCGCCGGCACGGGCGGGGCGCTGTTCGCGTTCGCCGAGGGCCTCGCGGCCCTGGCCGTCGCCCGCGCCCTCATCGGGCTGGGTGTCTCGTCCTGCCTGATGGCCGGGTTCAAGGCCTTCGTCCTGTGGCTGCCGCGCCACCGCCAGCCGCTGGCGAACGGTGCGCTCGTGGCCGTCGGCGGCCTTGGCGCCATCGTCGCCACCATGCCGGCCGAATTTGCCGTTGGCCTGGTCGGCTGGCGGGCCCTGTTCGGCGCGCTGGCGGCCCTGACCATCGGCGCGGCGGCCCTGATCTACCTGGTGGTGCCCGAGCGCGCGGGGCAAGGTCCGTCCGGCGGCGTCGGCGACCAGGTCGCCGGGCTCGCCACGATCCTCGGCAGCCGCACGTTCTGGCGTCTCACCCCGCTCGCCGCGACGGTGCACGCCGGGTTCCTGGGGATCCAGAGCCTATGGGCGGGGCCGTGGCTGCGCGATGTCGCCGGGCTGGATCGCGCCGGGGTCGCGGACCATCTGCTGACCACGGCGGCGGCGGTCGTCGTCGGGTCCCTCGGGATCGGCGCGTTGGCCAGCCGCCTGGAGCGCCGCGGCATCCCGCTGCTGGCGTTCGTGACGGTCGGGGCCGGACTGCTGATCGCCGTGCAGCTATCCATCGCGCTCGAATGGGCGGCTGGTTGGGCTCGGCTTGCCTGGGCGGCCTTCGGCTTCTGCGGCGGGTTTGGGGCCCTGTACTACGCGGAGCTGACCCGCGCCTTTCCCGGGCACCTCGCCGGACGGGTGGTGACCTCGGTCAATTTCCTTACGTTCCTTGGGGCTTTCGTCGTGCAGTACGGAGTGGGCTGGATCATCGACCTCTTTCCGCCGACCGGCGGCGGCTATGCCCCCGAGTCCTATGGCACTGCTTTCGGCTTGGTCATCGCGGCCCAGGTTCTGGCGTTCGCCTGGTTTCTGTTCGCTGGCCGCCGGCGATGACCCTGGCGACGACGATCCGGGTCGTGTTGCCGTTCGCGATCGGGTTCGTCCTGTCCGATGCGCTGCGGGTGGCGAACGCGGTGGTCGGTATCGATCTTTCGGCCGAATTCGGCCTAAATCCGGCCGAGCTCGCCCTTCTAACGGGGACTTTCTTCATCGCTTTCGGGCTGATGCAGCTCCCCGCCGGGGCGGCCCTCGATCGCTTCGGCCCCCGCCGGGTCAACGCCGCCCTCATGCTGATCGCCGCCCTGGGGGCCGCGGCGTTCGCCCTGGCGGAGACGGTGTGGGCCCTCACGCTCGCGCGCGCGATCCTCGGCGCCGGCGTCTCCGTCGCCCTGATGGCCGGTTTCCAGGCCTTCGTCCTGTGGTTCGGCGAAGACCGCGCGCCGCGCTTCAACAGCCTCCTGTGGGCGTTCGGCGCCCTGGGTTCCCTGGCCGCGACAGCACCTCTGCGCCGCGCCGTCGATGCGGTCGGCTGGCGGGTCGTGTTCGGCGGGTTCGCGGTGTGGGCGGTGGCCGTGGCCGTGCTCCTGCTGGTCGTTCTGCCGGAGCGGAAGGTGAAGCAGGAGCATCACGAGTCGGTCGGGTACACGACGATCTTCCGCAGCCGCCGGTTCCGGGCCATCGCCCCCGTCCTGATGACGACTCAGGCCGTCTACCTATCGCTGCCGGGATTGTGGGCGGGCCCCTGGCTCGCCGACGTGATCGGCCTCGACCCCCTGGCCCAGGCTAACGCGCTGACCGCTTTCCCCCTGGGGATGCTGGCGGGCGCCCTGGTCCTCGCGGCCCTTGTCGGGCGCCGGGGCATCACGGCGGGCGGCGCCGCGGACGTAGGCACGTGCGTCTTTCTCCTGGTGCAGGTGGCGTTGGCCGTGGGGGGATTGGGCCACCCGTTTCTCGTCGGCCTCGCGTTCGGGGCCTTCGGGGTCTGCGGTCCGTTGTACTACCCCGTGCTGGTGCGGGCGTTTCCCCCAGCCGCGGCGGGCCGCGCCAACACCGCGCTCAACATGGTGGTGTTCATCGTTGCCTTCGCGGCGCAGTACGGCATGGGGGGCATCCTCGGCCTATGGCCGGCCGAGGGCGGCGTACGGCCCGGGGCCGCTTACGCGGCCTCGCTCGCCGTGGTCCTCGTGCCCCAGGTCCTGGCGCTCGCCTGGCGCCTCGCGCATCGGCGCGACTAGGGCGGCTTCAATGGAAACGGAGTCGTCGGGGCCGCCCTAGACTCTTGGTTTGGTGCGCTTTCCGGGCGGCGACCCGGTCCCCGACCGGCTGGCCCGGCAGGACGCTCACGGCGAAGACCCGCGAGCCGGCGTGATCGACGTAGGGCCTTCCGTCCGTCGTCCGGATCACGCGCGGTACCGGAAGTTCGGGGGCATGGCGGGCGATGTGGTCGAGCGCCGCGATCTGCAGGTCGATTCCGCCCAGGTCCTCGCCGGCTCCGGACAACTTGAGGGTCAAGGCGCGCCCGTCCTTCCCCGTCACCCGGTAGTTCTCGTTGCGCTCGCCGTGCAGCGGCAGGATGGTTCCCCTGATGCCGTAGAGGTCCCGGCCCAGACGTTCGGCGAGTTCGTGCGAGGCGTTGCGGGGCCGCGTGGCGAGCCCGACGAGCGTGGTCCCGAGATTCGCCAGGGGATCCTGCCGCGTGGCGTCCATGGTTCGTCATTTCCTTGGGTATCAGCGCGGGTCGAGCACCCGGTCGAGGAGCCAGTTGTTCATCCGGTGCACGGCGAACTCGCGCAACGAGTAGCGCCCCGGCGGGCGCAAGGTCGAGCGCAATCCAGCCTGTTGCACGGCACCGATGGCGTTGTCCTCGGCGATCGAGACGTCCCAGCGATGATAGTAGCGCGCCGCCTTCAGGGCGAAGTCCGGCGCCTGCACGGTGGTTCGCGGGAAGCAGGTTCCGACTTCAAGCCGGCACGCTTCCGGCCCGCGCGGCCACAGGTTCAGCCACCACATGCAGTCCTGGGTGCAGGCGAACTGGGTGTTGGGATGGATGGCGGTGAAGAACGACCCCCGCGCCAGCCGCCCGGGAAGCTCTGGCACCTGAGGGAAGGGCGGGATCTCGTCGGGCAGGACGGCGATCGATTGGTCGCGGGCGATGAAGATCGCGTGCCAGTCGCCCGTGGTCGGCTCGTCCAGGGCGATCTGCTGGCGCAGCGAGCCGCCGTGCACGACGCCGGTGTGATACGCCTCCAGGGCGTTCTCGAGCAGAAGCTTCCAGTTGCACGCCACGTCGTAGCCGGTGCGCCGGGTGCACACCATCTCGTCGAAGCGATAGGCGGCGAACTTGGTCGGCAGATCGCCCAGTTGCGCTGTCAGGGTCCCGGCCGCGTCGGACAGGGCGATGAAGACGAACCCACCCCACTGGTCGATCCGCACGGGAACGAGGCTCTGACTCCCCCGATCGAATCGGGCCACGCCGTCCATTCCGGGTGCGCCGGCCAGGCGCCCCTCGAGGTCGTAGGTCCAGGCATGGTACGGGCAGACGATGGCGCGGACACTGCCCCGACCGGCCAGCAGCCGCGAGCCCCGGTGCCGGCAGGTGTTGGCGAAGGCGCGCAGCACGCCATCCCGCCCGCGGAGGATGGCGACGGGTCCAGCCGGGGTCTCGACGGCGAAGAAGTCGCCAGGAGCGGGCGCCTCGTCGGCCCGCCCGACGAACAGCCATTGCCGCAGGAACAGGCGCTCGACTTCGCGTTCCAGGAACGCGGGCGAGGTGTAGCACCAGGCGGGCAGGGACGCGGCTTCGGCCAGGGGGCGGCGCACGTCGGCGTAGTGGCGGGGATCGAACAGGTCCATGGCGGCGATGGTAGGAAGGCCCGGGGGTGTTGCCAACCGCTACATGCTGCGCGGCACGTAGCGGGTGAACCAGGCGAACCCGAACATCAGAAGCCCGACCGCGACGAACACGAAATGCAACGGCAGGAAGCTGAGGACGAGGGCGCCCAGCGCCGGGGTCGCCAGGTTCGAGATGTCGCGCCAGGTGATGTAGACGGTGGTCATCTCCGCCCGCTCGTACGGGTGGACGGCGCGGTAGTAGGTGATCGGCGCCAGGCTGTCGAGGGCGACCGGTCCCAGTGCCGCCAGCAACAGCAATCCGCCGGTCAACCAGGGATCATGCGCGGTCATGCCCGCCGCGATGCTGGCCAGGCCGCAGCCGACGAAGGCCGTGAACATCACCGGCCGCAGGCGAAACCTGCGGGCGAGCCAGCCAATCGCCGGCGAAGCCGCCAGCATGATGCTGGACGCCGAGATGATGATCGCCCCGGCCTGCTCGCCGGCACCCGAACGCACCATGTAGAGCGGCAGATAGATGAAGAACATCACCCACCAGCACGACCGCCCGAAGGTCATCAGCCACGCGAGCCGGAGGCGCGGCTGGACGACGAAGCGGCGGATGCTGGCCACGGCCGTCTTCGGCGGCCGCGCGGCGCCCTCGCCGGAGCCTTCGCGCAGGCGCAGCCACAGGAAGTAGAGCAGAACGAACGTGGCGCTGGCGGTCGAGAAGACGTAGGGCGCGATCGGCGCGATCTCGTCGTACAGCCAGACTCCGAGGAAAGGTCCGATGGTCCACGGCACCGCGACCGCGGCCAGACGGGCCGGCTCCAGGCGCACGAAGTCGCGCTTGTGAATGGTGTCGAGGACGTAGAGGCTGAAGGTGATGACGATGCAGCTGGTCGCGAAGGTGCGGAGGAAGATCGCCGCCGCCACGCCTACTTGCGTGTTGCTGGCAAGCCCGCCGCAGACCGCGATCACCAGCAGGATGCCGAGGATGAAGACGCTCCGCCGTCGGATCAGGCGGATCAGCTTGGGGATGGCGAACAGGGCGACGAAACCGGCGATGCCGCCCAGGGTGAAGACGAGGCTAACGTCGCGCTCGTCCTTGAAGGTCGCCAGGGCCTGGACCGGGATCACGGTGACCAGCATCGCCCGCGTCACGGAATCGAGCATGTCCAGGGTGGCGAACACCAGGATTCCGGGCGTGCGAAACCGCTGCACCCAGTGCGAATGCGCCAATCTCATCGAACGGAAACCGGAGGCGGAACGCGAAAGCTATCGCACGAAACCCCCGCTCGCGCCAGCCGGCCTCAACGCGTCGGCGTCGGCTTCTCGGTGGAATAGTCGTAGAAGCCGCGGCCCGTCTTGCGGCCCAGCCAGCCAGCCTCGACGTACTTAACCAGGAGCGGGCAGGGGCGGTACTTGCTGTCGGCCAGGCCCTCGTACAGTACCTGCATCACCGACAGGCACACGTCCAGGCCGATGAAGTCGGCCAGTTCCAACGGTCCCATCGGATGGTGGGTACCCAGGCGCATCGCCGTGTCGATCGCGTCGACCCCGCCCACGCCCTCGTACAGGGCATAGACCGCCTCGTTGATCATCGGCAGCAGGATGCGGTTGACGATGAAGGCCGGGAAATCCTCGGCCGCCGCCGGGGTCTTGCCCATCCTCACGGTGATCGCGCGCACCGTCTCGTAGGTCTCCTGATCGGTCGCGAGACCGCGAATCAACTCCACCAATTCCATCAGCGGCACCGGGTTCATGAAGTGCATGCCCATGAACTTGGCCGGCCGGTCGGTAGCGGTGGCAAGCCGCGTGATCGGGATCGACGACGTGTTGGTGGCGATGATGGCATGTGGCGGCAGGACCTTGGAGAGCCCCTGCAGGATCTCCTTCTTCACCGCCTCGTTCTCGGTCGCGGCCTCGATCACCAGATCGCAGTCCTTGAACTGCTCGAACCCGGGTCCCGATTTGATCCGCTTGAAGGCTTGCGCCATCTGTTCGGCGGTGATGGTTCCCTTGGCGGCTTGGCGGCTCATGTTGCGGTCGATCTCGCCGACGGCCGCCTTCAGCCGGTCCGCCTTCGCGTCGGTGAGCCGGACGTCGTAGCCCGCCAGCGCCGCGACGTGGGCGATGCCGGTACCCATGGCGCCGGCGCCGACCACGCCGATGCGCTTGACCTCGATCGCCACGGCCTGCACCTAGCGGGCCGAGACGTTCTGGCGCTGGAGCTCTTCCGCCAGCTCCGGCACGGCCTTGAACAGATCGGCCACCAATCCGTAGTCGGCGACCTGGAAGATGGGCGCCTCCTCGTCCTTGTTGATGGCGACGATGACCTTGCTGTCCTTCATGCCCGCCAGATGCTGGATGGCCCCGGAGATGCCGACGGCGATGTACAGCTCGGGCGCCACCACCTTGCCGGTCTGGCCCACCTGGTAGTCGTTGGGCACGAAGCCCGCGTCGACCGCGGCGCGGGAGGCGCCGACCGCGGCTCCCAGGATATCCGCCACTTTCTCCAGCATCTTGAAGTTGTCGCCGGCCTGCATGCCGCGCCCGCCGGAGATGACGATCCGCGCCGAGGTGAGTTCCGGGCGCTCGTTGCGCGAGGATTCCAGCCCGGCGAAGCGAACGTTGGCGGCCGCCTCGCCCGCGGCGACCTTCTCGATCGCGGCGGACCCGCCTTCGGCGGGCGCGAGCGGAAAGGTCGTGGTCCGCACCGTCACCACCTTCACGGCGTCCGACGACTGCACGGTCGCCAGCGCGTTGCCGGCATAGATCGGGCGGATGAAGGTGTCGGGCGATTCGACGCTGATGATGTCGGAAATCTGCTGCGCATCCAGAAGGGCGGCGGCCCGCGGCATGACGTTCTTGCCGAACGTCGTGGCCGGCGCGACCAGGTGGCTGTAGCCGGGCGCGAGCCTGACCAGGAGCGGCGCCACGTTCTCGGGCAGGCTGCCGGCCATGATGTCCGCGTCGGCGACCAGGACCTTCGTGACACCGGCGACCTTCGCGGCGGCGGCGGCGGCGCCGTCGCAGCCCTTGCCGACCACCAGAACGTGCAGATCCCCGCCCATCTTCAGCGCGGCGCTGGCCGCGTGCAGGGTCGCCGGCTGCAAGGCGTCGTTGCTGTGTTCGGCGACGAGGAGAACCGCCATCAGATGACTCCCGCTTCCTGCTTCAGCTTGGTGACCAGGGCGGCCACGCTGTCGACCTTCACCCCCGCCAACCGCTTGGGGGGCTCCGATACCTTGAGCGTCTTGAGCCGGGGCGTGGGATCGACGCCCAGCTCGGCCGGCGTCCGCTTCTCGATCGGCTTTTTGCGCGCCTTCATGATGTTCGGCAGCGAGGCGTAGCGCGGCTCGTTGAGCCGCAGGTCCACGGTCAGGATCGCCGGCAGGGTCAACTCGACGTTCTCCAGGCCGCCGTCGACCTCGCGGGTCGCCAGCGCCTTGCCGTTCTCGAGCTTGAGCCGCGAAACGAACGTCCCCTGCGGCCAGCCGAGCAGGCCCGCGAGCATCTGCCCGGTCTGGTTGCAATCGTCGTCGATCGCCTGCTTGCCGACGATCACCAGGCCCGGCTGCTCGGTGGCGATGATCGCCTTCAGCAGCTTGGCGACGACCAGCGGTTCCAGCTCGCCGTCGTGGTGGACATGGATCGCCCGGTCGGCGCCCATGGCAAGGGCGGTGCGCAGCGTCTCCTGGCATTGTTCGATGCCCAGGCTCACCGCCACGATCTCGGTCGCGACCCCGGCCTCCTTGAGGCGGATCGCCTGCTCCACCGCGATCTCGTCGAACGGATTCATCGACATCTTGACGTTGGCGAGATCGACGCCGCTGCCGTCGGCCTTGACCCGCACTTTCACGTTGTAATCGATCACCCGCTTGACGGCGACGAGAACCTTCATGCGCAACCTTCTCGATATTTCAATGAGTTAGGCCGCGTGCCCCGAACTGCGGCTCATTTCGCAAGTGCGAAAGAATAAGTTCGGGACCCGGCGATGTCAACGCGAGGTCAGCGGTTCTTGCCGGGTACCCAGAGCACGTCCTTCGCCCCGTCGTCGTTGACGTGGCGGGCCAGGACGAACAGGTGGTCGGACAGGCGGTTGGCATAGGCGATCGCCTGCTGGTTGACCGGTTCTCTGGCTGCCAGTTCGGTCATCAAACGCTCCGCCCGCCGCACTATGGTTCGCGCCAGGTGCAGATAGGCCGCGGCCGCCGTTCCGCCGGGCAGGATGAACGAATCGAGTGGTTTCAGCCGCTGGTTCATGGCGTCGATCTCGCGCTCCAGCCGCGCCACCTGCTCGGCCACCATCCGAAGCGCGCCCTCGGCCTTGCGCCCAGCCTCCGGGGTGCACAGATCCGCGCCCAGATCGAACAGATCGTTCTGGATGCGGCCCAGCATCGCGTCGGCGTCGCCGGTCGTGTGCAGCCGGGCGAGGCCGATCGCGGCGTTGGCCTCGTCCACGGTGCCGTAGGCCGCCACGCGCCCCGCGTGCTTCGGCACCCGCGCGCCGTCGCCGAGCGAGGTCTCGCCCTTGTCCCCACCCCGCGTATAGATGCGCGTCAACCGGACCATGGTCAGCGCCCCACCAGGAATAGCGCGCCCAGCAGCAGCACGGCGGCAAGCTGGAACAGGATGCGCGCCCGCATCAGCTTGTTGCCGTACTTCTGGTTGATCTCGCCACCCTTCAGCATCGAGAGAACGCCGACGATCAGCACGATCACCGTCGCCCCCATGGCGACGTAGACGAGGTAGGGAAGGATGGCCGACAAGGTTCCCGCCGTGTGCTGGACGAGTCACCGGTTCCTCTTAGCAGACCCTGCCCAAACTTGGGAGGTTCCTGAACCGTGTGACATCAGAGCAGGTCTATGAACTCTTCCGGACTCAACCCAGCTCGTTTCAGCGCCGCCAGGGCGTGCCGGGAATTGACCGCCGGGAGTCGCCCTCTCATTCAGCGGCTACGATACGCACCTCCCGCAACTTCGGTGCGACATCGACCGGAATCGGTAGGCCGTGATCTCGGCGGTAGTCGAGAATGGCACGGATCGCCTCCTCCGTCATGCGGAGGGCCTCTTGCTCGGTATCGCCTTCGGTCACAACTTCTGGTAGCGCTGGCACCAGGACGGTGAAACCCCCTTCGGCCTGGGGCTCGAAGGCAACCGAATAGCGATGTTCGACCGTCAAATTGTCTCTCCGATGGAATGCCCGTGATCCTGACTTGGCGCCATAGGCGCGGCAACCGGAAACGCCACTCAGTTCCGCTCGTTCTCCAGCAGCCGGCGGGCGACGACCTGGGCTTGGATTTCGGCGGCGCCCTCGAAGATGTTGAGGATGCGGCTGTCCACCAGGACCCGGCTGATCGGGTACTCCTCGGCGTAGCCGTTGCCGCCGTGCACCTGCAGGGCGTTGTCCGCCGCGGCCCAGGCGACCCGGGCGGCCAGCAGCTTCGCCATGCCGGCCTCCAGGTCGCAGCGCTTGTCGGCGTCCTTCTGGGCCGCCGCGAACCAGGTGAGCTGGCGCGCCATCATGATCTCGACCGCCATCCAGGCGAGCTTGTTGGCGACCCGGGGAAACCCGTAGATGGCACGGCCGAACTGCTGCCGGCCGCGCGCATAGTCGAGCCCCAGCTCGAGCGCGTTCTGCGCCACCCCCACGGCCCGCGCGGCCGTCTGGATGCGGGCGGATTCGAAGGTCGCCATGAGCTGCTTGAACCCCTGGCCCTCGACCTCGCCCAGCAGGTTGGCGGCCGGAACGGCGAAGCCGTCGAAGGCGAGCTCGTACTCCTTCATCCCGCGGTAGCCGAGCACGCGGATTTCGCTGCCCGTCATGCCGGCCGCCGGGAACGGATCGGCCGCCGTGCCGCGCGGCTTCTCGGCCAGGAACATGGAGAGCCCGCGATAGCCGCCCTCGTTCGGGTCGGTGCGGGCGAGCAGCGTCATGAGGTCGGCACGGGCGGCGTGGGTGATCCAGGTCTTGTTGCCGGTGATGCGGTAGACGTTGCCGTCGCGCACCGCCCGTGTCTTAAGACCGCCAAGGTCGGAGCCGGTGCCGGGCTCGGTGAACACCGCCGTCGGCAGCACCGCGCCGCTGGCGAGGCCGGGCAGCCAGCGCTCCTTCTGTGCCGGCGTGCCGCCGAGCCGGATGAGCTCCGCCGCGATCTCGGAGCGGGTGCCCATGGAGCCGACGCCGATGTAGCCGCGCGACAATTCCTCGGTGACCACGCACATCGCGACCTTGGAGAGCCCAAGACCGCCGTGTTCCTCCGGCACCGTGAGGCCGAAGGTGCCCATCCCGGCCATCTCGGCGATGACCTCCAGTGGGATCAGCGCATCGTCGCCATGCCAGCGGGCGGCATGGGGCGCCACCTTGGCCGTCACGAAGCGGCGGAACTGCTCCTGAAACTGGAGAAGCGTCGGGTCGGGAAAGCCCGGGTCGCCATGACCGCCGCCGTCGGCCGCTTCCGCGAGAGCCGCGGCGAGGCCCGCGCGGGTCGCCGGCGCGGCGCCCTCGGCGATCAGGGCACGGACCGCCGGGGCTTGGAACGCCGCCAGGGCCTCGTCATCAAGCCCAAGGTCCTGGGGCCGCACCATCTCGCCCTGGCTCATGGGCAGGCCGCCGCCGAGCTGGGCCAGGTACTCGCCGTAGCCGACCACGAGGATCAACCGTTCCAGATTGCCGAGCCGGCCGTCGCTGTCGAGCCGCCGCGCCCAGGCCAGAAGCTGGCGCAGCGCCTCCACATAGGTCGCGACCCAGGCCAGGCCGTGGGCGGCCTGCTGTTCGGCGTCTAGCTTGCCGAGATCGGCGACCCGCACACGCACGGCCGCGCGCGCCACCTCGAACAGCGCCTCGGCCGCGGCAAGTGCGGCCGCGCACGCCGCGATCATCGAGGTCATGGCGCGGAGACTACGCCTCCCGCGCGTCCTCGAGGGTGCGCAGACCCGGGCGCTTGGCTTGGACCAGCACGGCCATGTTCCCCGGCTTGTGCTGGTTCTTCCACATGATGGTGTGGGCGCGCGGGATGTCGTGCCAGGCGAAAACTTCGCTCATGCACGGGTCGATGCGGTGGTCGAACACCAGGCGGCTCGCCTGGGCGGCCTGCTTCAGGTTGGCGAAATGGCTGCCTTGGATGCGCTTCTGCCGCATCCAAACGAAGCGCGCGTCCATGGTCAGGTTGTAGCCGGTGGTGCCGGCGCAGAACACCACCATGCCGCCCCGCTTCACCAGGAAGCAGGACACCGGGAAGGTCTGCTCGCCCGGATGTTCGAAGACGAAGTCGACGTCGTTGCCCTTGCCGGTCACGTCCCAGATGGCGCGGCCGAAGTCCCGGACCTTCTTCATGTAGGCACCGTAAGCCGCCGCGTCTTCCACCTCGGGAAGCCTGCCCCAGCAGTCGAACTTCGAGCGGTTGATCGCGGCCTTCGCCCCTAGGGAGAGCACGAAGTCGCGCTTCGCGTCGTCGGAGATCACGGCGATGGCGTTGGCGCCCGCTGTGGCGATGAGCTGGATCGCCATGGACCCCAGGCCCCCGGCGCCGCCCCAGACCAGGACGTTGTCGCCGGGGCGCAGGATATGGGGCCGGTGGCCGAACAGCATACGATAGGCGGTCGCGAGGGTGAGGACGTAGCAGCCGCTCTCCTCCCAGGTCAGATGGCGGGGCCGGTGCATGAGCTGGCGCTGCTGGACCCGGCAGAACTGGGCAAACGACCCGTCCGGGGTCTCGTAGCCCCAGATGCGCTGGGACGGCGAGAACATCGGGTCGCCGCCGTTGCATTCCTCGTCGTCGCCGTCGTCTTGGTTGCAGTGGACGACGACCTCGTCGCCGACCTTCCAGCGCTTGACCCGATTGCCGACCGCCCAGACGACGCCGGCCGCGTCGGACCCGGCGACGTGAAAGGGCGCCTTGTGCGCATCGAACGGCGAGATCGGCTTGCCGAGCGCCGCCCAAACGCCGTTGTAGTTCACCCCGGCGGCCATGACGTGGACCAGCACTTCGTCCGATTCGATCGCCGGCGTCTCGACCACCTCGACCTGCATGGCGCTTTCCGGCGGCCCATGCCGCTCGCGCCGGATGGCCCAGGCGTGCATGCGCGCGGGCACGTGGCCGAGCGGCGGAATCTCCCCGACCTCATAGAGATCCTTGGGGGCCGAAAAGGCGGGGGTGAGGACTTGCGCGGCTTGGGCCATGGTGTACCTCTGAAGTCAGATCGCCCGAACGGGCGGGGGTTCTGGCATCGATGCTGCAATGCACACGCCAAGGGGAGGTCAGGGCTAGTGCGCCGCAGCAAGGGTCTTAACCCTTGGATAGGGCGGGATTCTTCGCCGGGCCTGGGACTGAAGCAACTGCTATTTTGCGCTGCAACATCGGCGCGCATGACGTAGTGTTGATCCGAGACGGTTAAATCATGACGAACGAGCCAACGACCCGCGATTCGCCCTGGCTGATGCGGACCTATGCCGGCCACTCATCGGCCGCGGCGTCGAACGCGCTGTTTCGCGCGAATCTGGCCACGGGCCAGACCGGCCTGTCGATCGCCTTCGACCTGCCGACCCAGACCGGTTACGACAGCGACCATCCGCTCGCGCGGGGCGAGGTCGGGCGCGTGGGCGTGCCCGTCGGGCACCTGGGCGACATGACGACGCTATTCGAGGGCCTGCCGCTCGAACGCATGAACACCTCGATGACGATCAACGCCACGGCGCCGTGGCTGCTGGCGCTCTACGTCGCGCTGGCGGACAGCCGGGGGACCCCGCGCGCGGCCCTCGCGGGGACCACCCAGAACGACATCATCAAGGAGTACCTCTCGCGCGGCACCCACATCTTCCCGCCGGAGCCGAGCCTCGGGCTCACCGTCGATACCATTGCCTTCGCCCTGCGCGCCGTGCCGAAGTGGAATCCCGTCAATGTCTGCTCGTACCACCTGCAGGAGGCCGGGGCGACGCCGGTGCAGGAGGTCGCCTTCGCGCTGGCGACCGCGATCGCCATCCTCGACCGGGTGAAGGCCGGCGGCCAGGTAACGGCGGAGGAGCTGTCGGCCGTGGTCGGGCGCATCAGCTTCTTCGTCAACGCCGGTGTTCGCTTCGTCACCGAGCTCTGCAAGCTGCGTGCGTTCGCCGAGCTGTGGGACGAGATCACGACTTCGCGCTACGGCGTGACCGATCCCAAGCACCGGCTGTTTCGCTACGGCGTGCAGGTGAACTCCCTCGGCCTGACCGAGCAGCAGCCGGAGAACAACGTCTACCGCATTCTCCTGGAGGTGCTCGCCGTCGTGCTGTCGAAGCGGGCCCGGGCGCGCGCGGTCCAGCTTCCCGCCTGGAACGAGGCCCTGGGCCTACCCTCGCCCTGGGACCAGCAGTGGAGCCTCCGACTGCAGCAGATCGTCGCTTTCGAAAGCGATCTCCTGGACCACGAGGACCTGTTCGACGGCAGCCATGTGGTCGCTGCCAAGGTGACCGAGCTGAAGCTTGCCGCGATGGCCGAGCTCGATCGCATCGAGGGCCTGGGGGGCGCTGTCGCGGCGGTCGAATCCGGCGCCATGAAGGGGGCCTTGGTCGCCGCCAACGCCCGGCGCATGGCGGCGATCGAGGCTGGCGAGCAGACCGTCGTCGGCGTCAACCGCTACACCGAGACGGCGCCCTCGCCCCTGGCGTCCCAGGCCGGGGGCGGGATCGTCACGATCGACCAGCACGCCGAACGCGACCAGATCGCCCGACTCGAGGCTTGGCGGCGGCAACGGGACGGTGCCCGCGTGGCGGATTCGCTCGCGCGCCTGCGCGACGCGGCGACGGCCGGACGCAACGTGATGGAACCCTCGATCGCCTGCGCCCATGCCGGCGTCACCACCGGCGAATGGGCCGAGACCCTGCGCAAGATCCACGGCGAATACCGGGCGCCGACCGGAGTTGGTGGCATCGCGGCCGGCGAGGGCGAGCGCATTCGTAAGGTCCGCGCAAGCGTCGAGGCCGCGAGCCTGCGGCTCGGCCGGCGGCTCAAGCTCCTGGTGGGTAAACCCGGCCTCGACGGCCATTCCAACGGCGCCGAGCAGGTGGCCTTGCGGGCTCGCGACTGCGGCTTCGAGGTGGTCTACCAGGGCATCCGCCTGACGCCCGCGCAGATCGCCGCCGCGGCCCTGGAGGAGAGCGTGCACGTGGTCGGGCTGTCGATCCTCTCCGGCGCCCACGGACCCCTGGTGGCCGAGGTGCTGGAGCGGATGCGGGCGCAAGGCCAGGGCGACATCCCCGTCGTCGTCGGCGGAATCATCCCCGAGGCCGACCGCCGCGCGCTTACCGCCGCCGGCGTCGCCCGCATCTACACCCCCCGCGACTACGACCTCACCGCCATTGTCGAGGACGTGGTTGGGCTGCTTGTCGGGGCAGGGGCAAACGCGTAGGGTCCGCGGCCGGTCGGGGACGAAAGGCGCGCCGTGGCATCGCTGCCGAGAGCTAGGGTCGAGCTGGTCGTCATCCTCGGCGCGCTGACGGCGTTCGCGCCGATGTCGATTGACATGTACCTGCCGGCGCTGCCCACCTTGGAGCGAGTGTTCGCCTCCGCTCCCGGCACGGGCCAGCTCACCCTTGCCGCCTTCTTCCTCGGCTTCGCCATCGGCCAGGCGGGGTTCGGCCCCTTGAGCGACCGCTTCGGACGGTGGCTTCCGCTGCTCGTCGGTCTGGCGCTGTTCACCCTCGCCACCGTGGGCTGCGCCCTCGCGCCCTCGGTCGAGGCGCTGATGGCCTTGCGCTTCTTCGAGGCCCTGGGCGCCTGCGCCGGGGTGGTGACGGCGCGGGCGATCGTGCGCGATTTGTTCGAACCCATCGAGGCGGCGCGGATGTTCTCGCACCTCATTCTGGTGATGGGCCTTGCGCCGATCCTCGCACCCCTCGCCGGCGGCTGGATTCTCGTGCACGTCGGCTGGGCGGCGATCTTCTGGACCCTCGGCGGCTTCGGGCTGGTCTGCCTGGCCATGGCCTGGTCGCGCCTGCCCGAAACCCGCGATCCGCGCACGGTGCGCCCCTTGGCATTCGGCCGCATCGCCATCGACTACGCCCGACTCCTGGTCGATCGCGCGTTCATGGGCTATGCCCTGACCGGCGGCCTGACGATCGCCGGGATGTTCGCCTACATCGCCGCCTCGCCGTTCGTCTTCATCGAGTTGCATGGCGTGGCGCCGGACGAATTCGGCTGGATCTTCGGCGGCAACGCCGCCGGCTTCGTCGTCGTGGCCCAGATCAACGGCGCCATCGTGCGCCGGGTCGGGCCGGCCCGCCTGGTCGCGATCGCCGCGGTGGCGCAGGTGGTCGCGGCCTTGGTCCTCCTCGCCGTCGTGATCACCGGGTTCGGCGGCATCGTCGGATTGATCGTGCCGATCTTCGTCCAGATCGCCACGCTCGGTTTCCTGTTGCCGAACTCGGCGGCCCTGGCCATGGCGCCGCACGGTACGATCGCCGGGATCGCCTCGGCCCTGCTCGGGACTCTGCAGTTCGGCATCGCCTCCTTCACGGCGACCGGGGTCGGGATCGTGCACGACGGCACCGCGCTGCCGATGGCCAGCCTCATGGCGGCGTGCGCGATCGCCGCGTTCATCGTCCACATGGTCTTGGTCCGCCCTCGGGTGCGCGGGTGACCGCCGTCACCGCCGGGTCGTTGCGCCTAAGCTAGTCTTAAGGCGAGGGGCCCAAGGCCTCTCGGGGGGCCGTGGCCAGGGATGGCGTTTCGGCCGGAAGCGCGCAACCCAGGACGGGCCGCCATGAGCGCTCAGCTGACCGCTGAACAGACGCCGACGACGGCGTTCGCGATCATCGCACGGGCAGACCCGCACACGCTGGTGCGGATCGTGACGCTGTTCGCGCGGCTCGACGTGATGCCGACCCGCCTGATCGCCATGACGACGTCGCGGGAGCCGCAGCTCGCCCTCACCATCGAGGTGCCGGACCTCGCCCGCGAGGAGCGCGAGAATCTGGTGGCGCGGATCGCGAGCCTGCTCGGGGTCGTCGAGGTGCGCGCGATGGACAAGCCGCTGCACCCGACCTACGGCTCAGACGAAGCCTAGACGGGAGCGGATCTCGGCGGGTGTCGCGCCGGCCGCGCGCAAGTCGCGCAAGGTGACGCCCGGCGTCCGCTTGGCGAGCCGCCCCCCACCCTCGTCCATGATCAAGCGGTGGTGATGGTAGGCCGGAGTGGGCAGACCAAGGAGTGCCTGGAGTAGACGCTGCACGTGGGTCGCCGCGAACAGATCGTCCCCCCGGGTCACCAGGGTGATGCCCTGGTCGGCGTCGTCCACCACCACCGCCAGGTGATAGCTCGTGCCGATGTCCTTGCGGGCCATCACGATGTCCCCCGCCGCCGCGGGCCGGGCGACCACGGACCCGACCTCCCGGTCCGTCCATGCGAGATCGCCGGCGACGGCCAGCGCCCTTGCCACGTCGAGCCTAAGGGCGTGCACGTCGCCGCGCGCGATGCGCCGATCCCGCTCCGCGGCCCCCAGCATCCGGCAGATCCCCGGGTAGATCGGACCGTCGGGTCCGTGCGGCGCCGACAGCGACTGGGCGATATCGCGGCGGGTGCAGAAACAGGGATAGGTGAAGCCGCGATCCGCCAGGACCGTCAGCGCGGCGGCGTAGGCGTCCTGGCGTTCCGACTGGTGCCACACGGTTCCGTCCCAGGCGATGCCGAGCCAGGCGAGGTCATCGCGAATCGCCGCCTCGAACACGGACCGACAGCGGCTGCGGTCGATGTCCTCGATCCGCAGCAGAAATCGCCCACCGGACCCACGCGCCGCCGACCATGCCGTAAGCGCCGCGAACGCGTGCCCTAGGTGCAGGTATCCGGTCGGACTCGGGGCGAAACGGGTGACCGCGACGCGGGACGCCATGCCCGCTCCCTAGGGCAGCGGGCGGCGCGGGGTCAAGCCCCGCGCCGCTTGTCCTTGCTTACCGGACGGCCCGGCGGAGCCGCATCGCGCCGGCGCCGAAAGTCGCGATCGCCGCAAACCACGGCAGCAGGGCCGAGGGTTCGTCCACCTCGATATGCGTGGTGATGATGTCGAGGTTTTCGCTCGGCGCGCCGCCGGCCAACAATCCCTCCGACGGCGACCACACAGAATGTTTAAAGACATGATCGAAGCCGGCAAGCCCGATGTACTCCAGGTAGCCGTTGGCGAAGCCGCTGATTCCCGAGGCGATGTACGACAGCAGGATGTTCGGGCTTAACGTGTCGCCGCCGTCCTGGCTGAATGAGAAGAACACCTCGACGAGTTCATTGAAAATGTCGTCGCGGGCATCGTACCACACCACCCCGACCAGGCCCTTGATCGGATCGACGTCGATCCACGGCAGGAACTGGCTGTTCGTGGTCGTGTCGTCGTTGACTCTTACGGGGTCGCTCCAGATTGCCCCTTCGTCGTCGGAATAGCGGACGAAGATGTCAGTGTTCTCCTTGACCCCGAACTCGTACTCCCCGTCCAGGTCCACGTACGCCTCGTAGAGGCGATTGGCGAACGCGCCGTCACTCTGGTCGGCGTCGAGCACCGGGCCGACATGCACGCCGCGGGTCGGTTGCGCCGTGACCGGCACCTTCAAGCCATTGAGTCCGGCGGCGAACTCCGGATTGATCTCGGTCACGAGATTGTCGGCGCCGAACGTCGCGCCGTTGTCCTGCGAAACGTCCACCATGACCCGGTTGTTGTCGACGGTGAGGTCTTCCGTCTTGGTGAAGTCGTGCCACGAGACGAATACGTTCCCATTGGCATCGACCGCGGGATCGGCGAACAGTTTGCCGGGCTGCACATCGTCGCTGACCAGGACCGGATCGGCGAAGAAACTCGCGGCTTCGTCGAACGAGCCGGACAGGACGATCCTCTGTTCCGTCTCCAGGTTCTGGGTCCAGGCGATGTACAAGGCCTGCTCGTTCGCGGCGAGTTTGTCGGGACCAGTCGCGAGGTGCCATTTGTCGTTGCCAGGCCGTCCGTCCATCGTATCGGCGGTGGTGGCGACCACCGTGAACTGGTCGTAGGACTCGCCTCCGTCGGAACTGTGGGCGACGACCATGGCCGCCCGGGCCACGGATTCGTCGATGTCCGTGGCGATGTCATCGACTCCGGCCGCCAGGCTGACACCATAGGCCACGTAAAGGTTGCCGTCCGCGTCGAAGGCGACGCTCGGGTCGAACCTCAAGTCGCTTTCGAATCCGTCGTCGATATCGTCAAGCGGCACCGAGTTCCAGGTCGCGCCGCCGTCCTTGCTCCAGAACGTCTGAAACACGGCGAAGGAGTCGTCGGGATCGATGGCTTGGTCGGAATCCCCCGAGTGCGAGACGATCACCAGGTTGCTCGGGTCCGTGGGATTGACATCGATCGACGTCTCGCTCTTGGTCGCCGTTCCCGTTTGATTGCTGACGTTGACGTTGAGGGGCACCGCGTTCGCCGGTGCCGCGACCAGACCGGCCGCCACCGCCAAAAGCGTGGTCAAGGTCCGGAAGGCAGGCAGTTCAGTACGCATCCGCTCACACTGGGACAGGGCTTGAACGGCAATCGGACCCGGTACGTGCCAGCCGACCAGACTCCGTTCTGGTACGGGGGCGGTTGCAACTCCAGGATCAGCCAGCGGCCCGCGGGCAACTCGTGGGCGCGTGACGGCATCGTCGCCATGCAACCGGCGACCTGAAGCCAATCGCCGTCGGTCCGCCTTTCCAGCACGACGACGCCGCACAGCGATTGCTGGTCGACCAGACGGATTGGCGATGGACCCACGTTGCGAACCGTGACGCGAATCTCGTCATTCGGCGCCAGCGGGCCTGCGCCGACGACGACCTCGATCGCCGGCGCGTCGGCCCGAGACGCCGCCATTTCGCCCGGAACCTCGAGACCAAGCACCATGACGGCGAGCATCAAGGGTCTCCGTGACTTCTGTAAAGTCGACCGACAAACCGGGTTCATCCGCCCCCCACCCGACGATCAATGACCTCGCCCAGGCGAGACCATGCGCGGTAGAATCCGCAACTTGGCGCCGAAATATCGGTTCGCCGCGTTACCTGCACCCATCCTCGCGATCCCTTTGCCGGATCATCGGGGTGTCCCATGATTTCACGCAATTTTCGTGCAAGGTTCTTCGCGACCCTGGAAAACTCCGAGAAAACACGGCAGTGTCCGGCAACGGCCGTTCCCAAGGTGGTCATGGGACCGCAAGAACTGTAAAGCAGTTCGACAAAATTCGCGGAGCGGGGATCATCATGGCGCTGTTGTCGGGGCCGACCGCCGCGCCCCAATCGGGCGGCAAGCCCACGTCCATCGTGGTGCTGCTGCATGGCTGGGGCGCCAGCGGCGACGACCTGATCGGCCTGGCACCGTCCTGGGCGCGGGTCTTGCCCGAGGCGCATTTCGTCTCGCCCCACGCACCGGAACCCTGTGATCAGAACCCCTTCGGGCGGCAGTGGTTCAGCTTCGTCGACTCCTCACCGGCGGTGCTGGCCAAGGGTGCCGCCGGCGCCCGCGCCGCGATCGATGCGTTCATCGACGCGGAGCTGGGGCGCCACGGCTTGGGCGATGATCGCGTGGCCCTGGTCGGCTTCAGCCAGGGCGCGATGATGGCACTCTACGTCGGCGTGCGCCGGGCCAAGCGGCCGGCAGCCGTGCTCGGCTACTCGGGCGCCATGATCGGCGGCGACTCCCTGGCGACGGAGATCCGGTCGAAGCCGCCAATCCTGCTCGTCCATGGCGATGCCGACCAGGTGGTGCCGATCGACTCGCTGAATGGAGCGATGGCTGCCCTGGCGGCGAGCGAGGTTCCCGCCCAATTCCACGTGTGCGCCGGGCTCGGCCACGGCATCGACGAGGAAGGCTTGGCGCTCGGCGGCGCCTTCCTCCGCTCCTGCCTGGCCTAGGATGTTTCGTCCGCTCAGCGGGCGGGAGGTCGCCGCCTATCGCGAGGACGGCGCCGTTCACCTGGCGGGGGCGATCGATCCCGATTGGGTCGAGCGGATCGGTCGGGCGGTCGATCGGGTCCTCGGGGAACCGTCGCGGCTGCGGATTCATCACGAATTCCACGATACCGACAGCGGCTCCGGCCGGTTCTTCGAGGCTGAATTCCTCTGGCTGGACGATCCGGATTTCCGGGCGCTGGTCCTCGATTCACCGCACGCCGAGATCGCGGCCGTCGCGATGGGTTCCACGACCGCCACGTTCTTCTACGACCAGCTCTTCGTGAAGGAGCCGGGGACCACGGCCCCGACTCGGTGGCACCAGGACCTGTCGTACTGGCCGGTGCGCGGCGAGCGGATCGTCACCGTGTGGATGCCGCTCGATGCGGTGAACCGGGACAACGGCGCGGTCGCCTACGTGCGCGGCTCGCACCGCTGGGCGGACGTGTTCGCTCCCGCCAACTTCACCGAGGACACGGCCGACGCCATGGAGCGCCGCAAGGACGCGGCCCGGGCCATGGACGCGCCCGTCCCCGACATTGACGCCGACCCGTCGCGCTACGACATCGTGAGCTGGGACGCCGAGCCCGGCGACGTTATCCTCCACCACCCCCGCACGATCCACGGCGCCCCCGGCAACCGCACGACGAACCGCCGCCGCCGCGCCATCACCACCCGCTGGCTCGGCGACGACACGGTGTACCAGCCCGGCAGCTACAGCTTCATCGACGGCATCCGCGATCGGCTTCCCCCGTTCCAGGCCGTGATCGGCCAACCCCTTGCGGGTGCGCTCTTCCCCCGTGTCTGGCCGCGTTCGGGGGCCGCCATCGATTGCCCTGCAACCTTCGCCTCGCCATACTGCCCGCCGTATCGGAGATAGGATCGCGCTCGTGGCCGACTGGCCGGAAAAGACCCTCGCGGATTGGCAGGCGCTGGCGGCCAGGGAGATCGACGGCACCGCGCCGGATGCCCTGACCTGGACCACGCCCGAGGGCCTTGAGGTCAAGCCCCTGTACACGGCGGCCGATCTCGAAGGGCTCGAAGGCGCGGGCTCCCTGCCGGGCTTCGCGCCCTATCTGCGCGGCGTGCGGGCCACCATGTTCGCCCACCGCCCCTGGACGATCCGCCAGTACGCCGGGTTCTCGACGCCCGAGGAATCGAATGCGTTCTACCGCGAGGCCCTGGCCGGGGGGCAGAAGGGGCTGTCGGTCGCCTTCGATCTCGCCACCCACCGGGGCTACGATTCGGATCACGGCCGCGTCATCGGCGACGTCGGCAAGGCGGGCGTGGCGATCGACACGGTCCTCGACATGAAGCGTCTGTTCGACGGCATCCCGCTCGGCGAGATGTCGGTCTCCATGACCATGAACGGCGCCGTCCTTCCGGTTCTGGCGGCGTTCATCGTCGCCGGGGAGGAGCAGGGCGTGCCCGAGGCGAAGCTGTCCGGCACGATCCAGAACGATATCCTCAAGGAGTTCATGGTCCGCAACACGTTCATCTATCCGCCGGCGCCCTCGATGCGGATCGTCGCCGACATCATCGCCTACACTGCCGAGCGCATGCCGCGGTTCAACTCGATCTCGATCTCCGGCTACCACATGCAGGAGGCCGGGGCGACGGCGGTGCAGGAGCTGGCCTTCACCCTGGCCGATGGGATCGAATACGTGCGCGCAGCACTTGGCCGGGGTCTCGCGGTCGATGCTTTCGCCCCGCGCCTGTCGTTCTTCTTCGGCATTGGCATGAATTTCTTCATGGAGATCGCCAAGCTGCGCGCGGCGCGGCTGCTGTGGTCGGCGATCATGCGGGACTTCGGAGCCACGGACCCGCGCTCGCTGATGCTGCGCACGCACTGCCAGACCAGCGGCGTATCCCTGACCGAGCAGGACCCGATCAACAACGTGGCGCGCACCACCGTCGAGGCCCTGGCGGCGGTGCTGGGCGGCACCCAGAGCCTGCACACCAACGCCTATGACGAGGCCCTGGCCCTGCCGTCCGACCAGGCGGCGCGGGTCGCCCGCAACACCCAGCTGATCCTCGCCGAGGAGACCGGTGTCAGCCACGTGGTCGATCCCCTCGGCGGCAGCTACTACGTCGAGGCGCTGACCCACGCCCTCGCCGCCGCGGCGAAGGACCTGATCGACGAGGTCGAGGCGCTGGGCGGCATGACCCGGGCGGTCGAGGCCGGCGTGCCCAAGGCGCGGATCGAGGAGAGCGCCGCCCGCCGTCAGGCGCGCGTCGATCGCGGCGAGGACACGGTGGTGGGCGTCAACCATTATCCCCCGCCGTCGCCCGATCCGATCGCCCTCCGCGAGGTCGACAACACCCGGGTTCGCGAATCGCAGGTCGCGCGGCTCGCCGAGGTCAAGGCGGCGCGCGACGGGGGGGCGGTCGCCACGGCCCTGGCGGCGCTCGAGGCCGGGGCGAAGGGCGGGGTGAACCTGCTCGCGTTGGCGGTCGCCGCCATGCGGGCGCGGGCGACGGTGGGCGAGGTGTCCGAGGCGCTGGTCACCGTCTTCGGCCGCCATCGGCCGCAGACCCGAGCCGTCACCGGCATCTACGGTGGCGCCTATGCCGCCGATGCCGCGTTCGCCGCGGTGCAGGCGGAGGTCGCGGCGTTCGGCGCGCGCGTGGGCCGCCGGCCCCGTATTCTGGTCGCCAAGCTGGGCCAGGACGGCCACGACCGCGGCGCCAAGGTGATCGCCTCGGCCTTCGCCGACCTGGGCTTCGATGTGGATATCGGCCCGCTGTTCGCGACGCCCGAGGAGTGCGCGCGCCAGGCGGTGGAGAACGATGTCCACATCGTCGGCATCTCCACCCAGGCGGCCGGGCACAAGACCCTGGTGCCCGCCCTGATCGCGGCTCTCGGGGCGGCGGGTGCCGACGACATCCTGGTCGTGGTCGGCGGCGTCGTGCCGCCCCAGGACTACCCGTTCCTCAAGGCCGCCGGGGTGGCCGCGGTGTTCGGCCCCGGCTCCAACATCCTGGCCGCCGCCCGCGACCTTCTCGCCCTCGTCGCCCGCCGCCAGGCGGCGTAAGCCGGGTCCCCCTTGTTCGTCGCCTCCAAGATCGGCTGGATCGCCGGGAATCCCGCGACCCTGCTGCTGCTCGTGCTGGCCGTTGGCGCAATCCTGCTGTGGACCCGCTGGCGGCGCGGCGGCCGGGTGCTCGTTACCGCCGGCACCGCGCTCTTCGTCGCCCTCGCGGTGCTGCCGATCGGGCCGGCTCTGCTCGCCGTCCTCGAGGACCGGTTCCCGAACCCCGAACCGCTGCCCGCGCGGATCGACGGCATCATCGTGCTCGGTGGCGCCATTCTCGTGCAAACCAGCGTCGAGCGTGACGCCGCCCAGCTCAACGGCTACGCCGACCGCTTCACGGCGTTCCTGGCCCTTGCCCGCCGCTTCCCCGACGCGCACCTGGTGTTCAGCGGCGGCTCGGCCAGCATCCTCGATCCGACCCTGATCGAATCCGCCGTGGCGGCCCCTCTCCTTGAAAGCCTGGGCCTGACCCTTGGCCGGGTGACGTTCGAGGACGAATCCCGCAACACCTGCGAGAATGCCGCCGCGACCCGGGCCCTGGTCCAGCCGCAGCCCGGCGAGACCTGGGTGGTGGTGACGTCCGGGTTTCACATGCCACGCGCGGTGGCGTGCTTCCGGGCGGTTGGCTGGGACATCATCCCCTACCCGACGGACTACCAGACCGGCGGGCTCGCGCACCAAGGCGTCGGCCTCGATCCCGTGGGCGGGTTGAAGTCCCTGAACCTCGCGGTCCACGAGCTCCTCGGCCTGATCGTCTACCGTCTCGCCGGCATGACCGAGGATCTGTGGCCGGGGCCCAATGGGTAACTCTTCCCGACGCTTGTCTTCCGCCCGGCAACCGTGTCAGCTAGTGTCCCGATTTTGAAATTCTCCCGACCTCGCAGCAACCCTCGGAGCGAATTTCAGAATCGATGGGACACTAGCAAATTATTGATTCTAGTGTCGTTTTTGGTTTCGAAGTTCGCACTCGAGGGTTACTGCGTGATAGGGCGAACTTCGAAACCACGACACTAGGGGTCCTCGGGACGGGATGATTCGATGACGCCAACGGAAGTCGTGGTCGCCTCGGCGGCGCGATTCGCGATCGACTTCGTGTTCCTGTGCGGCGTCACGCTGCTGATCTGCGCCAACGCGTCCACCATCGCCGGGGTGATCGGCATCGTCGATCATCCCGACGGTCGCAGGAAGCGGCACCCGCACCCGACGCCGCTGGTGGGCGGGCTCGCGGTGGTGGCGCCGTTCGTCGTCTGGTGCGTGGCCACCGCCCTCGACCGGGCGGAGGACCTGCTCTATCCGGCGCTCGCGCTCACGGCGGCGGCGTACTTCGCCCTCGGCCTCGCCGATGACCAGCACCATGTGAAGCCGAAGTACCGGCTCGTGATCGCGACCGTGATTGCCCTCGTGGTCGTCAATATCGCGCCGCAGTTCTTCGTGGTGGACGACCTGCTGTTCAGCTTCGCCACTCTACCCCAGGCGCTCTACCCGTTCCCGCTGCTGTTCACGCTGCTCTGTCTGGTCGGGCTGTTGAACGCGATGAACATGGCCGATGGCATCAACGGCCTGGTGCTCGGGCTCTGCCTCATCTGGACCGTGCTGCTGGCGATCTACGGCCTCCCCGAGCTGCGTTCGCTCCTGGCGGCCTTCGCCGCCGCCCTCGGCATCACCTTGGCCTTCAACCTGCGTGGCCGCCTGTTCCTCGGCGATTCCGGCACCTATGCCGTCAGCATGGTGATCGCGCTGCTCACCATCTACTCCTACAACCGCGATCCAGTGGGCCTCCGGGCCGATGTCGTGGCGCTGTGGTTCCTGGTTCCGGTGCTCGACTGTCTGCGTCTCATCGTCTGGCGGATCGCGTCGCACCGCTCGCCGTTCAGCTCGGACAAGCAGCATCTGCACCATCTGCTGCGCCGTTCGCTGCCCGAGGTCTGGGTGCTGCCCTGCTACCTGGCGCTGGTGGCCCTGCCCTGCGCCATGGCCCTGGCCTGGCCGGATCTCACGCCCCTGTGGTTCGCGCTCGTCGTCGCCCTGTACACCGTGATCATGCTGTGGGCGAGCCGCGCCGTCCTGCGCCGGGGCTTGCGGACGCTCGCCCGGCGCCGGGATCAGACCCCCAGCGCCCGGCCGTAGGTCGCCGGGTCCACGTTCCCGCCCGACGCCACCACCACCACCGTCCGTCCCTTAGCCGGATAGTGGCCGGCGAGCACGGCCGCGAGCGCCACGGCCCCACCCGGTTCGATCACCAACTTCAGGTGCTGGAACGCCGCCGCCATGGCGGCCAGCATCTCGTCATCCCGCACAACCAGCCCGCCCGCAAGGTTGCGGCGATTGACGGCGAACGTGAGGTCGCCCGGCGCCGGGGCCATCAGCGCGTCGGCGATCGTCGTGGCGCCTGGGCGATTGCCCTCGCGCGTTCCATACTTCAGCGACCGCGCGGTATCGTCGAAGCCGTCCGGCTCCACGCAATAGACCTCGGTCGCCGGCCACCGCTCCTTGATCGCGATGCTGATCCCGCCGACCAGCCCGCCACCGCCGCACGGCACCAGGACGGCATCGACCCGGGCGCGCGCCGCGTCCGCCTGGGCGACGATCTCCAGCCCCGCCGTGCCCTGGCCGGCCATGATGTCCGGATCGTCGTAGGGTCGGACGATCGTGCGCCCCTCGGCCTTGGCGATCCCGGTCGTCATCGCCTCGCGGTCGTCCTTGACCCGGTCGTAGGGCACCACCGCGGCACCCCAGAACTCGGTTCCCGCGCGCTTCACCGCGGGCGCGTCCGCCGGCATCACGATCTTCGCCGAGGCCCCCAGCAGGTTCGCCGCCGCGGCCACGCCTTGCGCGTGATTGCCGGACGAGAACGCGACCACACCCCGTTCCCGGTCCTCCGGGGAAAGCTGGCTGATCTTGTTGTAGGCGCCGCGAAACTTGAACGACCCGGTGACCTGCAACACCTCGGCCTTCACCAGCACCCGTCCCCCGACCAGCTTGTTCAAGGCCGCCGATTCCAGCAGCGGCGTCAGCACCGCGTGGCCGCGCAACCGTTCGGCCGCGCGCAGCACGTCCGCGTAGACGGGCAGGCTAGGGGAGGTCATCGACTGCTCCTCGATCGGGTTCCGGCAAGCGCGGATACACCACTCCACGCTCGCGGGGAAGTCCATCCGGTGCTCCCTTGCTTGCCGCCCCTCCGCTTTGCGCCTATGAATCGTCGGAACGAGGAAGCACCGCCCCATGGCGGTCGGGAGATCGAGGATGTTCCAGGGATCCTATGTCGCGCTCATCACGCCGTTCCGGTCGGGGGAAGTGGACGCGAAGGCGTTCCAGAAGTTCGTCGATTGGCAGATCGGCGAGGGCACCCATGGATTGGTGCCCTGCGGCACCACGGGGGAATCGCCGACCCTCAGCCACGACGAGCACAAGCGGGTGACCGAGCTTTGCATCGACGTGGCCAAGGGCCGGGTGCCGGTGATCGCCGGGACCGGATCGAACTCGACCGCCGAGGCGATCGAGCTGACCCGCCACGCGAAGAGCGCCGGCGCCGACGCCGCGCTGGTGGTCACGCCCTATTACAACAAGCCGACCCAGGAGGGCCTGTATCAGCACTACAAGGCGATCCACGACGCGGTCGAGATCCCGATCATCATCTACAACATCCCCGGCCGCTCGGTGGTCGACATGAGCGTCGCGACCATGGCGCGCCTGGCCGAGCTGCCCAACATCGTCGGCGTCAAGGACGCGACCGGCGACCCCACCCGGCCGCACGACACCAAGCTCGCCATCAAGAAGCGGTTCTGCCAGCTCTCGGGCGAGGACCCGGCGGTCCTGGCCCTGCTGGTCGCCGGTGGCGACGGCTGCATCTCGGTCACCGCCAACGTGGCACCACGGCAATGCGCCGAGATGCACACGCTCTGGCAGCAGGGCGACGCCCGCGGCACGCTCACGATCCAGGAGCGGCTGATGCCCCTGCATCGCGCCCTGTTCGCGGAGACGAGCCCGGCCCCGATCAAGTACGCCGCCAGCCTGCTCGGCCACTGCGCCCCCGACGTCCGGCTGCCGCTGGTCGAGCCGATGGCGCCAACCAAGGACCGGATCGCCGCGGCGATGCGGTCGGCCGGCGTGCTCAACTAGCTCGGGGAAGCGTGGCGAAGGAACGTGAAGTCCAAATCGTCGCCCGCAACCGCAAGGCGCGCTACGAGTACTCCATCGAGGACACGTTCGAGGCCGGAATCGTGCTCGTCGGCAGTGAGGTCAAATCCCTGCGCCAGGGCCGCGCCAACATCGCCGAGGCCCACGCGACCGACCAGGGCCGCGACATCGTCCTGCTCAACGCCCACATCCCGGAGTACGCGGGCGCCAGCCTGTTCAACCACGAGCCGCGCCGCCCGCGCCGGCTTCTGCTCCATCGGCGCGAGACCAACAAGCTGATCGGGGCCGTGCGCCGCGACGGCATGACACTCGTCCCCCTCTCGATCTACTTCAACGAGCGCGGCCGCGCCAAGGTCGAACTCGCCTTGGTGAAGGGCAAGAAGGCCCACGACAAACGCGCCACCGTGCGCACCCGCGAATGGGAACGGGAGAAGGGCCGAATCATGAGGGCACGCGGATGAGCGCGACGGACCCCGTTCTGGTGACGCGCGATGGCCAGGTCGCGACGGTCGTGCTCAACCGCCCGGAGAAGCGCAACGCGATCAACCTGGCGATGTACCGCCGGCTCGGCGAGGTGTTCGCGGAGCTGTCGGCCGACGACGACCTTCGCTGCATCGTGATCCGGGGCGCGGGCGACAAGGCCTTCGCGGCCGGGGCCGATATCGGCGAATTCGACCGCTTGCGCACCGGCCAGGCCCAGGCCGAAGACTACGACAGCCTGGCGGCCCGCGCCGGGGAGGCCCTGGCCGCCTGCCGCCATCCCGTCGTCGCCCTCATCCAGGGGGTGTGCGTCGGCGGCGGCTTGGAGCTCGCGGCTCGCTGCGACATCCGCATCTGCGGGGCGGGCGCCCGCTTCGCCATGCCGGTCAAGCGGCTTGGCCTGACCGTGGACTACGGTGAACTCGCGATCCTCATGCGCCTGATGCGCCCCGCCGATACCCTCGAGCTGCTGCTCGAGGGCCGCCTGATCGATGCGGCCGAGGCCCATCACAAGGGCCTGGTCAACCGCGTGGTCCCCGACGCCGAAGTCGAAGCCGAGGCCTATGCCACCGCCGCCCGCATCGCCGAAGGCGCGCCGCTCTCGGCCCGCTGGCACCGCAAGTTCGTCTACCGGCTGCTGGATCCGCGCCCGCTCTCCGACGCGGAACGGCACGAACCCTACTTGTGCTACGACACCGATGACTATCGCGTCGGCTGCGCGGCGTTCGTGCGCAAGATCAAGCCGGCCTTCACGGGGCGCTGAGGTGGCCGCGGGCCCACTCGCCGGCGTCCGGGTCATCGACCTCACCCACGTCATGGCGGGGCCGGTCTGCGCTCTCATGCTCGCCGACATGGGCGCCGACGTGGTCAAGGTCGAGAAGACGGACGGCGGCGAGCCCGCGCGCGGCGACACGGCGCCCTACAACATCGGCGGCGTCGCGGTTGCCTTCATGATGGTCAACCGCAACAAGCGCGGGCTAGCCGTCGACCTCAAGCACCCCCGTGGTCGCGCGGTCCTCGACCGCCTGCTCGCTAAGGCCGACGTGCTGCTGGAGAACTACCGGCCGGGGACGCTGGCGCGGCTGGGGTTCGATTTCGACCAGGTGCATGCCCGCCATCCGCACATCGTCTACGGCTCGATCACCGGCTTCGGCCGCAGCGGGCCTTACCGCGACCGCGCCGGCTTCGATCTCATCGCCCAGGGCATGAGCGGGATCATGAGCGTCACCGGCGAAGGTCCCGACCGGCCCCCGGTCAAATGCGGCGCGCCGATGACCGACATCACCGCGGGCATCCTGCTCGCCATGGGGGTGCTCGCCGGCCTGCACGCGCGCGACCGCACCGGTCGCGGCCAGCTCGTGGACACCTCGCTTCTGGAGGCCGGGATCGTTCACACCTACTGGCATTCGGCGATCGCCTTCGCCACCGGCGTCTCGCCGGGCCCGCTCGGCACCGGCCATCCCCTGGGTGCGCCCTATCAGGCCTTCCCCACCAAGGACGGCCGCATCACCCTCGGCACCGCCAGCGAGGCGAATTGGCTGCGCTTCTGCGAGGCCCTGGACGCCCCCGAGCTGGGCCACGACCCGCGTTTCCAGGGTGTGGGCCGGCGGCTCGCCGACCTGCCGGCCCTGGTCGCGGCGCTGGACGCGATCTTCGTCACCCGCACCACGGCCGAATGGCTCGAACGGCTGGAAGCGGCCGGGGTGCCGGCGGGTCCGATTCTGTCGATCGGCGCCATGCATGCCGATCCGCAGGTGCGGGCGCGCGGCATGGTCGTGGCGGTCGATCACCCCGAGGCGGGCCGGGTCGAGACTCTGGGGCCGCCGGTCAAGTTCTCGGACACCCCCGCCGGTGTCGACCGCGCGGCACCCCTTCTCGGCCAGCACACGCGCGAGGTCCTCGAAGACTACGGGTTCGCGCCCGCCGAGATCGACGAGCTCGCCGCGGCGGGCGCGATCGGGATGCCGGGTTGAACGACGAGATCCGCCGATCGGTGGCGGCCCTCTGCGCCCGCTTCCCCGGCACCTACTGGCAGGACCTCGACGCGCGGCGCGCCTATCCGACCGATTTCGTCGCGGCCCTGACCCAGGCCGGCTATCTCGCCGCCCTGATCCCCGAAATCTATGGCGGCGCGGGTCTCGGGCTCGGCGCCGCCGCCGCGATCCTCGAGGAGGTCCACAAGTCCGGCGGCAACGGCGCCGCCTGCCACGCCCAGCTCTACACCATGGGGACCCTACTCCGGCACGGCAATACCGCCCAGAAGGACGCCTACCTGCCCGCCATCGCCCGGGGCGAGCTGCGCCTGCAGGCGTTCGGCGTGACCGAGCCCGACGCCGGCAGCGACACCAGCAGCATCGCGACCCGGGCGACGCGGTCCGGCGATGTCTACATCGTCAACGGCCGCAAGCTGTGGACCAGCCGCGCCGGGCACAGCGACCTCATGCTCCTGCTCGCCCGCACCACGCCGAAGGAGCGGGTGGCGAAGCGCACCGACGGTCTCTCGGTCTTCCTCGTCGACCTGCGCCGCGCGCAGGGCGTCACCATCGCGCCGGTGCCCACCATGATCAACCACGCCACCTGCGAGGTGGTGTTCGAGGACGTGGCGGTGCCGGCCGCGAACCTGATCGGCGAGGAGGGCAAGGGCTTTTGCCACATCCTCGATGGCATGAACGCCGAGCGCATCCTGATCGCCGCCGAATGCCTGGGCGATGCCCGCTGGTTCATCGCCAAGGCGAGCCAGTACGCCAAGGACCGGGTCGTCTTCGGTCGCCCGATCGGCCAGAACCAGGGGGTACAGTTCCCGATCGCCCGCGCCTTCGCCGCCACCGAGGCGGCGGCCCTGATGGTGGCGCAGGCCGCCGCGCTCTTCGATGCCAACGGCGCTTGCGGACCCGAAGCCAACATGGCGAAGCTGCTGGCGAGCGAAGCGTCCTGGGCCGCCGCCGATACCTGCCTGCAGACCCACGGCGGTTTCGGTTTCGCCACCGCCTTCGACGTCGAGCGCAAGTTTCGCGAGACGCGGCTGTACCAGGTGGCGCCGATCTCGACCAACCTGATCCTCGCCTACTTGGCCGAGCACGTCCTCGGCCTGCCCCGCTCGTATTGATGGACTACGCCCCCTGGATCGGCCGGACCGCCGCCGTCACCGACACCTTGCATGTCGGGCCAGCCGTGCGGCTCGCGGCCGTGCTCGATCGCGACGACCCCGAACCCCGGCCGGGCGATCCCCTGCCCGACGGCTGGCAGTGGCTCTACTTCCTTGCGGCGGTCAGGGCGGGCGCTCTCACCGCCGACGGGCGCGGCACGCGGGGCGACCTGCTGCCGCTGTTCGCGGGCCTGCGCCGGATGTGGGCCGGCGGCCGCTTCGCCATCCGGCGTTCCTTGGCGCACGGCGAAACCATCACGCGAACCACCACGGTCGCGGCGATCGACGAGAAGGCGGGCCGCACCGGCCAACTCGTGATCGCCCGGCTCGAACACCGCTACGGCGACGCGCTGGTCGAGGACCAGCACCTGGTCTTCCGTGCCCCCGAGTCCGGCGCGGCGCGCTCCGAACCCCCGCCCGCGAGCCCCGCGTGGCGCCGGACGATCACCCCCGATCCGGTGCTCCTGTTCCGCTTTTCTGCCCTCACCTTCAACGCCCACCGCATCCACTACGACGCGCCCTACGCGACGTCCGCCGAAGGCTATCCCGCGCTCGTCGTGCACGGCCCGCTCACCGCCCTCTTGCTGCTCGACCTTCTGCGCCGCCACGATCCGCGCCCGATCCGGCGCTTCGACTACCGCGCCACGCGCCCGCTGTACGTCGACCGACCGATGTCGCTCAACGGCGCCCCCCTTGATGCCACGAAGATCCTGCTCTGGGCCGAGGACGACGGGGGCACCGTCGCCATGTGGGCGGAGGCGACGTTCGCATGATATCCGCGGTCGTTCCTCGCTCAGCTTGTCATTCCCGCGTTCGAGGCTGTGAAGGAATCCGCGTCGATTAAGAGTCGGGCGACGGTGGCGGGATGGCGGGCGGCCAAGCGCCTGGGGCTCAACCAGACGAGCTTCGAGCCGGACACGTCCCGGTTCCGCAAACCCGTGCCCCAGACGCGGCAGCTCACGTTGTTGTGAGCGACGTGCCCATCAGGGTTCGCGGTGCCATCACTCGTAGACTTGTCACCCCCGCGAATGCGGGGGTCCAGGGTAGGTGACGGAGCGGTTCACCTGGATTCCCCCCTTCGCGGGAATGACGAGTTTGAATTTGTCTCGGTCTCGTCGGCGTATGGACGGTTGTAGGGGCAGGGTCGATGGCGGCTTCGTCGCCCTCGCCGCCTCTTATGCCGGACACCGAAATCGAGAGAAATCAAGGGGTTGCGCGGCTATGACAGGTGTCGGATCGCGCGGCGGGCAGGCGGGGACCCCCTGATCCGCACCGCATGGATGTGCAACGTGACCCCTTAACGGCGCGCGACGAAACGGCTTTTTCGACCCGCACATCTGTCCAATTGCGCAGCCCGCGAACCTCCGGATTCTGGGTGCCGGGACCCCGGCATGGCGTCGGGTTGCCCGGACCCTGCAACGGAGGAACCGTGACATGACGACAGCACAGACGTTGACAGCATTCGCGCGCTACCGCGTGGCCCTGCCGCTGGCGGCGGCGGCGATCCTCGCCTGGCCCTCGCCCTCGGCGGGGGCGACCGGACCGGCGATTCCCTTCCCGATCGCCGACATCTTCTTCGAGTTCAACGCGGTCCCCAACGACTTGGGGGTGCACATTTTCCTCGACGCCAAAAGCTGGCGGGAGGTCCGCATCGAGGGTCCCGGCGCCCGCCGCATGATCCACGTCGAGCCGCAAGGGGGCTTCCGCAAGATCGGCCTGACCGAGCTGTTCTTCGAGGGCGACGAGCCGTCGCTCGACGAGGTACCATTCTCCGAGTTCCTCAAGAGCGCGCCGCTTGGGAAGTACATCTTCACCGGCACGACAACCGAGAACCAAAAACTGCGGAGCACGGATTTCCTCACGGCCGATATCCCCTGCCCGGTCGCGGTCACGTCGCCGGCGGAGGGCGCCGCCGTTCCCTTCGATCAACTCGTGGTTCAGTGGCTTCCGGCGCCGGGCATCTTCGATCCCGACGGCGGGGAGTGCGAGCCCGGCAGCATCGGCTTGCGGGAATACCAGGTCATCGTCTCGACCAAGAACGATGGGAAGAAGTTCAAGCGCGAACTGATCGTCAACCTGCCGAAGAGCGTGTTGTCGTTCCCGGTGCCCGCGGCCTTCCTGCAGAAGGAGGCGAACACGGCCGGTACGGTCTTCCAGATCGAGCTGTTGGCCATCGAAGACAGCGGCAACAAGACGATCACCGAGCGCAACTTCACGGTAACGCCGTAACGCCCACGGTCGGGCGCGGTCTGGAGTGGGCCCCTGGGGGTGGACGGGGCTGAATTGAGGAATTGACCGTCGATCTGGGCTTTCGAAGGGTAAAGCCCATGGCAAAGCACCGACCCCACAGCATCGTGTTCAAGCGTCAGATCGTTCAGGAGTACCTCGCAGGCGAGACGTTGCATGGCCT
>SHVY01000008.1 GCA_009694045.1 Alphaproteobacteria bacterium | reverse complement strand
GACGAGGAAACGGGAAAATACGTGCACGTCACGGCCGCCTTAGGGTCGTGCGCCGTGGGTCGGCGGGGTTCGGCCGCGGCACCATCGATTCAACCACCGTCACCCCCGCCGCCGCCACCACCACCGCCATCACCGCCACCTCCGTCACCGCCACCTCCGTCACCCCCTCCAGATCCATCGGGATATCCGCCCGAAGCGACCCACCCAGGCATCGTCTCGCGCGGATCCTCGGGGCCCTGCCACGACGCGGCGTAGACGGTCGTGTGGACGGTGATGAGGCAGACCAGGAGTCCACCCACGAAGGCGAACTCGACAGGAATGAACACCGCCGCAAGCGCCGACACGGCGGCGACAAATGTCACCCGTGAGACCACGCGCCAGACGAGCCCGCGTTGAACGTCGGCGGGTCGCAGGTTCGGATCCCCGGCGTCAACCGCGGAGCCGCGAGGCCGTTCATCGGTCGGCATGAAGGTGATGCTGACACAACCATCTGCTACGTCAAGGGAACCCGATTGCGCATGGGGGGGAGCCGGGCTACATCGGGCTGCCATGACCCGGATCGACCATCGGCTTTCGCCGCTTCTCACGCCCCGCTCGGTGGCGCTGGTGGGGGCGAGCCCGCGCGAGGGCAACACCGGGCTGACCATCATGGGGACGCTGCGCGGTCTCGGGTTCGAGGGGCGGCTTTTTCCGGTCAACCCCAAGGCGTCCGAGGTGGCGGGCGAGCGGTGTTATCCGACGCTCGAGGATCTGCCGGGGGCGCCGGACTTGGCGGTGTTGGCGGTCGCCGCCGGCAAGCTCGAGGAAAGCCTCGCGGCCGTGATCAGGGCCGGCGCCCGGGCGGCCACGATCTTCGGTGCTTGCGTCATCGAGGGCGACACCAGGCCGGCGCTGGCCGATCGGTTGAGCGCCCTGGCACGCGAGGCCGGCATCCCGGTTTCCGGCGGCAACTCCATGGGGTTCTGCAACTACGAAGGGCGGGTGCGGATCAACTCGTATCCGTTCAACGACCGCGAACCGGGAACCATGGCGTTCCTGTCCCAGTCGGGATCGGTGTTCGGGGCGATCGCCAACCACAACCCGCGGGCGTCGTTGAATCTGGCGGTAAGCTGCGGCCGCGAGCTGGTGACCACCGTCTCCGACTACATGGATTACGCGCTAGACCTGCCGTCCACCCGCGTCATCGGCCTATTCGTGGAAACCATCCGGGACCCGGCCGGGTTCATGGCGGCCCTGGCCAAGGCCGAGGCGCGGGACGTGCCGGTGGTCCTGATCAAGGCTGGGCGGACCGAGCAGGCGGCCAGGATGGCGATCAGCCATTCCGGCGCGCTGACCGGCTCGGACCAGGCGTTCGACGCCGTGTGCCGCCGCTTCGGCGCGATCCGGGTCGAGACCCTGGACGAGCTGGCGGCCGGGATGCTGCTGATGAACGCGCCGCGGCGCGCCGGCGCCGGCGGGCTCGCCACCATCCACGATTCGGGCGGCGAGCGCGAGATGATCGTGGACCTTGCGGCGGATGTCGGTGTGCCGTTCGCGACCATCGGACCCGCGACCGTGGCCAAGCTGGCGGCTCGGCTCGACTACGGCCTGGCGCCGGAGAACCCGTGCGATGCCTTCGGCACCGGCGCCGACTACGACGGGATCATGCGGGACTGCTTCGCCGCCCTTCTGGCCGACTCGGCAACGGCGCTGGGGGTCTTCTTCCTGGATGCCCAGCAGGGCAATTGGTACAGCGAGGCGTGTGTCGCGGCCTGCGTCGCCGCCGCCGCCACGACCACCAAGCCGGTGGCGCTAGCCACCAACTACAGCGCCGTCAATCACCATGACCTGGCCGTCCGACTGACGCACCAGGGGATCCCCGTGCTGGACGGTACCATTCCGGCGCTGAAGGCCGTGCGCAACGCGTTCGCCTGGCGCGACTGGCGGGCGCGGGCGCCCGAGCCGGCGACGACCTCCGATCCGGAGGTTCGCCGCCGGTGGCGCGAACGGCTTGGCCGGCCGGCGCCGTTTGACGAGGCCGAAGGGCTCGCCCTGCTGGCAGACTACGGCATCCCATCGCCGCCCCATCGGGTGGTGGCGACCCGGGCCGAGGCGATCGCGGCCGCCGAGGCGCTGGGGTACCCGGTGGTGCTGAAGACGGCGGCGCCGGGGATCGCCCACAAGACCGACGTGGGCGGCGTTCGCCTGGGGCTGGCGACGGCCGAGACCGTGGGCGCGGCCTACGACGACGTGGCGGGGCGGTTGGGTCCCCGGATTCTGGTCGCGGCGATGGTCGGCTCCGGGGTCGAGTTGATCCTGGGCATGACGGTCGATGCGCAATTCGGGCCGCTGGTCCTGGTCGGCGCCGGGGGTGTGCTGGTCGAGGTGATGCGCGACGTGCGGGCCCTGCTACCGGGCGCCGATGGCCGCGAAGCGCGCGGTGTGATCGATCTGCTCGCGCTGCGGCCGCTGCTCGACGGGGTGCGGGGCCGGCCGGCGGCGGACGTTGCCGCCACCGTCAAGGCGGTCGTGGGCCTGGCGGCGCTCGCGCGGGACCTCGGCGACCTGATCGGGGAGATGGACGTGAACCCACTGATGGTCCTGCCGACAGGCGTGGTCGCGCTCGACGCCCTGGTCGTACCGCGGCGCCCGTGAGATGCCCACCGCGGCGATCACCTTGTGGGCGGTGACGGAAGGGCGGGTGGGGGACGACCGACAGGTGCTGGCGCTGGCGGATGCGATCGGCGCCACCGTCACCGCGATTCGGCGGCGGCCGAGCCTCGGGCGGGTGGTTCTCGATCGGATCGGCGATGGCGCGGGGCTGCGGCGAAGGCCGGACGCCAGCGCGCCCTGGCCCGATCTGATCGTGATTGTCGGCGGGCGGAACGTCAGCTTCGCCCGCAGGGTCAAGGCCGCGTCCGGCGGGCGGGCTCGTATTGTCCTGGTCGGCCGTCCGTGGTTCGCGCCGCTAGACGCCTTTGACCTGGTGGTGACGACCCCACAGTACGGGCTGCCTGGGGCAGCGAACGTGATCCAAAACACGCTGCCGCTCAACGCGATCGACGCCGGCGCCATGGCGACCGAAGGCGGGCGCTGGCGGGAACGGTTCGCCGGCCTTCCGCGCCCCTGGATCGGCGTCTTGGTCGGCGGGCCGAACCGGACGTGCACCATCGATGGCGGGGGTCTCGCCGCCCGGGCCGAGGCTCTGGCGCGGGAGTCCGGCGGGTCCCTGCTGGTCAGCACGAGCCGGCGGACCCCGGCCTCGCTGGCCGACGCGGTTCTGCACGGCATGGCCCCGGGGTACCGCTATCGCTGGCGGGCCGACGATGGGGACAACCCGCACGGCGGTATCCTGGCCCTCGCCGACCGCTTCCTGGTGACCGGGGAAAGCGCCTCGATGATCGCCGAGGCCGTGAGCACGGGGCGGCCGGTCGCGCTGTTTCCGGTCACGTTTCGACCCCTGGCGAGGCTCCTCGCCAGGCTGCCGCGTTGGGGCGACCTGGTGCGGCGGGGACTGTGGGTGCCGGCGCGCGACGTCCGCCGGCTCCACGCCGCCCTGGCGTGGCGGGGCGATAATGAGCTTGAGCGCACGGCGGCGCGGGTTAGGATGCTGATCGGGCGCGTTTCGGCGCCAGACACACCGGTCGAGCCCAGTTCCCCATGACGTCCTTGCTTCTGGATTTCGCCCGGCTCGAAGGGGTTGACGCCGCCGCCTTCCGTAGGGCGCGGCCGTTTCCGTTTTTGGAGATCGAAGGGGCGATCAGCCCCCAAGGCTACACCGAGCTGATCGGCAACCTGCCGGACCGCGAGGCGTTCAGCCCGGTGTTCGGTCGGCGGCGGCGCTACGGCCAGGCGAGCCATGATCGCTATGCCTTGCAGTACCGGTTGGGTGCGCGTGTCCCGCCGATCTGGCGTCGACTGATGCGCGAAATCCGGAGCCACGAGTACCGTCGGTTCATCGCCCGCACCTTCGGACGCGACGACTTCGTCCTGCACGCCCACTGGCACTTCACGCCAACGGGATGCACGGTGTCGCCCCACTGTGATGCGCCGTGGAAGCTGGGGTCACATATTTTCTACCTGAACACAGCGGCGGATTGGCAGGCGGCGTGGGGTGGGGCGACGCTCATTCTCGACGACGACGGCCGGTTCGGGGCGAACTCCGCCCCGAAGTTCGAGGACTTCCGCGAAGTCTGCTCCTCCGGGCCCATCGGCAACCGTAGCCTGCTGTTCATGCGCGAGGGAAGTTCCTGGCATGGGGTCACGACGCTGCGGTGTCCCGAGGGCGCGCTCCGCAAGGTGTTCATCGTCGAGGTGCGCGCCCGCACCCTGTTGAACGTGGCGCGCACCGTGCTCGGCTTCTGAGGTGGTGGGGCTGCGCGCCTTCGTGGTGGTTGGCCCGGGCCGCAGCGGCACCAGCACGATCACGCGCGGGCTGATGGCTCTGGGCATCGCGCTGGGCGATCGCCTGAAGCCGGCGCTGCGCAAGAACGCCAAGGGGTTCTTCGAGGACCTGGACCTGCTCGAGGTCAACTACGAGGCGCACCGTCGCCTCGGTCTTGCCCGCAACGGGTCGAGCGTGGCGTGGCTCGACGATGCGCGCTGGGCCGCGGCCGAACTTGGGGATCTCGAGACGCGGGCCGTGGACCTGATCCGCGGCCGGTTCGGGCAGGAAGCGCTGTGGGGCTTCAAGTGTGGCGGCGTGCTCCGGATCCTGCCGTTCTGGGAGCGGGTCATGGAACGCCTGGGCCATGAGCCGTCCTACATCGTCGCCATCCGCAACCCGGTGAGCGCCGCGCGCTCGCGCGAGCGCCTGGACCCGGTTCGGGGGCGGCAGGAGAAGTCGGATCTGGAGTTCCTGGCGCAGATCGTGCCGTACTTCCCCCGCGTGCTGGCCCGGCCGTTCGCGATCGCCGACTACGACGCGGTGATGTCCGATCCCAAGGGCGAACTGCATCGGGTGGCGCGGACTCTCGGGCTGGCGCGGACGGCGGACATGGAGCGCGACATCGCCGCGTTCGCGGGCGAATTCGTGGCCGGGGACCTGCGTCACAACCGGGCGACGGAGGCGGAGCTGGCGCAGTCGCCGGACGTGTGTCCATTGACCCGCGACGCCTATCGCTGGCTTCTGCGCCTGGGCCGCGAAGAGGTCATCCCCGACGACGCAGGTTTCCGCCGCGACTGGGCACGCATCGAAACGGCCTTCAGCGACATGGGGCCGGCGCTTCGGGTGATCGACGAGCTGGAGGTCCAGCTTCGCCGCAAGGGCCGCGGGTTCGGTGGCTGGGCGCGAACGATCCTGCAGCACACGCCGACACGGGCAACCCTCTCGGGATGGGTGGCGGGCCGGGCGCGGCGCCCCAAGCGGGCGTGACGCCCGCCCGCCGGATCGCGATCCTGGTCAGCGCGCGGCGGATCGCGAGCCGCGAGCGCATCTTCCTGGATCTGGCGCGCCGGCTGATCACGGCTGGAGACCGGGTGACCATCCTCGCCGTTGGGCCCGAGGCGGCGCTGCGGGCGGCCCTCCCCGAGGGAGCCGACCTGCACGACGTGGCGCCCGGCTGGACCCGAGGATCGCCGCACCTGATGCGAATGTACCTGAGCATTGCTGGGCTAACCCGGTACCTGCGGGCCGAAACCCTCGATCTGCTGTTCACCACGTCGATCCCGCCGAACCTCGTGGGCCTCATGGCATCGCGGTTGTTGGCACCCCGGCCGAAGGTCATCGTGCGCCACAGCAACGTGCTGGAACGTGCGTGGCGACCGCGCAACCGGCTGGTGCCGGCGCTGTATCCGATGGCCGACGCGGTCATCGCGGTGTCCGAGGCGGCGGCGGCGGACGTGCGGCGGTTCGGGGTTGCGCCGGGCCGGATCACGGTGATTCCGAACGGAATCGACCTCGCGCGGGCGGCGACGGCGGGTCCGGCGCCGCACCCCTGGTTCGGCGACGGCGCGGGACCCGTGGTCGTGGCCTTGGGACGGCTGGTGCCGCAGAAGGACTATCCGACCCTCCTGCATGCGTTCGCAACGGTCCGATCGCGGACCGGGGCGCGGCTGGTGGTGCTGGGCGAGGGGCCTCTGCGGGCACGCCTCGTGGGCCAAGCGAGGGAATTGCGCGTGGCCGAGGCGATCGCCTTCGCCGGGCACGTCGCCGATCCGTTCCCGTACCTCGCCGCGGCGGACCTCCTGGTCCTGGCGTCACGGTCGGAGGGAATGCCAAGCGCGCTGATCGAGGGCCTCGCCTGCGGCTGCCCAATCGTCGCCACCGACAGCCCGGGCGGGACGGCCGAGATTCTCGACGGTGGGCGCTTCGGCAGGCTGGTGGCGGTCGGCGACTGGGCTGCCATGGCCGAAGCCATGGCGGCGACCCTTGCGGAACCGCGCGAGCCGCGGCGCCTGAAGGAGCGCGCCACATGCTTCGATCTGCACGACGTCGTGTGCCGCTATCAGGCCGTGGTCGACGCGGTCATCGCTGGCAGGCGGGCCTAGGATGGCGAAGCACATCGCCCTGTTCCTGCACGCGCTGTCCGGCGGCGGGGTGCAGCGGGCGACCATCAACCTGGCCGGCGCCTTGGTGGCGATGGGCCACCGGGTCGATCTGGTGGTGGGGTCGCTCGAAGGGCCGAGTCGCTCCCGCGTGCCGGCCACGGTGCGGATCGTGCCCCTGAAGCGCTGTTTTCGCTGGCAGTTCTGGGGACCGGCCTTGCGGGCCGATCCTGGCGCGCGGGACCTCATACTGCGCCCGGTCATCCTGCCGCTTCTGCCGCAGCGCGCGTTCTATTACCTGCCGGCGCTGGTGCGATACTTGCGCAACGAGCGGCCGGATGTGCTGGTGTCGGCGGGCACTCACTACAACCTGGTCGCGGTGTGGGCGCGGCGTCTGGCCGGGGTCGCGACCGAAGTGATCATCAGCGAGCGGAGCGCGCTCGCGCCCAAGCTCGCCGAACGCTGGTCGGGGCGGGCGTGGCGGTGGCGCTACATCCTGCCGTTGATCACCAGAACGTACCCGGAGGCCGCGGGAATCGTCACGGTGTCGGAGGGGTTGGCGGACCAGCTCGCGCGGCTGGGCGTGGCGCGCGAGAGGATCACGACGATCCACAATCCGGTGTTCACCGGTCGCGACATGGAAGAATTGGCGGACCGCCCCGTTCCCCACCCATGGCTCCAGCCCGGGGAACCGCCGGTGGTGCTTGCGGTCGGGCGTCTGGCGAAGGTCAAGGCGTTCGACGTCCTGGTGCGTGTGTTCGCGCGGGTCAGGGCGAACCGTTCGGCGCGGCTGGTCATCGTCGGGGGCGAGCAGGATCGCGGTCTGCGCGGCCGTCTTCTGCGATTGGCCGGGTCCCTTGGCGTCGCCAGCGACGTGGACCTGCCCGGGTTCGCTGACAACCCCTATGCCTTCATGGCGCGGGCGGGGGTCCTGGTTCTGTCGTCGGTGCGCGAAGGATTCCCCAACGTCGTTGCCGAGGCGCTCGCCTGCGGCTGCCCCGTGGTCAGCACCGACTGTCCCTTCGGCCCGGCGGAAATCCTGGATGAGGGACGCTTCGGCCGGCTGGTGCCGGTCGGCGACGAGGCGGCGATGGCGGCCGCGATCGAGGCGACCCTGGACGAGCCGATCGACCGCCCGCGCCTGCGGGAATGGGGCAGGGCGTTCAGCGCCGAGCGGGCGGCGCGGAGTTATCTAGCCCTGCTCGATCCGCCCTCAGCGCCGTCGCGATGAGCTGGATGAAGCGATCCGCCTTGCGCCGGAAGGTGCGGATCGCGGCCGCGCGATCCGCGGACTCGGCGATCCAATCAGCCCGGCGATTGACCGCGACCATGGCACCGAGCGCGAGCTGAACGACGCCCACCAGGGCGCGGCCATCCTGGCCCCGTACCCAGGCGTCGGCTTCGGCGCAGTACTGGTTTCCGAACGACGGGTTTCCGACGGCGAGCTTCGCCACGTCGGTGAAGATCGGGTCGTCGCGGGCGTACTCCCAGTCGAGGATTGTCCAGCGGTCTCCCGGGTGGGCGAGGAGATTCTCCGCTGAAAGATCCCCGTGGCAAAGGCCATGGAGGATGCCGGAGTTCCCGGCGTCCGCGACCAGAGAATCGAGCCCTGGCGGAGTACGGTAGCCGAGGGCGGCGGCCCCATCGCGGAACCGCCGCCATTCCGCATCCATGTCGATCGCCTCGGAAATCGGGCGGATGCACGCGCCGTTGGCGATATGGAAGCGGAAGAGCTGGGCGGCGAAACGCTCCGGGTGGGGAAGGTTCCGTTCGTGGCGGGTGCCCAGGACGAAGGTTTCGACCAGGAACGCGGAGGTCGGCGATTGGCCGGTGTCGAAGAGGGTCGGAACGTCAATCTCGGCGGTCGCGACGAGGCGCCGCCGCGCCGCGATCTCCTGGCGAAGGCGATAGGACGCTCCCGTTTTGCGCGGGTCGGCGATCTTCAGGGTGAACGGCCGGTCGGCGTAGACCGCGCGGATGCCGTTCTTGACGATGACCAGATCGGCCTTCACCGGGGCCGCGATGCGCGGCGCGAGCGGGAGCGCTACGGCGATTTTCACCCGGCCGAGGCGCGAGGTCGCACGCACCCGGCCCCAGGCTTCCCGATCCGGGCGCGGGGACAGGAGTCGGGCGAGGAACCGTGACGCCAGCAGGACTCGCCCGATGCGGCGGAATTCCCGGGCGGCGTCCGGGGCGGCAAGTTCGGGGATTCTGCCCTCGATCTCGGCCACCGTCCTCATCGCCATGGCGACGTCGGACGCGGTGGGCGCGGACACGATCGCGGAACCTAGGGTTTCAACTCCGACGGATCGAACCCGATCCGTCGGCCCGAAACCCCAGGAAGACTCTCATGCCGTGGGCCGTCCCATACACGGTGATGGCGAAACATGGGTTTGGGTCGGCCACTAGCGAATGAGAAACAGGTGCCGTTCGGGCTCGATGCCCAGGGACGGCGTGGCGCCGAGGTAGGACAAGGAGCGGGCGCCGCGACCGGCCTCGCGCATGTGGCGTTCGACGTAGTCGCGGATCGATGCCGCATCGTTCTCGACGAAGTCGGGGCGCGCGTTGCCATAACGGATATGGGAGCTCGCCGGCTCGAAGAACAGCGCCTTGGTCCTGGCGAGGACGCCGGCCACCATGGCCCAGGATGCGGGCTCGCCGTGATGGTGGCTCCAGCGATGGTGCACAGAGAGCAGAAGGGTGACGTCGCACGCGGGCAGCGATGCGATGGTGGACGGGTCGAGCTCGAGGGTGGCGAAGGCCAGGCGGGGGACGCCGCGATGCAGTCTCTGGGATTCCTCGATGGCTTCGTCCAGCACGTCGATGCCAAGGGCGAACAATCCGTGCTCGGCCGCCAGCCGGGTGATCATGCCGATGTTGCAACCGATGTCGAGAAGGCTGCGGTCGACCCCGTCGAGGTGCCGGGCGATGATCGCCCAGCGCTGGTCGTTCGCGGAGTCCCGGCGGCTCTGATAGTAGGAGATGAGGCCGAGTGCCCTGCCGACCCGTCGCAGGCGTTTGTTCAGGGGCGATCGTTGCTTCATGCGGGGCGCCGGGTCCATGCCACCGCTTGGTAACACATCCGGGCGCGGCGACGTAACGGATGCCTGGGGACCATCGCGTCAGTTGGTGGCGTGGCCGCCGGGGCGCCTGGGCACCGGAACGTCGCGGTGGACGTGGACGCTCATCATCAGGCCAAAGCCGAACAGCAGGGTCATCATCGACGTGCCGCCGTAGCTCACGAGCGGAAGCGGCACGCCCACCACCGGGACGAGGCCCGTGACCATGGCGATATTGATGAGAACGTAGAGGAAGAAGACGCTGGTGAGGCCCAGCCCCAGGAGCCGACCGAACTGACTCGCGGAGCGCAGGCTGATGGCATAGCCGAAGGCGACCACGAGCCCGTACAGCAGCATCAGCCCCACGCCGCCGACGAGGCCGAACTCCTCGGCCAGCATGGTGAAGATGAAATCGGTCTGGCGCTCGGGCAAGAAGCTCAGGTGGCTCTGGGTTCCCTCCATGAAGCCCTTGCCGAAGAGACCACCGGCACCCAGCGCGATCTTCGATTGCAGAATGTGGTAGCCGGTGCCGAGGGGATCTCGCTCCGGGTCCAGGTAGGTGAGAATGCGATCGTGCTGGTAGTCGTGCATCATCTTCCAGCCAAGGGGCAGCGACGCCAGCACGAGGACGATGGCGATCGCGAACCAACGCAAGCGCACTCCGGCGACGAAGAAGATGACGCCGGCGCTGGCCAGCAGCATGGCCGCGGTGCCGAGGTCCGGCTGCTTCATGACGAGCGCCGCCGGCAGCAGGACCAGCCCCGCCGGCACCAGAAGCGGCCAGAATCGGACGACATCCTCGGCCTGTAGGGCGTGGAAGTGGCGGGCGAGGGCGAGGATCAGTGCGATCTTGGCGACCTCGGAGGGCTGGACCTGGATGACATAGAGATCGAGCCAGCGCTGCGCCCCCATGCCGACGGTCCCGAAGAAGTCGACGATCACGAGGAGGACGATAGCGACGGCATAGACGAGATAGGCGTGACGGTGCCAGAAGCGGACATCGACCATCGCTATGGCGATCAGCGCCGCGATGCCGACCCCAAAGCGTGCCATCTGGGGCAGGGTCCAGGGCTGCCAGTTACCGTTCGCCGCCGAGTACTGCATAGCGAACCCGACTGAAGCAACCAGGCCAAGCACGAGGATCAGGCCCCACGAGACCTGCCCGAGCTTCTCGGGGATCGTCATGCAGTCGCGCTTGACGTCGCGGACGCTCATGAGCGGGCCAGCAATCCGGCGGAGTGCCGCCTTTGTGCCTCGTAGAGAATGTCACGGGCGATGGGTGCCGCCGCCTTGGAGCCGGAGCCGCCGTGCTCAACGACGACGGCGATGGCGTAGCGTGGATCGTGAACCGGTGCGTAGGCCACGAACAGACCATGGTCGCGCTGGGCCCAGGGAATATCCTCGAGCTTGCGCTTGGCATCGCGCTCGGCATTGGTGATGCGTCGGACCTGCACGGTCCCGGTCTTCCCCGCCATCTCGAATCCGGGCTCGGCGATCCGCGCGCGATAGGCCGTGCCGCGTTCGCTGTTGGTCACCAGGTTCATGCCCTCGCGCACGAGGGCGAGGTGCTCGGGTTTTAGCCCGATCATCGCGTCGGGCGGGGCTTCGGGTTTGAGACGGGTCAGGCGCGGGCTCACCGCATGTCCATTCGACCCGATGCGCGCGGCCATGAGGGCGAGTTGAATCGGCGTGGTCAGCATATAGCCCTGGCCAATCCCGATGACGACCGTGTCGCCGTGCTGCCATTTCTCCCCCTTGACCGCCTCCTTCCACGCGCTCGTCGGGGTCAGGCCTGGCTTCTCGCCCGGCAGATCGAGACCGGTGACGGCACCGAGCCCGAAGCGCTGGGACATGGCCGCGATGCGATCGACTCCTACGCGCCGGGCTACGTCGTAGAAGTAGACGTCGCAGCTCTGCTGCAGGGCATTGACCATCGTAAGGCTGCCGTGGCCGCCCTTCTTCCAACAGTGGAATGTCCGATTGCCGAGCACCATCTGGCCGGGACAAAAGACGCCGTGGCCCGGTCCGAGGATGCCGGAATCGAGGGCCGTGAGCGCGACCATCATCTTGAACGTGGACCCGGGCGGATACTGCCCGGCGATCGACTTGTCGTTGAGGGGACCACGGGGATCCTCGACCAGGGCTTTCCACTCCTGCCGGGTCAGTCCCCGCGTGAATGGCTCGGGGTCGTAGCTGGGCACGGTCACGAGGGCGAGGACATCGCCGGTCTTGACGTCGATCACGGCGGTCGAACCGGATTCGGTGCCGAAACGCCGCACCGCCATCTCCTGCAAACCCATGTCGATGGTCAGCTCGATGTCGTCGCCGGGCCGGCCTTCGTCGCGCGCGAGCTCCCGGATCACCCGCCCATAGGCGTTGACCTCGACCTGACTGGTGCCGGGTTCGCCCCGAAGTTGGGTGTCGTACGACTTCTCGACGCCACTCTTGCCGATCCGGAAGTCCGGATGACGCACCAGCGGATCGTCGGTCAGTTCCGCCTCCGACACCGCGGCGACATAGCCGGTGATATTCGCCGCGAGGTCGTGGAACGGGTAGAAGCGGCTGCGCCCGGCTTCCACGGTCACGCCGGGAAGATCGGGGGCGTTGACCTCCACCAGCGCGACCTCGTCCCACGTCAGGTTCTCGCGCACCGTCACGGGCAGGAAGCTCTGTGCTCGATGTGCCTCGCGGAGGACGCGGGCCTTGGTCTCGGCATCGAGCTCGAGAAGGGCCGCGAGCTCCGAGAGGGTCGCATCGACGTCCCCGGAGTGTTCGGGCGTGATCAGCAGCCGGTAGTTCTGCTGGTTGATGGCGACGCCGATGCCGAACCGGTCGAGCAGGTGGCCCCGCCGCGGCACCAGCAGTCGCAGGTTGATCCGGTTCTCCTCGGCGAGCAGGGCATAGCGGTCGGCGTTCTTCACCTGCAGATCGTGGAGGCGGACGCCCAGGCCAGTCAGCAGCAGCACCTTGCCGCCGCCGAGGATCGCCGCGCGGCGGGCGAACGTCTTGGACCGACCCGTCCCCCGGTTCACGTCAGACCGGCCGCGGCAGCGCCTGGTCGATCAGGCCAAGGACCCAGGCGACCGGCGGGAACAGGACGAGGGTGAGGACAAGCTGAACCAGGACCGGCCCCAACGGCACGAAGGCCCCGTGGACGGCGGCGTTGAGGAACCACGCAACCATGGCCGCCGCCGGCGCGACCAGAAGAAACCCCCACCAGGTGAGAGCGAAGTGCTTGCCGACGAAGAATCGGCGCTGCGACGACACGAGAAGCTGTACGACGACGAGAATAAGGGCGGTCGATCCGAACGCCTGGCCGCCCAGGGCATCGGCGACGAGGCCGAAGCCGAACGTGGCGACCCGGGGAAACTGTTGCGGTCGATGAATGGTCCAGAAGAACACGGTCATCAGGCAGAGAGGCGGCATCACTGGGCCGACGAAGGGGATGCCGAGCGGCATGGTTCCGACGAGGACCGCCGTGAACGTCGTCAACAGGGGAGCGAGGACGGCCGGCCCGTCGCGCCAGCGAAACTCGAGGCCCGCTACCATAGGGTGTCAGGTTGCCCCGCCTCGCGGGTTTGCGGCAGCACGCCCGGAACGGCATAGTCGAGGACATTGACGAACTCGAGGCGCTGCCAATCGACCAGGGGCCGAACGATGACGCTGCCGTCCTCGACCCCCACGACCAGGCCAGCGGGCAAGCCCGGCGGGATCTGACCGCCTTCGCCGGAGGTGATGACCCGATCGCCCTGGGTTGGCACGGCATCGGCCGGCAGGAAGTTCAGGCGCAGGCGGTCCGAGTTGTCGCCGGCCAGGATGGCGCTGTCGCGGGTCGATTCGAGGCGCACCGGAATTCGACTGTTCAGGTCGGTGAGCAGAAGCACCCGGGCGGTGCGATCGCCGACCTCGACGACCCGCCCGACCAGGCCCTCGGCCGCGACCACGGCCTGGCCCTTGGTCACGCCGTCCTGGCGGCCGGCATTGACCAGCACCGTGCGCACGAAGGCGCCGCCGGATGTGGCGACGATCCGGGCGGTGGTGAACGCGGCCCTGGCCTCGGGGGCGATCGTCGCGAGATTGCGGAGGTTCAAGTTCTCCTTTTCAAGGCGGCGTGCGACGTCCTGCCAGGCAAGGAGGCGGGTGTTTTCCTCCCGCAGCCGCCGATTGTCGGCGTAAACATGGAAGAAGCGGCTGATATCGTCGGCCCCGCGTCGGGCGAACGTCGCCGGGTGCGACAGAACCTCGAGCAAGGGCTGAAGCGTGTCGACCGTGCGGGTTCTCAGGGATTCGACCGCTGGACTGCCCGCCTGATCCAGGGCCATGAAGGTGACCGCGACGAGGACGAGCAAGCCGATGGCGGAACGCTGAACGACGCCGCGAAACGGCAGGGCGAAACGCCGGAACTGCGCGTCCTTCATGGTCGTCCGCGGTCAGCCCCCTCGCGTCAGTCGAATTGGTTGTAGAGAACGTGCCGGAGCGTGCGCATCTCCTCGAGCACGCGACCCGTGCCCATGGCGACGCAGAAAAGCGGTTCCTCCGCGACGGTCACGGGCAGCCCCGTCGCCTGGCGCAGCACTTGGTCGACATTGTGCAGGAGCGCCCCACCCCCGGTGAGTACGATGCCCTTGTCGACGATGTCGGCGGCGAGTTCGGGCGGGGTCTGCTCCAAGGCGACCTTGACCGCCTCGATGATGGCTCCTATGGGCTCGGTGAGGCTCTCGGCGATTTGCCGCTGGGTGATGATGAGCTCCTTGGGCACTCCGTTCATGAGATCGCGGCCCTTGATCTCCATGCGATCGCCGTCGCCGTCGTCCGGCGCGCAGGCCGAACCGATCTGCTTCTTGATGCGTTCGGCGGAGCCCTCGCCGATCAGCAGGTTATGGTTGCGACGGATGTAGGCGATGATCGCCTCGTCCATCTTGTCGCCACCGACACGCACCGAGCGGGAGTAGACGATACCGCCGAGCGAGAGCACCGCGACCTCGGTGGTGCCGCCGCCAATATCGACGACCAAGGAACCGGTCGGCTCGGTGACCGGAAGGCCGGCGCCGATCGCCGCCGCCATCGGTTCCTCGATCAGGAACACCCGGCGCGCGCCGGCGCTCTCAGCCGATTCCTGAATGGCCCGACGTTCCACCGCGGTCGAGCCCGAGGGCACGCAGACGATGATCTGGGGACTGGCGAAGCTCCGCCGGTTATGTACCTTGCGGATGAAGTGCTTGATCATCTCCTCGGCGATCTCGAAATCGGCGATCACGCCGTCGCGCAAGGGCCGGATCGCCTCGATGTTGCCGGGCGTGCGGCCGAGCATGAGCTTGGCCTCCTCGCCGACCGCCAGCACTTGGGTCTTGCCGCGGATGGTGACGATCGCGACCACCGAGGGCTCGTTCAACACAATGCCACGGCCCTTGACGTACACGAGCGTGTTCGCGGTGCCGAGATCGATCGCCATGTCGGCTGACATGAGACCGAGAAGTCTGGATAACATGCCTCGTCGCCCGTCCTCTGTTACTCGGGGATCCACCGCCGGCCCTCCACCGGAGGCGGCCCCACGATACGCTCTACGCCGACATCGCCGCCGGCGCGCTCCGTTCCCGCTTCACCAGCAAACGGTTCAGGGCGTTCACATACGCCCTGGCCGATGCCACCAGCGTGTCGGGGTGGGCGCCAAGCCCGTTCACCGACCGCCCGTTCTCCTCCAGCCGCACCGTCACCTCCGCCTGGGCATCGGTGCCCTCGGTGACGGCGTGCACCTGGTACAGCCGCAAACGTGCCGTGTGCGGGAACAGCTCCTTGATCGCGTTGAAGGTCGCGTCGACCGGGCCATTGCCGTGCGCGGTCGTCGACCGCTCCTCGCCATCCACGGACAACCTCAAGACCGCGGTCTGGGGTCCTTCGGAACCGCAGGTGATCTGCAGCGAGACGAACCTGACACGGTCGCCCTCGCTGCCGATCTCGTCATCGACCAGGGCGATCAGATCCTCGTCAAACACATCCTTCTTGCGGTCGGCCAGATCCTTGAAGCGCTGGAAGGCATCGTCAAGCGCCTGGTCCGCCAACTCGTAGCCCAGCTCCTTGAGCTTCGACTTGAAGGCGTGGCGCCCGGAATGCTTGCCCATCACCAGGGTCGAACGGACCAGGCCCACCGATTCCGGGCGCATGATCTCGTACGTGCCGGCGTGCTTCAGCATGCCGTCCTGGTGGATGCCCGATTCATGGGCGAAGGCGTTGGCGCCGACGATCGCCTTGTTGGGCTGGACGTTGAAACCGGTGATGCTGGAAACTAGGCGCGAGGCGCGCATGATCTGCTCGGTCTGGATGCCGGTATCGCAGGCGAACAAGTCGCGGCGCGTGCGCAACGCCATGACGATCTCCTCGAGGGCCGCGTTGCCGGCCCGCTCGCCGATACCGTTGATGGTGCATTCGACCTGCCGCGCCCCGGCGCCGATGGCGGCCAGCGAGTTGGCCACCGCGAGCCCCAGGTCGTTGTGGCAGTGGACGGAGATGATCGCCTTGTCAATGTTAGGCACCCGGTTGAACAGCATGCGGATGAGGGCCGCGAACTCCTCGGGCTCGGCGTAGCCGACGGTGTCGGGGATGTTGATGGTGCCGGCGCCGGCGCGGATCGCTGCCTCGACCGTGCGGCAGAGGAAGTCGTGCTCGGATCGGCTGCCGTCCTCGCAGGACCATTCCACGTCGTCAACCAGGTTGCGCGCGTAGGACACGCTGTCGATCACCGCCTGGTAAACCTGTTCCGGCTCCATGCGCAGCTTGTGCTTCATGTGCAACGGGCTGGTGGAGATGAACGTGTGGATACGCTTGCGGCCCGCTCGGGTTTGCAGCGCCTCGGCGACCCGGTCGATGTCGCGGCGCCCGGCTCGGGCGAGTCCGCAGACGGTGGCATTCTTGACGACGCGGGCGACTTCCCGAACGGCTTCGAAATCGCCGTTCGAGGCGATCGGGAAACCCGCCTCGATGATATCGACTCCCATGCGGTCGAGCTGCTCGGCGACCCGGATCTTCTCCTCCATGTTCATGGAGCAGCCGGGCGATTGCTCGCCGTCGCGCAGCGTGGTGTCGAAGATGATGACGCGGTTGGACGTTGAATCGGATGGAGTTGGCGTCGTGGATTTGGCCGTGGCCATGGGAGGATCTCCCCTAGGTCAATGGTTTCGACGAAGGACGGGCGCGCAAGTCCCCCGAACGGTCACCACGCACCCGCGGCACCCGTTCAGGGGCGCCTAAGTCGAAGCCACGACCCGCCGAACCGAACGGTCCCAGTCGGTGCGAAACCGCGCACGGTTCGGGCTGAACCGGCTCGTCTATCGCTAACGCACTGATTCGCCGACATAATCAAGACCAACAAGGTTCTCGGCCGTACAACTCATACGGATCGCGGAGATCATCTCCGCTACGGTGTTAAGGATAGATTAAGGACGATCCGGAAGGCCAGAGATATTTACGGTTTTTCGTCCCCGGCACCGATCGGGTAGCCGTCAGGCTGCGCTCGTCGTCGGAAATGGCGCGACCTTGATGCGCTTGGCGTGCTTCCGAGCATGCCAGAGATCGCGCTTGAGCTGAACCCGAAGCCGGGTTTCCGCGGTGCTCCATCCGGTTTTTTCGAGTCGGATCGCCATGTCCGGAGAGACACCGTTCCGACCATTCAGCAATTCGGAGAGCGACTGACGGGAAACGCCGAGCCACTTGGCTGCCGCGGTGACCGAAAGACCCGGCGGCTTCAAGCAGTCCTCCCGGATGATCTCACCGGGGTGCGGGGGGTCGAACATCCGCATGATGGCTCCTTCCTTGGACGAGATGCCAGCAAGCGCCGCTGACGTAGGCGACGTGCCGACCTGTCTTCGCCGAAGCGAAGCCGCGTCGCGCGGCGGCGCGCCAACCGGCGCGACGGCTTCGCGCAGGCGGCGCGCTACCCCTCCCCCTAACCCCTCCCGCAAGGGGAGGGGAGAAATAATGGGGTCTCAGTTCTTCGTCTTGTCGACCAGGCGGTTCTGGGCGATCCAGGGCATCATGGCGCGGAGCTTCGCGCCCACCTCCTCGATGGGGTGCTCGGCGTGGCGGCGGCGGATGGCCTTGAAGCTCGCCTGGCTGGCCAGGTTCTCGACCATCCATTCGCGCGCGAAGCGGCCCGACTGGATATCCTTGAGGATGCGCTTCATCTCGGCGCGGGTCTCGTCGTTCACGATCCGGGGACCGCGGGTGTAGTCGCCGTACTCGGCGGTGTTGGAAACCGAGTAGCGCATGTTGGCAAGGCCGCCCTCATAGACCAGGTCGACGATCAGCTTCACCTCGTGCAGGCACTCGAAGTACGCCATCTCCGGCGCGTAGCCGGCCTCGATCAGGGTGTCGTAGGCGGCGACGATCAGGTGGGTGAGGCCGCCGCACAGCACCACCTGCTCGCCGAACAGGTCGGTCTCGCACTCCTCCTTGAAGGTCGTCTCGATCACCCCGGCGCGCCCGCCGCCGATCGCCGCGGCGTAGGACAGCCCGATCTCGTGCGCGTTGCCCGAGGCGTCGCGGCCGATGGCGAGCAGGCAGGGAACGCCGCCGCCCCGCGCGTACTCGGAGCGTACCGTGTGGCCGGGGCCCTTGGGTGCCACCATGAACACGTCGAGGTCGGGGCGCGGGTCGATCAGGTTGAAGTGGATGTTCAACCCGTGGGCGAAGGCAAGGGCCACGCCCTTGCGCAGATTGGGGGCGAGGTCGTCGCGGTAGAGGGCGCCCTGGAGCTCGTCGGGGGCGAGCACCATGGTGACGTCGGCCCACTTGGCGGCCTCCGCCGGGGTCTTGACGGTGAAGCCCGCGGCCTCCGCCTTGGCGGCCGAGCCGGAGCCGGGACGCAGCGCGACGATCACGTCCTTCGCCCCGCTGTCGCGCAGGTTGTTGGCGTGGGCATGCCCCTGGCTGCCATAGCCGACGATGGCGATCTTCTTCGCCTTGATCAGGTTGAGGTCGGCGTCGCGATCGTAGTAGACCCGCATGGGAAGCCTCCAATGAGCCGCGTCGATGTCGCGCGGTGCCTAGGTTCGGTCGAGCACGAGCTTGACGGCCAGAGCGGCGAAAACCCCCGCCAGCACTCGGTCGAGCGGCGCGCGGACCCTCTGATAGACCAAGCGCGGCCCCGCCGTCGAGAACGCCGTGGCCACGATCGCGTACCACGCGGTTTCGTTGACGAGAATCAGGGTGATCACGGCGGCGGACATCCACGCCGGCAATCCTTGAGGAAGCAGGCTGACGAAGATGCTGCCGAAAAACACCATGACCTTCGGGTTGGTGAGCTGAACCAGAAGCGCCGTTCGGAACGCTTGCATCAGGTCCGCCGACCCTGGCGGGTTGGCCACGACCGGCGGCTGCGGCCTGCTGGCCCCGCGCCACAGAGAAATGGCAAGAATACCCAGGAATAGGGCCCCGCCCAGCCTTAGAAGCGCGTGGATCTCGCCGTGTTGTTCCAGGACGGCCGCAAGGCCGAACAGGGCGGCGGTGGCCCAGATGGCCGCGCCGATCCCCATGCCGCAAGCAGCCAGCAGGCCATGGCGGCGCGATCGAGTCATGCCGATCCGGGACACCAGGATGAAGCTGGGGCCGGGACTGATCGTCGCCAGCAGATGCGCCAACACCACCCCGGTAAGCGGCAGCACGTACTCCATCGCCTAGCCGCCTTGGATCAGAGCGGCTTCGGGCCGCGGGCGATGGCGACGACCCCGGTGCGCGAGACGTCGACCAAGCCCAAGGGCATCATCAGGCTGATGAGCGCGTCGACCTTGTCCGACGTTCCCGTGACCTCGAAGACGAAGGACGCCGTGGTGCTGTCGACCGCCCGGGCCCGAAAGACATCGGCGATGCGCAGGGCCTCGACCCGCTTTTCGCCAGTCCCGGCAACCTTCAGAAGCGCCAGCTCGCGCTCGACGTGCGGCCCCTCGATGGTCAGGTCGCTGACCTTGTGGACCGGGACCAGTCGGCCCAGTTGTGCCTTGATCTGTTCGATCACCATCGGCGTGCCGCGGGTGACTACGGTGATGCGCGATTGCGTCTTCTCGGCGCTGACCTCGGCGACCGTCAAGCTGTCGATGTTGTAGCCGCGCCCCGAGAACAGGCCGATGACCCGGGCGAGGACGCCGGGTTCGTTGTCCACCAGGACGGCGATGGTGTGCCGTCGTTCATTCACCGGATTGCTCATGACGCGGCCCTAGACGAGGACCATGCCTTCGTCGTTGACCGAGCTCGTGACCCCCCCCTCGGGGCCGAGCTTGATCTCGTTGTGCGCGGCACCTGCCGGGATCATCGGGTAGCAGTTCTCGGTCTTGTCCACCATCACGTCGGCGATCACCGCCTTGGGGCAGTCGAGCATCTCCTTGACCAGGCCGTCCACGTCCTCGGGCTTGGTCGCGCGCAGGCCGACGGCGCCAAAGGCCTCGGCCAGCTTCACGAAATCGGGCAGAGAGTCCATGTAACTCTCGGAGTAACGGCCGCCGAAGAAGAACTCCTGCCACTGGCGGACCATCCCCATGTACTGGTTGTTGAGGATGAAGACCTTCACCGGCAGCCGGTACTGGGCGATCGTCGACATCTCCTGGATGTTCATGAGGATCGAAGCCTCGCCGGCCACGTCGATGCACAGCGCCTTGGGGTTCGCGACCTGGGCACCCATGGCGGCGGGCAGGCCGTAACCCATGGTGCCGAGTCCGCCCGAGGTCAGCCAGTGGTTCGGTTTCTCGAACCCGATGAACTGCGCCGCCCACATCTGATGCTGGCCCACTTCGGTCGAGATGAACACGTCGTCGCGGCCCTTGATCGCCGCGAACAGCCGCTGCAGGGCGTACTGCGGCTTGATGATGTCCTTGGACGGCTGGTAGCGCAGGCTGTCGCGCTTGCGCCAGCCATCGATCGTCGCCCACCACGCCTTCAAGGCCGCCTCGTCCGCGCGATACTGGCGGGACTTCCATACCTTGATCATGTCCTCCAGCACGTAGGCCGCGTCGCCGACCACGGGAAGATCGACCCGCACGTTCTTGTTGATCGAGGAGACATCGATATCGACGTGGATTTTCTTGGACCCGGGCGAGAACGCGTCGAGCCGACCGGTCACCCGGTCGTCGAACCGGGCGCCCAGGCACAGCATGACGTCGCAGCCATGCATGGCGTAGTTGGCTTCCAGTGTTCCGTGCATCCCAAGCATGCCGAGGAACTGCGGGTCCGATGCCGGGAAGGCGCCCAGGCCCATCAGGGTCAGCGTCACCGGATAGCCAGTCAGCTTGGCGAAGGAAGCCAGGAGCTGGGAGGCCGCCGGACCGGCGTTAATCACGCCGCCGCCAGCATAGATGATCGGCCGCTTCGCCCCGGCCAGGAGTTCGACCGCCTGCTCGACGCGGGCGATGTCCGCCTTGACCTGGGGGTTGTACTTCTTGGTTCGACTCTGGGCCGGAGTCTGGTAGGTGCCCTGGTTGACGACCACGTTCTTCGGCAGATCCACGACCACCGGACCCGGGCGTCCCGAGCGCGCCACATGGAACGCCTCGTGGATGATGCGGGCGATGTCGTTGCTGTCCTTCACCAGATAATTGTGCTTGGTGCAGGGCCGCGTGATCCCCACGGTATCGGCTTCCTGGAAGGCGTCGTTGCCGATCAGGTGGGTCGGTACCTGGCCGGTCAAGCACACCACCGGGATGCTGTCCATCAGCGCATCGGTCAGGCCCGTCACGCAGTTGGTGGCACCCGGCCCCGAGGTGACCAGCACCACCCCGACCTTGCCGGTCGAGCGCGCGTAGCCTTCGGCCGCGTGCATGGCGCCCTGCTCGTGGCGAACCAGGATGTGGCGGACCTTGTCCTGCTGGAACAGCGCGTCGTAGATCGGCAGGACCGCGCCGCCAGGATAGCCGAAAATGACATCAACGCCTTGATCCACCAAGGCTTTGATGACGATCTCCGCTCCGGTCATACGCTGGTTAGCCACGATCCTTCTCCTTGCGAGAACGCCGCCGACGGGCGCGCACAATCGCGTCACCCGCGGTAGGCGAACAGGCGCACACCATTGCGCGGGGACACGCCCCCACGGCAAGCTATTGAAATTAGGCGGTTAGTCGGAAACGGTCAACTCCTGTAGGAAGTCGCCGATGGCGCTCCGCATCCGGGGCTCGAGCTGAGTTCGGGACGTGGCCGTGCACTGGATCGCCTGGGGAAGCTGGTGCCGGAACCAGGTGGTCTGCCGTTTGGCGTAGTTGCGGGTGGCTTGCTGGGCGCGGGCCTTGGCGGCCAGCAGGCCGATGGTGCCGCGAAGATGGTCCATGAGGTCCCGCAGACCGAGGGTCTTCATGGCGGGCAGGCCGGGGTCGAGATCGAGGCCGAGAATCGCCGCCGCCTCGTCGCGGGCCCCGTGGGCGAGCATCCGGGCGAACCGCGCGTCGCAGCGGCGGTAGAGCCAGTCCCGGCGCGGATCCAGGAGGAGGGTGAGGACGCGTCCCGGCCAGGCACCCTCGCGCGGCAACTCCTGCCAGACGGAGAGGGGGCGGCCGGTGGCCTCCACGACCTCGAAGGCTCGCAGGATCCTTTGGCGATCGGCGGGCTGCAACGTCGCGGCGATCGCGGGATCGCGGCGGGCGAGGTCGCGCCACATCCCCTCCACTCCCAACCGCGCCAGCCGTTCCCGGACCGCCTGGCGTACGGTCGGCGGAACGTCGGGGACCGGGGCGAGACCGTCGAGCAGGGCCTTCAGATAGAGCCCGGTACCACCGACCAGGATCGGAAGTGCCCCGGCGTCCAGGGCGGCATCGATCTCGGTTTGGGCCAGCGCGCACCAGCGTGCCGCCGAGCACGGCTCGGAGACCGGCAGAATGCCGTACAATCGGTGCGGAACGGACGCGCGGTTCGGCAGGGTCGGTCGCGCGGTGAGAATCGCGAGTTCGCGGTACACCTGCATGCTGTCGGCGTTGATGACGACGCCGCCGAACGTACGCGCCAAGGCAACGGCTAGATCGGATTTGCCGCTAGCGGTGGGTCCGACAAGGGCGACGAGTCCACGCGGTCGCACGATGGGCCGTCCAAGATCGCTACTCGGGGTCGACCAGGTCGATGGCGACGAAGCGGGGGTCGCCCTGCCGATCGACGAGAACGACGATTTTCTTCTTCGCGGCGTCCCTGGCGGACGCGACCAGCGCGATGACGTGCTCGGGCTCGGTCACGGGTTGCTGATCGACCTCGGTCACCACGTCGCCCTCGGCGAGCCCGGCACCTTCGGCCGGGCTGCCCGGCTCGACCTCGGCGACGAGGACGCCCGTCACCTCCGCGCCGACCTGATAGGTCTGGCGCGATTGATCGGTGAGGGGTGCCAAGCTCATGCCCAACGGCGCCTCCTGTTCGGGGGCCGCGGGTTCCGCGGTGGTCTCGGCGGCGGCGACCATCTCTTCGTCGGGCAATTCGCCCAGAACCACGGATACGGTCTTGCGTTCGCCGGCCCGCACGATCTCGACCGCGACGGACTTGCCCACCTCGGTCTGGGCCACGACCCGGGGAAGCTCGCGCATCGACGCGATGGGCTTGCCGTCGAAGGTTACGATCACGTCACCGACCTCGACGCTGGCCGCGGCGGCGGGTCCGTCCGCGGCCACGCTTGCGACCAGGGCGCCGGTAGGCTCTTCGAGGCCGAATGCTTCGGCGATGTCGTCGTCGACCGATTGCACCCGTACGCCCAGCCAGCCGCGCCGGACGCGACCGACGTCCAGCAGTTGCCGGATGACATGGGAGGCAATCGATGAAGGGGTGGCGAAGCCGATGCCGATCGAACCCCCCGAAGGCGAAAAGATCGCGGTGTTGATCCCGATCACCTCGCCGTCCAGATTGAAGAGCGGCCCCCCGGAGTTGCCGCGATTGATCGGCGCGTCGGTCTGCAGGAAATCGTCGTAGGGACCGGCATTGATGTCCCGGCGCCTGGCCGAGATGATGCCGGCGGTGACCGTGTTGCCGAAGCCGAACGGGTTGCCGATGGCAAGCACCCAATCGCCGACCCGCACCTTGTCGGAATCGCCGAACGGCACGAACGGCAGCTCATGGTCGGCCTCGACCTTGAGCAGGGCGAGATCGGTCTTCGGGTCGCGGGCGACGATCTCCGCCGAAAGCTGCGTATCGTCGTTGAAGATCACCGCGACCTCGGCCGCGTCGGCGATGACGTGGTTGTTGGTCACGACGTAGCCGGTCTTGTCGATGATGAAACCCGAGCCGAGCGAGGTCACGCGGCGGGTTTGGCCCTCCTCGTCCTGTTGCTGCTGCTGATTGAAGAACTCCTCGGAAAACTCGCGAAAGGGGGAATCCTCGGGCAGGTCGGGCATCTGCGGCAGGGCCGGATGGCCCTGAACGATCTGCGTCGTCGAGATGTTGACGACCGCCGGCATCAGCCGTTCGGCCAAGTCCGCGAAGCTGTCCGGGGCTGAACCGGCCAGCGCGGGGCCGATCGGCAGGACCAGGGCGAGACCAAGCAGAGTCCGGATCAAGCGACGCATGACGCAACTTCCTCCACGAACAACCGACGCGAGTGCTGAACCCTCACAGGTTGCGGACCGCCCACACGATGACGAACCCGGCCGCGACCGCCACCAGCCCGCCGATTCGGAGAGTCTGGGCGGGCTGCTTCATCATGAGCGCGAGCGCCTGCTTCGCCTGATCCGGCAAGAGCGCGTAGACCACGCCCTCGATGACCAGCACCAAGCCGATCGCCGTCAGGAAATCGCTCATGATCTGGGGAAACGCGTCCCCCGCTCAGGCGCCCCTCACGGCACGCCCAGCAGCGATCCGGCGGATCCGCCGAAATACTTGAAGAACTCGCTGTCGGGCGACAGCACCATGGTGGTGTTCGAGCCGCCCAACGCCTCGCGATAGGCCTGCATCGAGCGGTAGAACGCGAAGAACTCCGCGTCCTTGCCGAACGCCTCGGCGAAGATGCGCACGGCCTCGGCATCGCCCTGGCCGCGGATGATTTCGGAGTCCCGTGTCGCCTCCGACAGAATGACGGCGCGCATCCGATCGGTCTCGGCCTTGATCTTCAGGGATTGCTCCTCGCCCTCGGCGCGATTCTGCCTTGCGATGCGCTCGCGATCCGCCTGCATGCTCTTGTAGATCGCCTCGCTGTTCTCCTGCGGTAGGTCCGCGCGGCGAATGCGTACGTCGATGACGTTCACCCCGAACTGCAGGGCCTCGGCATTCACGAAATCCCTGATCTGACCCATGAGTTTCGAGCGCTCGCCGGAGACCACGTCGCTCAGCTTGACCGACCCGATCACCCGCCGCATGGCGGCGTTGAGCAGATTGCCGAGCCGATCACGCGCCGCGGCCTCGACGCCGACGGCCTGGAAGAATTTGAGCGGATCCTCGATCCGGTAGCGGGCGAACGTATCCACCACCAAGCGCTTCTTGTCGTTGGCGACGACCTCGTCGACCTCGTTGTTGAAGTCGAGGACGCGGCGATCGTAGATCACCACGTCCTGCATGATCGGAATCTTGAAGTACAGGCCCGGATCGCGGATGACCCGCTTCGGGTCACCCAATTGCAGGACGATGGCCTGTTCGTTCTGATGCACTGTGAAATAGGCGCTGGATCCGACGATGATGACCAGAATGGCGACGATCAGCAGTCCGATGAGCCCGACGCGCATTACTGGGTCCCTCCCGTCGCGGATTGCGCCGGGCGAGCGAGCTCGGGCAGCGGCAGATAGGGCAGGACACCCTGGGTCCCCGCGCCGGAATCGATGATGACCTTGTTCATGCCGTGGAGGATCTCCTGCATGGTTTCCAGATACAGGCGTTTGACGGTGACGTCCTTCGCCAGCACGTACTGGTCGTAGACAGCGGAGAACCGATTGGCCTCGCCGAGGGCGCGATTGATGGTTACCTGCTTGTACGCTTCGGCCTCCTGAAGGAGCTTCGATGCCTCGCCTTGCGCCACCGGCAGGATGGAATTCCGGTAGGTCTCGGCCTGGTTGATGAGCCGTTCGCGATCCGCGAGCGCCGCCTGCACGTCGCGATAGGCATCGATCACGGCGGCCGGCGGATCGACCTTCTGCAGCTCGACCTGGGTGATGGTGATTCCCGAGCCGTAGGTGTCCAGAACTCGTTGCATGAGCTCCTGGGTGTTGGTTTCGATCGTGCTGCGCCCCTCGGCGATGGCGGTCTCGATCGGGGTCTTGCCGACCACTTCGCGGATGGCGCTTTCGGCCACGTCCTTCACCGTCGCCTCGGGGGCGCGGATGTTGAACAGATACTTGCCCGCGTTGTTGATCGTCCAGAACACCACGAAATTGATGTCGATGATATTCTCGTCGCCGGTCAGCATCAGGCTCTCGCTCGCCACCTCCCTGGCCGAGCTGCTGGACGTCGAGCCGTCGCTGCGGTAGCCGATCTCGACCCGGTTGACGCGGGTTACCTTGGGCGTGAAGACCTCGCCGAACGGCGCGGGCACGTTGTAATTGAGACCCGATTGGGTCGTGGAAACCCACTTGCCGAAGACCAGCTCGACCCCCTGCTCGTCCGGCTGAACCTGGTAGAACCCGGTCAGGGCCCAGACCAGGATCACCAGCACGCCAATGATTGCCAGCCCCCGCCCGCCGCCGACGCCGCCGGGTACGAACTGCTTCAGTCGCTCCTGGCCCTTCTTCAGCAGGTCCTCGAGGTCAGGGGGTTGGGGGCCTTGCGGTCCGCGGCCCCATGGACCTCCGGAGCCGCCACCCTGATTCGACCATGCCATTAGCTCCCGCCTCCCTGTTCCGACCGCTCGCGCGGCGATAGCGTGGCACCCTGGGCCATCGCGCTTGGTGATATGGGGTGCGTCGCCTTATATGTCAGCTAGGTAGGCCACGCAATCGCGCCAAGGTCGTGTGGCGTTTGGCCCGCAGGAGAGTCTCCATGCCGAGAGTGAGCGAATCCGAGGTCCTCGCGGCCCTCGCCAAGGTGATCGATCCCGATCGCGGCGGCGACGTCGTCGGCCTCAAGATGGTGAACGGCCTAGTGGTGCGCGACGGCAACGTCGGCTTCGCGCTCGAGGTGGACGCCCGTGACGGCGAGCGCAAGGAGCCCTTGCGCCGAGCCTGCGAACAGGCCGTGGAGCGGTTGCCGGGCGTTCTGTCGGTCTCGGTCGCCCTGACGGCACATCGCCCCCCAGAGGCGAAGCCGGCGGCCACGGCGGCCAAGCCGGGCATTCCCGGGATCAAGACGATCCTGGCGGTTGCCTCGGGCAAGGGCGGCGTCGGCAAGTCGACGACGGCGGTCAACCTCGCCCTCGCCCTCGCCGCGCTGGGCCGCCGGGTCGGGTTGCTCGACGCCGACATCTATGGCCCGTCGATCCCCCGGCTGATGGCGCTGTCGGGGCGGCCTGGCACGACCGACGATCGTACCTTGGAGCCGAAGATCGGCTACGGCATCAAGTGCATGTCGATGGGGTTCCTGGTCGCCGAGGACACGCCGATGATCTGGCGGGGCCCCATGGTCGTCCAGGCCCTGGAGCAGATGTTGAACCAGGTGGCTTGGGGCGAACTGGACGTTTTGGTCTGCGACCTGCCGCCGGGGACCGGCGATGCCCAGCTCACGATGGCGCAACGGGTGCCGCTGACCGGCGCGGTGATCGTCTCGACGCCCCAGGACATCGCCCTGATCGACGCACGCAAGGGGCTCAACATGTTCCGCAAGGTCGACGTGCCGGTGTTCGGCATCATCGAGAACATGAGCTATTTCATCTGCCCCCACTGCGGTGGTCGCTCGGAGATCTTCGCCCACGGCGGGGCACGCCGAACGGCGGCCGAGCTTGGTACCGACTTCCTCGGCGAGATTCCCCTGCACATGGCGATCCGCGAAACGTCGGACAGCGGCACCCCGATCGTCGCCACCGAACCCGCCGGGCCCCACGCCGCCGCCTATCTGGCCATCGCCGATATCGTCGCGCGCAAGCTCGATGCCGCGTCGGGGTCGGATGCCCGCCGCCCACCTCGCATCGTCATCCAATAGGTGATGGGTGGCCATCGGAGGCTTGCTTGACCGAGAAAGTCATGATTCCATGGCTCGATTCGAGCCTGTCTTCGGACGTGCAGCCAATCTGGACGGAGGTGGGCCGATGCCCGCGTCGCACGCAGTTCGATCACGGTTTTTCTGCCTGACGGCGGCCTTCGTCCTGGCCTTTCAAACGCCGATCGGCGTGGCCGCGGAAAACTCCAGTTGGGAAGTGAACCTGCGCGATCAGATGGGGTACGACTACGACTGCGAAATCGACCATCTTTCCGAGGTCGAGTTGCGGTTGGTCGAGGGCGTGCAGTCGGTCCTGGCCAAGGTCCACTGCAAGGACAGCCGCGTTTACAAAGCCACGCGGTTGACCGACTACGACGATTTCATCGTCGCGCCGTGCGAAAGCGCCGAAGGCGGGTGCTAACGCGGCTTCGCCACTCGATTCGACCTTTAAGCCGCTTCCGGGGCGTTATCTCCGGTCGATCGCGGCAAGTGCCGCGGCCGAGATCGCGAGCTGGCTGGTGATCTGGGTGATGTTCTTGATGAAGGCGAGCGCGTCGAATGGCGCCGGCTCCTTGGGTATGACGACCGTGCTGCCCGGCGGGATCGAAACCGGCGAGTAGTTCCAGGCCGAGACCGAGACCGGTTGGGCCTCGCCATTCGGCAGGATGACGAAGACCCGGCTCTCGTCCGCCGATCCCCGGAAGCCGCCTGCCTTATCGATGTATTCGTCAACCCGCGCGCCCGGCAGGAATTGGAGCGTGCCCTCGTTCAGGACGTCGCCGATCACCGTGACCGAGTTGGGGCGCTTCGGCATGAACAGTCGGTCGGCGCCTTCGAGCACGGTGTCAAGCTCGGGCCGCACCTGCAGGACCGTGGGGTCGGCCTCGATGACCACGCGCCCCACGGGCTCGGCGCCGCGGAGCTGATCGGCGAGCGACGTGAGCGCGCTGGCCCCGGCCGCGGCATTGAGCCCGAGCGATTGCTGCGACAGCGCCGAGGCAAGGGCGATCTCCAGCTCGCGCGCGGCCCGCTGGAAACCGACCTTCTCCACCTGCTTGATGCGCTCACGGGTGAAGACGGCGCCATAGGGATAGGCCTGTGGCGTCAAGCCACCGGCCCGCGCGATCACCTCGGACAACCGCTCGCCACGACGGATTTCGTACAGGCCGGGGCGAACGAACTCGCCGACCAGCAGAACCGGCTTCGAGTCGCGATCGCGGAACTGGGACGTGAGAACCACGGTCTCGCCCGGAGAGACGAAGACGTTCTCCATGCCGCCTTGGGAAAGGTCGAGGACGTCCTCTTGCATCAGCCGCGTCGCGCCGTCGCTGCTCTGGCTCGCGCGCAGGATCTCGACCCGTCGCAGATCGGCGTCGCGGCCGACACCTCCGGCATAGGCGACGACGTTGTTCAGGGGGGTCTGCGGCGCGACCGGGTAAACCCCTGGAATGCGGACTTCGCCCTTCACCAAGGCCACGTGTTCGAGAACGAAGGGAAGCAGATCCGGATAGGTCGTGTAGATCTCGGGGCAATCGCGGGACGGCACGGAGATCCGCTCCAGGTCCCTGGCCCCGGTCAGGACCGCGTTGCTGAACCGGTCGGGATCCGACGTCGATGCCACCGTGAACAGCGTGGTGAGTCCAGGGCAGAACGGACCCTTGCGCCCCCCGGACGCATCCGAGAACACCCCGATGTCCGATGCGCTCGCGACCGTGACCGGTGCCGCGGCGACCCCTTGATCGGAGACCTGGCCGGCGAGCACCGAACCACTGGCGTCGACGGATCCGTTCGCCGTGGCGGACCCAACGAGTTTCTCGGCCCGGGAATCGAACGGATCCTCGCCAACCAGGATCGATTGAACGTCCTCGGACCACAGGTAGCGCACATCCTCCAGGCTCAGGACGATGACCCGATCCTCGGCCTTCAGGGGGATGTCCTGTACGTGACTGAGAACGCGCTGCAGGTCGATCGGCACGAACACCGGCGAATTCGTGTAGGGATCATGGGTCCGCAGCACGGCGAACAGGAGATAGGGGAACTCGCCGAGCGACTGAATGTCGGCGATGAGCGAGCCCACGCTCGGCGCGGATCCCAGCGAGCGCCGACCTGGCACGCGCACATGGCCATCGAGGAAGATCGATCCGACCTGCACGTCGTCGCCGAACTCGACGATTATGATGTCGCCATCCTGAACCACGGCCGCCGCGTCCTGCCGGGTCTCCGAGACCTGCTCGCGTCCGGTGCTGTCGATGCTCAGGGTCACAAGCCGGTTCCCGCTGCGCCGCAGGGGGCCTCCGGAGAACGCCATGACCTCTTCGAGGCCCGCCCCGGTCAACCCGTCCGCGAGTTCGTAGATCGCGGGTCGGCGCACCTTGCCCGCCACCGCGACGGTTGCGCCGATGGTGGGGACCAGGATTCGGTCGCCGTCCTGCATGGTGAGATCGTCGGACGGCGCCACGCCGAGCAGCAGGTCGTAGAGATCGATCCAGTGCTGGTCGTTCCCGCGCAGGACTTGGATGCCGCGCAGGCTGCCCGTGCGCTTGACGCCGCCGGCGGCGAACAGGGAATCGAGCACGCTCGACAGGCCGGTGAGCTGGTGCACCCCAGGTTTGGCGACCTCGCCCAGAACGGCCACGGCGATCGATCGAATCTTGCCCAGCGATGCGAAGACCTGGGTATCGATCAGCCGTTTCGCGACCTGGGCCTCGAGATCGGCGCGAAACTCGAAGAAGCGGCGACCGGCCGCCGCCACGGGTCCGATGTTGGGGAGCACGACCTGGCCTTCGAGATCGACCCGTGTGGCGATCACCTGCGACGGGATGCCGATGAGGTTGATGATGATCTCATCGCCGATGCCGAGAACGTAGTCCTCGGGAATGGCTCCGATGAAGAGCCGAGGCGGCGCCGCCGGATTGGCGAAGAAATCGTACCCGAACAGCGTGATCGGCTCGCCGAGCCGGGCCGAGTAATCGTCCTCCAGCGGCGACGGCTTGAACGTGGCGGCCGGGGGCGGTTCCGGCGCCTGGATCAGGCCGGCATCGGTCGGGCTCTTGGTCTGCGCTCCCGCGACGCCGCCTTGGGCGGACTGCATGCGTGACACATCGACCGCCGATTCGCGGGGAAGGGGCGAACTCTGCGGCCGGCCTTGCCGCGCCAGGAAATCGCCTAGGACCTGATCGATGAACTCCGGTGACACGGCGTCCGGCGAGATGATCTGCGCCCGCCCGCTCGCGCCGCCGAACGCGGCGACGGCGATCGCCACCGCGATCCCGAACGCGAGCCGAGCCCACATCGTTAGCTTCATCCCAACGGTTCCCGCTGCCTGATGCGTCGTACCATCAACGGCCCGCCCGTTCAATCGACCCCCACCTCCACGTCCAGGGCGCCGCACAGGCGCGTGCGCTCGTCCGCCGTCTCCGCGATCAGCCCCTCGACGATCGCCATCTCGTCGGGGCGGTCGGCGGCGAACGCCGCGTGGCCGGACTCGAGCGCGGCGTTTTCGGCCCCGACGTTGTCGCGCGTGAGCAGGACGCCGAAGCCAGGCGTGGCCTCGCCGCGAAGCAACCGGCCGAGAACCAGGTCGCCGATCGGCATGGAAAAGTGCGATGCATCCCAGTAGCCCCGCATGACGTGGCCCGCTCCGGGCTCGGGGACATCCTCGGTGGTGATCGGATTGTAGCCGCCGAAATCCCAGAGCTCGAGCGGCGGCGCCCCAGGCGTGGCGCGGTCGACCGCGGCCGCCATGGCGGCGAGGTCGATCCGCCAGCGCTTGAAGTCCGCGAGCAGGCCGAGGCCGCGCACCGCTTCGATCTGCCAGACGTGCATCGGCGAAACGTAGAGATGGGCACCGACTCCCGAGCGTCGCGCGTCGATCAGAAGATCGCGGAGAAGATCCACACGGCCTGGATCGTAGGCGTAACACGCGTAGGTGCCGGGATTGAGCAGGAATTGCTTTCGCAAACGCTCGGGAACTTGCGTGCCGTCGTCGTAGCCGGATCCGAATTTCAGTTCGTTGACGACCGCCCCATCGGCGCGCGTGTCGGCTTTCTTTCCCCTGAGATTGTCGATGATGGTCGCGACGGAATCCACCAGGGCTCCGGCGCCGACGAGGGACCGCGCCAGGACGAGCGGCATCCATGCGCCCGAAAAGCCCGAAGCATCGAAGTCGGAGCTCATCCCGCGACGGGCCGAGAAGGCGAGGAAATCGAGCCCGATGACGATGTCCCCGGGAGGGTTGTGCTTGAGCACGAACCGAGCGACGCGCTCGATCTCGGCCATGTTGGTGCCGGAGAGGCCGGTGTTGTACGCTCGCCGCCCCGCCAGGGACGGGCTGGCCGGGTCCAGGCCGACCTCGACGCGCGAGGTGCCGGCGAGGATCGTTTCGTAAGGCCGGAGCCAGAGTTCCAGGGACTTCGCGACCCGCGAGCCGCCCGCGCCGCGTTTGACCCGCTCGGCGTTGATCCCCGCGACGGACCAGATCCGCCAAACACCCATGGGGTCAATTGACGCATTGATCAGCGCGACACCGGCGAGCAGCAGCGACGCGACGATCGCGATGCGCCCGCAGTACCGCCGGCCCCAGGTTCTTGCGCGCGTGCCGATCACGGCGCCCTCAGAACTGGAAATAGAGGAACGGGCTCGTGCGCCACAGGTTGGCGATCGAGACCGCGCCGATCGCTCCGATCACGAGCGACCAGGCGACGGTCGGGCGCCAGGTGAACGCGGCGCGATGGGCCCGAGGCGGTATCGTGTTCCGCCCTTCGGCGGGGCGATATCGACGCATGATCTCCTGGGTGTTGGGCGCGGCGAGCGACAACACAAAAAGCCCGAACACCACTACCAGTCCCTGAGTGCGACTTTGCTCCCCGATCGCGCCGTGCAGACCCAGCATGCCGCCGAAAATGGCCATGGCCGCGTCCAGCGATTCGGCGCGGAACATCACCCAGGCGACGACGACCGCCAGGAACGTGAGCGCCTGGGCCGCCAGGCGGCGCGCGAAGGTCGGGGGCCCGCCGACCGTCGCCCGTCGCAGCCAAATCTGGTGGACGACAAGGTAGACTCCGTGCAGCCCGCCCCAGACGACGAAGGTCCAGCCGGCGCCGTGCCACGCCCCGGCGAGGAGCATGACCAGCAGCACGTTTGCCAAACGCCGGCGAGCACCCAGCCGGTTGCCGCCAAGAGGAATGTAGAGATAGTCCCGCAGGAAGCGGGAGAGAGTCATGTGCCAGCGGCGCCAGAACTCGGTGATCGAAGCGGACTTGTAAGGCGAGTTGAAGTTCAGTGGCAGCCGGATCCCGAACAGCCGCGCGAGCCCGATCGCCATGTCCGAGTAGCCGGAGAAATCGAAGTAGATCTGGACGGTGTAGGCGAGGGCGCCCTGCCAGGCGGCGGCGAACCCGATGGTCTCCCCTTGGTTCGCGAGGGCGAAGATCGGCGTGGCGTACCTGGCGGCCGCGTCGGCGAACACCACCTTCTTGAACAGGCCGAGGGTGAAGATCGTCAGCCCCACCGCCAGGTTGTTGGCGATCGCCGCGCGCCGGTGGGTCGCGGCGAACTGCGGCATCATCTCGGCGTGATGGACGATGGGCCCGGCGATCAGGTGCGGGAAGAACGTCACGAACAGGGCGTAGTCGACGAAGTTCCGCTCGCGGACCCGGCGCTGGAAGGCATCGGCCAGGAAGGCGATCTGCGTGAAGGTGTAGAACGAGATGCCGATCGGCAGGACGATGGTGCCGACGGCGAGATCGATCCCGGCGAGGGCCCGGACGTTCGCCGCGACGAACATGGCGTACTTGAACCAGCCGAGCGCCGCTAGGTTGGCGGCGATGCCGCCGGCCAGGATCCACCGGCGCGGACCCGGATCCGCTCGGTCCAGCAGCAGGCGTCCCAGGGCGAAGTTGGCGACGATCGAGCCGATCATCAGCGGCAGGAACGACCAATCCCACCAGCCGTAGAACCCCAGCGAGGCGGCGAGGAGGAACAGCCGGGCCGGCGTGTTGTGCGGGAACCACTCGCGGAACGCGTAGAACCCGGCCAGGGTCAGCGGCAGGAAGGCGAAGATGAAGACGTCGGAATTGAACAGCATCGGAGTCGTCTGCCCAGGGCCCGCGCGATATCCGAGTTGGCTGACGCTAACCGAACAACGGCAGTCGCCGCTCGGTGGCCTGCACGTACAGGTCCTCGAATTCGTCGCGCGACAGCGCGCGGCGGAACACGCGCGACACGAGATAGTCGCGTTCGTAGAGGTCCCTCAGGCCCACGCCCTTGAGCTCGTTCTCGAAGGTACGGTGGAAGAGCATCAGACACAGGGAGTCGACCGGGATGATGTCCTCGGGCGCGAGGTTCGTGTCGAGAAACAGGTCCTGCCGGTGGCTGACGATCGGCTGCACCAAGCGCTCGGGGATGAGGTGAACGGTGTCCGGGTGGCGATCGACGATCGGCGTCAGTGTCCACGCTCCGAGCTCGTTGAGCATGACGTCGGTCTTCGACGCGACGCGCCGCCGCAAGGCCTTCGCATACTCGGAGATGATCCGTCCGCCCCGCACCGATCCGTAGGAGCCGACCGAGATGTACGTCGATCCCGCTCCCCGGTACACGGGTGCCGGCGAAGGTCGCCCGGATAGGGCGCGGCCAAGCCGGGCCTTCATGGCGCGAACCCGGCGGACGAGGAGCGTGTTCGCGCCGGGAAACCGGGCACGGGGGGGCGGGCGGTCCCGATTCGCGTCCCTACGGATGCCGATGAACTCCTTGTCCCGGAACAGCGTGAAGAGCGCCCCGAAATCCCTCAGCGCGACGCAATCCAGGTCGATGTAGAACCCGCCGAATCGCTCCAGGAGAGACGCGCGGATCACGGCGCAGCGAACGGCGAGGCTCCGATGCGGATGGCCGGGAATCTCGATGTTCTGCACGCGGGGGTCGAGATCGGGAAGGAATTCATGGACATTCGAGGGCGTAACAAGTCGCACATCGCACGACACGCAGGTCTTCTGCAGGATCCGGTGGCAGAGGATGATGTGAGGCGGCGGGTCGACGCCCGCGACGTTCTGCCAGTAAACCCAAACGATTCGGTCCATGGATTGTCCGTTCAACCGCCCTGGAGGCGCGTCTCGATTCGGTTGTCACGCCGATCGAGGCGAACCCCGCGCGCTCGATCACTTGCCGGGTTCGCGTCAGGCGGCTCGTCGGCCGCTTCGCGCGCCCTGGTATCAGCGCCTCCCGGCGGGCGTCAAGCTCCTCGGGCGGGTGCGCGATCGCGCCGCCACGGTTGCCTCGCCGTCGCCGGACGGGTAGGACGTTGCCCGTGATCCGCAAGCTGTTCGGCCTGCTCAACCGCCGTGACCGACTCCGCATCGCCGGCGTCCTCGTGCTGGGCATTGCCGCCGGCGCCTTGGACATCTTCGGGGTGGGGCTCGTGCTGCCCTACGCGACTCTGCTCGCGAACCCCGAGCAGTTCGTCGTCCACCCCCTCGCCCGCCGTGTCCTCGGTGTTCTCGGGCCGATGTCGACGGAGGATCTGATCCTGCTGCTCACGCCCGCGTTGGCCGGAGCCTTCATCCTGAAGGCGGCCGTGTGGACGTCGGCGAAGTACGCCCAGAACTACGTCATCCACGAACTCCAGCTGCATCTGAGCGGCACGCTCATCCGCCGCTATCTGAGGATGGATTACCTGTTCCACGTGCAGAACAATTCCGCCGAGCTGGTCAGAAACGTCAACGACGAAATCCGCGTCCTGATCCGGAACATCGTTTCTCCGATCCTGACGATCGTCTCGGAGTGTGTTGTCGTCGTGGGAATTCTCGCGTTGCTTCTGGTATTCAGCCCGGCGACGACGCTTGTCGCCATCGCCTTCTTCGGCATCGTCATCTTCTCGTTCCAACGGGTGCTGAAGCGGCGTTTGAAGCTGCATGCGAGACAGCGCTTCGACTCGTCCGTTGCGCGGCTGAAATCCCTCAACCAGGCGCTGGGCGCCGTGAAGGAGCTGACGATTCTCGGGCGAACGGAGCATTTTGCGCGTCAGTACGACATCGACAATCGCGATTTCGCCCACGCGGAGCGGTTTCACGCGTTCGTCAATCAGCTTCCTCGCGTGATCAACGAGACCCTTCTCGTCCTCGCGATGCTCGGCGTGGTGGCAGTGACGAAACTGCAAGGCGCGGAACCCACGTCGCTTCTGCCGATGCTGTCGCTCTTCGCCGTCGCCGCGATGCGCATGCTGCCCTCCGCGGGTGTCATTATGTCCGGGGTCAGCAACATCCGCTACTACCACAAGGCGCTGGACAGCGTGCACCGCGACCTGTCGCGATTCGAGCGGGGCGACGAGGGCGCGCAGGGCAAGGCCGGCGGCGAAGAAGCCGCCGGGCTCGGACCGGCCGGGGACATCGAAGCGACCGACGTGCACTATGCCTATCCGGGGACGTCGCGGGAAGCTCTGGCGGGAATTTCGTTCCGCATCCCCAAGGGATCCGCGGTCGCCTTCGTCGGCCCGTCGGGCTCCGGGAAATCGACGTTGATCGACCTGCTGGTGGGGCTTCTGCGGCCATCCGCCGGGCGTATCCTCGTGGGCGGCGTGGACATCGGCACGGAGATCGTCTCATGGCGCGGACAGATCGGTTACATCCCCCAGCGGTTCTACCTCGCGGACGACACGATCCGTCGCAACGTCGCTTTCGGCTTGCCCGACGGCGAGATCGATCCCGATCGGCTGCGGCGCGCGCTCGAGCTGGCGGGTCTGGATGATGTCGTGCACCAATTGCCGCGCGGCCTTGATACGCTCGTCGGCGAGCTCGGTGGACGCCTGTCCGGCGGGCAGCGGCAGCGCATCTGTATCGCCCGAGCGCTTTACGGCGATCCGAGCGTTCTCGTGATGGACGAGGCGACGGCCGCCTTGGATCAGGCTTCCGAGCGCGAGATCGTGAACGCGCTCAGCGCGTACTCCGGGTCCAAGACCATCATCATGGTCGCGCACCGGCTGGCGAGCGTCCGCCACTGCGATCGGATCTTCTTCATTCGCGACGGCAGGCTCGCGGGGGAGGGCACCTTCGATGAATTGTTCGAGGGCGTCGACGCGTTCCGGGCGTTCGCCCAGTCCACGCACGTATGATATCGTCCGACCGCCACGCGCGACCGGGTGACGAGCCGTGACCGAGACCATCGAGCGGCTCGCCGGCACCCTTCCGAACTTCTTCGTGCCGGGAGCCGCGAAGGCTGGGACGACGACCTTGTTCGACCTCCTCCGCCAACACCCGGATATCTATCTGCCCAAGGAAAAGGAACCGCATTTCTTCGACAAGGACGATTCGTATTGCCAGGGACTCGGCTATTACGACGCCACGTTCTACGGCAACCGGGCACTCGGAAAGCGCGCCCGGGGTGATGCGACGCCGTCCTATCTCCATCACGCGGCCTTCGTCGCCCCGCGGATCGCCGCGGCGTACGGGTCCCGTACGCCGCGTTTCGTGGTCGTGTTGCGAGATCCCGTGGCCCGAGCATTTTCCCATTTTCGTCATCGGCAACGAAACGGCCGCGAGCCCGGCTCGTTCGCGGATGCCCTGGGGAAGGAAGGCACGCGGCTCGCGGAGAATCCGCTGGGCTGGGCGGGTCTGTTTCGCGACGGGCTCTACAGCCGTTTCCTGGAACCCTATTGGGGTCTCTTCGGTCGCGAAGCCATGCTGGTCGTGCGGTTCGAGGAGCTAGCCGATCGGCCGGAGGTCATCGTCCGTGATGTTTGCCGCTTCCTTGGCGTCGACGACACGGCCCCGATCAGCACCGGTGTAACGAGCAATGTCGCCAGCCAGCCTCGCTCCTTTTGGCTGCGCCGGATGGTGGAACGTCGCGCGATCTGGAAGGACGTGGTCAAGCCCTTCCTGCCGGCCCGCGTGCGCAAGCGGCTGAAGCGCCGGATGCGCGACGCCAACCTGCGCCCGGCGCCCCGAGCGACGATTCCGCTCGATGTCGATCGCGAACTTCGTGCCCGATACGCGGAGGAGTTCGACCGACTGGAAACGCTCCTCGGCTGGGATCTGACGTCATGGCGCGAGGGGCCAACGCGCGGGCCGGCGGGCTGACGCGCCGTGCGGGTGCTGTACATCAGCCCGACCGGCGGCGTAGGACTTTCCAGCGCGGCGCCCATCAACTTCGCCCGAGAGACGGCGCGGCGGGGCCACACGGTCGGCATGCTCGGCATGGGCGTGGCCGACGAAGTCAGAACGTTTGCCGACGCCTTTCCCCTCGGCGACTCGTGGCGCCGGCTCGGCGCGCGCCTCCAGGGGATTAGGTCCGTCGTCCGGCGGTTCGCCCCCGAAATCGTCCATGTGTTCTGGCATCCCAAGTGCGAGGCGTACCCGGTCGCGCACGGCCGGCGGGGTCGCACGGTATGGCTGGCGGACGGCCGCGCCCTGGTGGTGCGGGAAGGCTTGCTCGGGAGCGCCTATCGTCTGTCGGCTCGCCTGGCTCCGATGACCTATGACGCCCTGGCCGCGATCTCCGAGCCGATCGGGGCGCGCCTATTCGGCCGGCCCGGCTTGCCCGCGCTGCCCCTCGGGTTCGATTCCGACATTTTCTTCCCCGCCGCATCGGCCCAACCTGCGGGCGGCGGAGATCTGAGCCTGGTCTACAGCGGCAGCCTGAACGCCCGGCGATTCATCGGCCCCTGGTTCCAGGCGATTGTCGACGCCGGGCGCGCGCTTCCGCCTGGCGCGACTCGCCGCCCCATGCTTCACGTCTTCGGTCAGGGGGATGGCGAGGCGAGCGTACGCGCGCTCGCCGCCCAGGCCCCCGATCTGATGCGGGTTCACGGGTTCGTGACGCGCGTTGTTCTCGCGGATCATCTGCGGCGCGCGGACGTGGGGCTGTCCTTGATTGTCAATCCGCTCTCTTCCCTGGCTCCTCCGCTCAAGACCATCGAGTATCTTGCGACGGGCTTGCCGGTGATCGCGAGTGATATGCCGGGAAACCGAATCTACGTGCGGGAAGGATGGAACGGCTGGCTGATCGGGTCCGATCCTGCGGACCTGCGGGCGCTGGTCACCCAGCTCTGTGTGACCGGGGTGGGGGATACCATGTCGCGGCAAGCGGCGGATTCGGTCAGGGGCCACACCTGGGGGGCGATCGTCGAGGAGCGCCTCTTGCCGTTCTATCGCGCCTGTCTGGAGCGGCGTCGATGAGGTCCATCGGGCGCCGCATCGTCACGCGCGCGACGGCGGCCTACGTTGCCTTTGCGGGTGTCGCTCCTCGCCAGGCCGTGCTGTGCTATCACCGCCTGAGGCTGCGCGCGGACGACACCGGGCCGGGAAGCGCGCGGGCGCTGCCGGTCGAGGACTTCGAGCGCCAGCTCGATTGGCTCGCGGGCTTCTGCGAGTTCGTGCCCCTCGGCGCGCTGATCGAGTGGCGCGCCGCGCCGCCGCGTCGCTGGCGTGTCGCCGTCACGTTCGATGACGGCTACGCCGACACGCTCGATCTCGGGCTTCCCGCGATGCTCCGGTACGGCATCCGGCCGACCGTCTTCGTGACCACGGGCTTCGTCGCCGACCATGGCTCGCCGCCCTTGTGGGTGCTCATGGATCTGGCGGCGGCGCGCGCGCCCGATCGGCTCGCGGCGCTCGTCGGGGCGAGGGATGTCGCCGAGGCGTGCCGCATCGTCAGACACAGGTTCCGGACCACGGGCCCGCCCAGCCTCGCCCGGCTGCGGCGGCAACTGAGCGACATCGCCGGCGACCCGGGCCCGAGCCTGTTCCCGTCGGTCGCGCGGTTGCGGCAGGCGGCGCGCGAGGACACGGTGGATTTCGAGGCGCACACCGTCAACCACCCGAGCCTGACGGTGTGCGACGACGCCGACCTGGTTCGCGAGATCGTCGCCGGCAGGGACCAGTTGGAGGCTTGGACCGGGAAGCGCTCGCGCTGGTTCGCGTTTCCGTTCGGCGGCAAGGGCGAGGTCGACGCGCGGACGGCGCTCGCCGTCCGAAAGGCCGGTTTCGAGGGTGCGCTGACCCTGATCCCGGGCTATGTTGGCAAGCGCGGCGATCCGTTTCGGTTGCCGAGGGTGCCGATCGGCACGGGACATTCGCTCGCGGATTTTCGCTCCCGTGTCCTCGCCGCCCCGATCCTCCGGCTGCGCCCGTGACGATAGCCTTTTCCACGAAGCTCGTCCGCAAGCTGCGCACCTCGCCGCTGGTTCAGCGTGTCCTGACGCCCTTCGGATCGGTGCCGAAGCCGAAGCGGTGGATCTTCGTGCTCGGGTGCTACAACTCGGGCACGACGCTGCTCGCCGCGGTGCTCGGTTCGCACCCCGAGATCGCCCCGCTGCCGCAGGAGGGCGTGTTCTTGACCGATGCCCTGCCGCCACCCGAACGATGGCGGTGGTCACGCATGTGGTGCCGCTGCGAGGCTGAAATGCGGCTGGAGTCCGGGCCCGGCGAAGCCGATCGGGCGCGGCGCATCAAGCGGCAGTGGTCCCTGTGGCTGCCGCGATCGCCGGCGAACGTGCTCGAGAAGTCGGTCGCCAACGTCGTCCATATCCCCTTCCTGGCGGCGCACTTCCAGCCGGCCTACTTTGTCTACCTGGTGCGCGACGGCTATGCCGTGGCGGAAGGCCTGCGGCGGAAGGCACGGCCGTGGCGATGGGGGCGGGACGAATTCCCGTCCGGCTATCCGCTGTCGTACTGCGCCGAGCAATGGGCGGCGAGCGACGCGCTGGCGCGGCGCCACTTGGCCGGGGTCGAGCGGGCGATCACGGTGACCTACGAGGAGTTCACGGCGGATCCGGCGGCGATCTCGGCCAGGATCTTCGACTTCCTGGGATTGCTGCCGCTCGATGCCGCGGCGTTCGGGCGCTCGTGGGCCGTCCATGACCTCGACGAGCCGATCCGCGACATGAACGCGGCGAGCCATCGCAGGCTGTCGCCGGCCGACATCGCCGAGATCGAGCGTGTCGCCGGCCCCGTCCTGGTCCGCAACGGTTATGGCCGACCGGTGCCGGATTGACGACGGATTGTCACATTATGATCGTCGTCTACGACGAGGGCGCCCAGGGCGCCTCCCAGCTCGGCGGCGGACAGATCGCGCGGATCGCGCTGCTGGCGGCCCTCGACCGCTCCCTGTTCCGACCCATCCTGCTCACCTCGAGCGACGGGGAGCTCGCCGCCGCCGCCCGCGCGGCCGGGGTCGAAGTCGTCGTCCGCGACATCAACGCCCGCTGCCCCAGGGTCCGGCGCCGGGACCTCGCGCGGCGGCCGTTGGCCCTGGCACAGACGGCGTGGGCCGTGCTCGGCGCCGGCCGGCGTCTGGCCGTGGTGCTCGGCGATCTCCGGGCCGACGTGCTCCACCCCAACGAGAATCTCAGCCGGACGGTCGCGCTCCTGAGCCGCGCCTGGCGTCGGGTGCCCACCGTCATCCACATCGACAACGAGTGGAACCAGGGCCCGGCCGACGTCGTCATGCGAGCCCTCTTCCTGCGCGGGTTCGATCGCCTGATCGGGGTCTCGAACCGGGTGATCGAGGCGGCGGACCCGGCCGGGCGGTTTCGCCGGAAGATCGTCCTGATCCCCACGGGAATCGATCCCGCCCGCTTCGTCGGTCACGGCCGCGACGCGGTGCGGCGGGACCTGGGGTTCGCCCCCAAAGACTTCGCGATCGTCACCGTCGGCCGCCTCGAGGCGCTCAAGGGCCAGGGCTTCGGCATCGACGCGGTCGCGCGGCTGCGGCGTGATCACGGCATCCGGGCGCGCTATGTCCTGATCGGCGAGGGCCCCGACCGCGACACGCTCGCGGCCCAGGCCGGGGGGTTCGGCGAGGACGTCCGGTTCCTTGGTCAGCGGAACGACGTCCCCCGGCTGCTCGCGGGCATGGACGTTCTGCTTCATCCCTCGATGACCGAGGCACACCCCCTGGTCGTCGTCGAGGGGCTTCTCGCTGGGCTCCCCGTCGTTGCGACGGACGTGGGCGGAACCGCCGAGATCCTGGAGCGAGGACGGTTTGGCCGCCTCGTCCCCGTTGGCGACTCCCAGGCCATGGCGGACGCGCTGGCCGAACTCGCCGCCCTGTCCCCCGCCGACCGCGCGCGTTTGGTCGGGTCGGGGCGCGCCCACGCGGTCGCGATCCACGCGCTGGCGGGTTCGGTGCGGCTGACCGAGGCCGTGTACCGGGACCTTGCCGGCCGGAGTTAGCGTTCGCTGACCACGTTGTCCTGGACGGCATGGCCCTCGGGATCCTCGACGGCGTGTCCGGAACCGATGCAGGCGACGTCCCGCAGGACACCGCGGGCGGCTCCGGAGCCGACGCGCACGCCGGTTTGGGCGCCGTGCTCGATCTCGACATCGCACACCGCCTGGCCCCGGCCGGCGAGGAGGATTCCCGTGGCCCCCTCCGGCGCGCCGTCCAGGACCACGCGCAGGTTCTCCACCGCCTGGCCCTCGCGCCGCAGGGCGATGACCGCGCGGTCGGGGCCGAGGTGGTCGCCCGATACGCGGACTGTCCGCGTCCGGCGGCCCGGTCCGCCACGCACCCGGGTTCCCGCGGGCAAGTCCCCGAAATCCACGGGTCCGTCGACGTCGGCATCCAGAAGAACATCCAGCCCCATGTGTCGGTCGTCGAGATCGAACGCCGCGCGCGTGAACCGGGCGAGATCGGACCAGCTCCCGAACAGGCTGAGCGGCAGCACGCCGCCGTTGAGGACGGTCGCCGCGGCCAGCGCCTCGCCCTCGGTGACGGCGACCGCGCGATCGACGTCCTGGAACGTGTTCGACCGTGGGCACACCATCACGTCGCGGGCACGGCTCCCCAGCTCGACGCCGGTCGCAAAGCCGTCGTTCGTCCGCCGGTTGAAGAACCAGTTGCCTCGGATGTCGACCTGTTCTGCCCGGCCGATCACTATCCCGGTGACGCGCCGGTCCTTGGACGCGATGGACAGCGTCGATCCGGTGATGACGACGTTGCGCGCGGCGCCGTCGACGGCCGCGTCCGGCGACAGGGCGATGTTGTACCGACCGTTGCCCTCGAAATGGGCGAGCACGGTGATGTTGCGCGCGTCCGAGACGCGCAGGCCGCCCACGTCGTTGCTCTCGAGCGAGCACCCGAACAGCCAGCAGTAGCGCGATCCGTCGAGCGACATCCCGATCCCGTTGTGATCGAAGATCGAGGCGCCGAACACGATCTGGTTCGACCCGCCGTCGTCGCTCCTCTCGGTCATCAGGCCGATCGACGCGTTGCGCGTGGCGCGGGCGTTGCGGAATTCGCCGACCCAGGTCGCCACCAGGTGCACGCCGATGTCGCACCACCCGATCCAGGCGTCGGCGATGAGCCAGGAGTGCACGTTGTGCAGTAGGATGCCGATCTGGCCAGGCGTTCCGTCGCCCCGGACGAACAGGTCGCGGATGACGATGCGATCCGCCGAAGGCGGCTGCCCGGCCCGGTCGAAGGAGATGATCGGGGCGGCGAGCCCGGGCGACGCGGCCAGCACGGTCGCCTTGTGGCCGGCGCCCCGGAGCGTGATGCCGTGGTCGAGCACCAGCGTCCGGTCGATGCGGAACTCGCCCGGCGGCAGCAGAATCGTGCCGCCGCCGGATCGGGTCTGGTCGCGCACCGTGGGCAGGGAGTCGATCGCAGCCTGAAGGGCGGCCCCATCGTCGGTCACGCCGTCGCCCCTGAGCCCGAAGGCGCGAGCATCGAGGAACGGCGCCGCCGTCTCCGCTCCCTCGTCCGCGGCGGCGGAGGCCGGCGCCATCGGATCCGAGAGTCCGAGTGCCGTCGCCCAGCCCATGGCGCCGCGGCGCGACAGCGTCACGCGCCCCTCGCCCCCCGTTGCGGCGCGGGAAGCGGACCCAGGCGGCCGTCCCTGCGATAGGCGCGGGCGAGCCTCGCCAATCCTACCCGGGTACGCTCGACGCCGAGGGCGGCGAAGAACATCAAGCCGTAATACCAGAAGAGCGAATGCCGGGCGGCCGACTCGGCCGACACCTCGGGCAGGGAGTAGATGCACGCCATCGCCAGAAGCGACAGGGCGAGGACGGCGAGAATCCGCCGCCGCGGGTGGTGGACCAGGGCATGCCGGATCCCCACCACCTGGGCAACGAGGATCGCGAGCGCGGTGAGCGAATGCACGTAGTCCAGGATGTACTCGGCGCCGATCCACACCTCCCACGGTTTGATGGGAACCAGGAAGAAGGACAGGCTGATCGGGAACTGCCACAGCACGTCGACATACGATTCAAGCTCGGGCAGCACGAGGAAATAGCCCCCATCCATGCGCAATGTGCGCGCGAAGTTCACCGCCCGCAGGGGATCGCCGTAGGTGATCTCGAAGGCCATGGCCACGGCGATCCCCGCCGCCACCACGATCACCGCCAGGCGCGGCACCAGCACCAGGGCACTGCGGGCCGTCGCCAGGGCGTACAGGGCGACGAACGCCATCATGATGACGACGTTCTCGGCGCGCAGCATGACGACCATGATGCCGGCGAGGACGGCGACGACGAGCGCCCATCTCGGGCCGCCACCGTACCAGCGGAGCAATCCCCAGATCCACAGACCCAGGAAAAGCAGAACCAGGGGTTCCCGGTTGTTGTGCAGGCATCTCCAATATAGGGCGAAATAAATGAAAAACAAAATTGGTATAAGATATGAAAATTTCGCGCCGAACATCATGCGAGCAATGCGGTCTTGCACGAAAATTGCCAGGCAGACGATGAAAATATTCATGATCTGCAAGATATCATAGCGTGGTGGAAGAATTGATGCGACGGCAGCTTCGAACAGCAGGAACGTGTTCACGCCCAGATTGGAGAGGCCCCGCATCAATCCCGAATCGAGGGCGGCGTCGGAGAAGCCGGCCTTCGAGATCATCGTCGCGACCCGCCAGTAGAACCGCGAGTCGGGCGGAAGGCGCACGGCCCCGACCACCCAGAAGACGACCCCGACTACGCCGACGAACCACGTGAACAGCACCACGTAGTCGAGGGTCTGGCGCCGGTCGGCGCCGGATGCGCGGAGGACCCCAACCAGGATGGTTCCGAACAGCCCGTACGCGAACAGCACATAGAAGACGCTGATCTGCGGTTCCGTGATGTGCGAAAGCTGCAGAAGGTAGGGGGTCATGTTCCGATCGGATCGTGCCCCCATAGCGTGAGGCTGGCAAGTACCCCGCGGTGCGCGTAGTCTGCGCGCCGATGAACGTGGAAACCGATCCCGGGGCTGGTGCGGCCGCGCCGTCCTCGACGTTTCCGGTGGATCCACCACCGGTTGCGCCCGCCGCGCCGGGCGAGCCCCGTCTCGTGCCGGTGCCGGAGGGCTCGCTGCTTGCGCTCGTGCGCCGCATCGCGCGGAAATGGTGGTTGATCGGTCTGGTCAGCGCGCTCGCCGCGCTCGCGGCCTATGGCTGGATGCTGAGGACCACGCCGCTCTATACCGCGCGCACCGTGGTCACCGCGACCGAATCCACGTCGACCAGCAAGCTCGGTGGCGCGCTGTCCTCCCTCGCCCTGGGCGCGAGCCAGCTCGGCCTCGATCTTGGCGCGTCCTCGAGCGCCCCGGCGTTCACGGAGTTCCTCCAGGTGCTCACCTCCGCGACCCTTGCCCAACGGCTCGAGACCCGACACCACGTCCTGCGCCAGCTCATGGCCACCCGGTGGGACGCTGCGAACGTCGCTTGGCTGCCTCCCGCAAGCCCGCTCGCACGGCTCCAGATGGGGCTGCGCGAGCTGGTCGGTCAGCCGTCGTGGGTCCCCCCGACGCCGACGACTCTCGCCGGCTTCCTGACCAAGGAGTTCACGGTCAGCGATCCGCTCGGCACCGGAATGTACGTGATCGAGTTCAGCTACCGCGATCCGGCGTTCGCCCGGGCGTTGCTGCAGCTCGTCCTGGACGAGACCGATGCGATCATCAAGGAACGCACCATCGCCCGATCCGCCGAACAGATCGCCTATATCCGCGAGAAACTGGAGGAGATCACGCTGCAGGAGCACCGCACGGCGATGCTCTCGGCCATGGTCAGCGAGGAGCGGCGGTTGCTGCTCGCGAGTTCGTCCCTGCCGTTCGCGGCGAAGTTCGTGGACAGCGTGTCGGTCTCCGATCTCCCGACCTATCCGGAACCGTTCAAGATCTTCGTCGTGGCGGTGCTGGGCGGCGCCATCCTCACCGTCCTCGGCATCCTGGTCGTCGACCTCGTGCGGTATGCGTGAGTCGGGTCCTTGATCTTCGTGACCGGGGACGTGCACGATTCCGCCATGGGCGGTCGGGATCAGGCGTGGCTGGCGCGCCATGGCGCCCGCTCCGAGATCGACTGCGCCGAAGCTTTCGCCAGGCTCGCCGCCGAGGCGGGCGTGCCCGTCACCCTGTTTCTCACCGGGCTTTGCGCGCGGGAATCCCCGGGCGCGGTGGCGCGCCTCGCCGCCGTCCCGGGCGTGGCCGTGGGTGGACATACCTGGAATGGCCTGCGGCCGACTTGGCGGCACGCTCTGCGGCACCGGTTCACGGGCTCGTTCTACGGTTCCCGGGAAGCCCAAGCCAGGGACGTCGCCCGGACCCTCGGCGCGCTGCGCGAGGCGACCCAGGGTTCCATCCGCGCGTGGCGCACCCACGCGTTCTTCGGCGATGCGATCACCCGGTCTGTCCTCGCCGGAACCGACGTGGCCGTCGTCTCGGACGCGGTCGATGCACGCGGCCGAATCGAGCGGATCGCCTCGGGCCTGGTGTCGGTGCCGATCAACACGGACGTCGATCACGACACCATGGCGCACGGCGACCTGCGGCCCGACGTGCTGGCGGGCGAGCAGGCGCTGCGTGACCATCCCTGGCGCGCGGCCCGCCCACCGTGGCGGCGCGGCCACCTGGCACAGGCCGCCAGGGAGGTGGCGCGCCGCGCACTGGGGGTGCCGCGACGACCCATCGTGATCGCCCGCGCGGCGCCGGATGCGTGGTGGAACGGAGTCCGGCGGCAAGTCGACGATCGCCTCCTGAGCGCCGGCTTCGCCACGCTGCTGCTGCACCCCGCCTGCCTCGAAATCGCCGGCGGCGCGGGGCTCATGCGGGCGATGTTGCGGGACCTCGCGGGTCTCCCCTGCCGGCCCCTCGGCGATGCGGCCACGTTCGTGCCGCATGGGCGATGACCTCCCCCGGCTGGGCGTGCTCGCCGGCCGGCGGCTCGCGCCCAACTTCCACGCCTTCCTCGGCAATCTCGGCGAGATCCTGAACGGAACGTTCCACTGCGATCTTCTGCTCGCCGACCGGAACCCGCCCGCCCGCATCCGCGCTCACTTCCGGATCCTCCCCTACCGGGCGCCCGGTCCGGCGATCCTCGAGCCGCTCGCCGGCATCCTGGCATGTCGCGCCTACTGCCGCCGGGAGCGCCCCGACCTGCTGATGAACGCCTGCCAGCCGCAGACCCTGGGGCTGGCGGTGGCCCTGGCCGGGCGCATGGCTGGAGTTCCCACGATCGTGCGCATGACGGGAAACAGCTACGAGCAGGTGGCCCTGGCCGCGGGTCCCGTGGCGAAGGCGAAGGCTTGGCTGATCCATGAGGTTCTCGCGGATGCGGCCTACCGCTGGGGCGATCGCGTGGTCTCGATCGGCGAGCGGTCCCTGTCCATGCTGCTGGCGCGGACTGGCCGCGCGCCTGGGTCGGTCGCGGTGCTTCCCCAGCCGATCGATGTCCGCGCCTTCCGGCCCGCCAGCGCCGCGGAGCGTGCGGCGGCGAAACGGCGGCTCGGGCTCGCCGCCGATCGGCGAACGGTCCTCTACGTCGGCCGGCTCACGTTCCTCAAGGGCGCCGATCGGCTGCTCGCGGCCGCCCGGCTGGTCGGCGCGGCCGGTGGCGCCGTCCAATTCTGCATCGTTGGGGAAGGGCCGTTCGTGGCCGAGTTCGCGGCCCTCGGCCCTGAACTCGTCCACCTTGCCGGGCCCGTCCCGCATGCGGACGTGCCGGCGTACTACCAGGCGGCGGACGCCGTCGTCTTCCCCTCGCGCACGGAAGGCGGCGTGCCCAACGTCGTGTTCGAGGCGCTGGCGGCGCGCGTGCCGGTCATCGCCGCCCCGACGGGCGATGTGGCGCACCTGGTGAGCCGGATCGCCCGCGGTCCCGAAGACATGGCACGCCTGATCCAGGCCGGCGACTGGCGGCCGGACCCGATGCCCGAGGACCTCGCCTGGGATTGGCAGGTCGCCCGCTACCGGGCGTTCTTCCTCGCCGCCGCCGGGCGGGCGGGCGCTTGCGGCTTGGTCGACGCGGACCGATCTGCTAAGAGAGCCGCCTCGCGGCCCGGAGACGAAACGACCGATGCAGGATAGCTGGCGCGACACGTCCGTGTTCATCACGGGCGTCTGCGGAACCATCGGCCGCGCGCTCGTGCCGGCGATCCTCGACCTCGGCGTTCGCGAGATCATCGGCATCGACAACAACGAGACCGAGCTGTTCTTCCATCGCGAGTCCTATGCGGGGGATGGTCGGGTGCGGCTCTACGCCGGCGACGTGCGCGACAGGGATACCTTGATCGAGCGCATGGGTGGCGTCGACATCGTGATCCACGCCGCCGCCTACAAGCACGTGATCCTGAACGAGGAGGCGCCGCGCAACGCGGTGCAGATCAACATCCTCGGTACCAGCAACGTGATCGATGCGGCGCTCGCCTGCGCCGTGGGCCGGGTGCTGTTCACCTCGTCGGACAAGGCGGTCAACCCGACCAACGTCATGGGCACCTCGAAGCTGATGGGCGAGCGGCTCATCACCGCCGCCAACGCCAATCGCCGAAGCCCCACGCCGATGCTCGCCTCGGTTCGGTTCGGCAACGTGCTGGGCAGCCGCGGTTCGGTCATACCCCTGTTCAAGAAACAGATCGCGGCCGGGGGGCCGTTGACCCTGACGGACGACCGCATGTCCCGATTCATCATGGCGGTCGAGGAGGCCGCGCGTCTGGTGCTCGATGCCGTCATGCTCATGCGTGGCGGGGAGGTGTTCGTCACCAAGATGCCGACCGTGCGCATCGCCGACCTCGCCGATGTGATGGTCGAGGAGTTGGCGCCGCACCACGACCATCGGCCCGATCGCATCGCCATCAACCGCATCGGCGCCAAGGCGGGCGAAAAGCTGTACGAGGAACTGTTGAGCGAGGAGGAATCGGGTCGAACGCTGGAGCTCGACCGTTACTTCGCCGTGCTGCCGGCCTTCCGTGGGGTCTATCGCGACATCAACTACGACTACCCGGGCGCCCGGCGCCCCGACGAGGCCCGCCCCTATACCTCGGCGCTGGAACGGCCGATGGATCGTGAATCCCTGCGTCGATTTCTGCACCGGCATCATCTGCTGACGACGACGGAGACTTGATCGATGCGCGTTCTCGTGTTGGGCGGTGACGGCTACCTGGGCTGGCCGACGTCGATGCACTTCGCGGCCCGCGGCCACGAGGTCATGGCGGTCGACAACTACCTGCGGCGCCGCATCGCCCAGGAGACCGGGTCGGAGCCGCTGTTCCCGACGCCCAACCTGCAAGATCGCGCCACGTTCTACCGCCAGGCGGGCGGGCGATCGATCGAAGTCCGGATCGGCGACTGCGCCGACTATCGGTTCCTCGCCCGGGTGTTCGCCGATTTCAAGCCCGACGTGGCGATTCACTACGCCGAGCAGCCGTCGGCGCCCTACTCGATGATCGCCTACGACGAGGCCTGGCTCACGCTGCACAACAACCTGACCGCGACGTTCAACGTGATTTGGGCGACGATGGAACACGCGCCCGATTGCCACATCGTCAAGCTCGGCACCATGGGCGAGTACGGCACCCCCAACATCGACATCGAGGAAGGCTGGATCGATATCGAACACAAAGGGCGGAAGGATCGCTTCCTGTTTCCCCGGGCCGCGGGGTCGCTCTACCACACGACCAAGGTGCTCGACACCGATCTGCTGTGGTTCTACGTCCGGGTGCATGGCTTGCGGGTGACCGACCTGATGCAGGGGCCGGTCTACGGTCTGTCGACCCCTGAATCGGATCGCGACGGCCGGCTGCTGCCGAACTTCCACTACGACGACATTTTCGGCACCGTGGTGAACCGGTTCCTCGTGCAAGCGGTCGCCGGCGTGCCCCTTACGGTCTACGGCAAGGGCGGTCAGACCCGGGGTTACCTCAACCTGCTGGATACGCTCCAGTGCATTGAGCTGGCCGCGTCGAGCCCGGCGCAGCGAGGCGAGCTGCGCATCTTCAACCAGTTCACCGAGACGTTCACGGTCAACCAGCTTGCCGAACATGTCCAGATCGCCGGTCGCGCGATGCACCTGGCCGTCACGGTGCAGAACCTCGCGAACCCGCGCAAGGAGCGGGAGGAGCACTATTACAACCCCGCTCACAAGGGGCTGGCCGAGCTCGGTCTAGAGCCGCATCCGATGACCACCGGGATTCTGACGGCCATGCTGGGGCAGGTCATCGCCCATCGCGATCGGATCGACGCCCGGAAGATCCTTCCCCGCGTCCGTTGGAGCTGAGGCTTGCGCTGGCTCATCACCGGCGGCTGCGGGTTCATCGGGACCAGCCTGATCGCCGCCCTCGAAGCCGAGGGCAACCACGCCATTCGGGTCATCGACAACCTGACGGTCGGGAGCGCGGCGGCGCTGGCGGGGGTTGGGTCGGTCCATCGCCTGGATGCCGCCACGCTGCGGCCGCTCGGCCGGGGGGGCAACGCCGGGGTCGAGCTGGTCGTCGGCGATATCCTCGATGCCGGCCTCCTGATCCGGGCCGCCGCCGGGGCGGACGTGTTGGTTCATCTCGCGGCATCGACCGGCGTGCAGCAATCGCTCGACGATCCGATGAGCGATTGCCGCGCCAACGTGGAGGGCACCCTGAACGCCCTTCTGGCGGCGCGAACGGCGCGGGTGGAACGGTTCGTCTTCGCCTCGTCGGGGGCGCCGCTCGGGGCCGCCGATCCGCCGATCCACGAGCGCCTGGCGGCCCGACCGATGTCACCCTACGGCGCCAGCAAGCTGGCCGGCGAAGGCTACTGCTCGGCGTTCGCGCACGGATTCGGGTTGGCGACGGTCGCGCTCCGCTTCAGCAATGTCTATGGCCCCCGGTCCAGCCATAAGGGCAGCGTCGTGGCCAAGTTCGTCCGCCGGGCGCTTGCCGCCGAACCTCTCGAGCTGTTCGGTGACGGCGGCCAGACCCGAGACTTCATCTACATCGATGACCTGGTGCGCGCCATTCGTCTCGCCGCGACGGTTCCCGGAATCGCGGGCGAGCTGTTCCAGATCGCCACCAGCCGCGAAACGTCGGTCGGCGAGCTGGCGGACACCCTGGTGCCGATCCTCCGCGACGCCGGCGTCACGAACGTGGCGGTGCGCCACGCGCCGCCCCTTGCCGGCGAGATGCGCCGCAACTTCGCCGACACGACCAAGGCCCGGGACCGCCTGGGCTGGTCGGCCGAGGTCGGGCTCGCCGAGGGCCTGCGCCGCACCGTGCGCTGGTATCTCGACCGCCCGGCCGGCTGAGCCCGCGCCCGTGCCCCATGCGGATCGTCGAGCTCGGTAAGTACTACGCGCCGGACCATGGCGGCATCGAGAACTACACTCGGTTCTGCGCCGAAGCCCTGATCGACCGGCATCACGTGGACGTGCTGGTGTTCAATCGGGAGAATCGCACCGTTCGCGAGTCGGTTGGTGGTGTGTCGGTGACGCGGGTCGCGAGCGTCGGCAACATCGCCAGTCAGGAGATCGCGCCCGGTCTCTTCCGCGAGCTCCGGCGGTTGCGCCCGGACCTCATCCACCTGCACGCGCCCAATCCCCTGGGGGTGCTCGCCTGCCTCATGGCCTTGCCGCGGGTTCCGGTGGTGGTAACCCACCATTCCGACGTGGTGCGCCAGAAGACCCTGTCCCGGGTGACCCACCCGTTCTACCGCCGTCTCCTGCGGCGCGCCGTCGGCGTGACGGTTCTGTCGCCGCGCTACGGCGAGACGTCGCCCGAACTCGCCGCGGTTCGCGCCCGGCTGGTGGCGATCCCCTACGGCGTGAACGCCGAGCGGTTCGCCGCGTCGCCCGCGGTCCTCGAGAGAGCAGCGGCGCTCCGCGCATCACTTCCGGGCGAGGGGCCGGTCCTCGCCTTCGTCGGCCGCCACGTCCACTACAAGGGGGTCGAGGTCCTGCTGGCGGCCCTCGCCCGCCTGCCGGCCGCGAGATTGCTGATCGCTGGCGATGGTCCCATGCGGCGGAGCTATGAAGCGGAGGCGGTCCGACTGGGAGTCGCGGAGCGGGTGCGCTTTCTCGGGACCGTGGACGAGACGACGAAGGTCGCCGTCTACCACGCCGCCGACGTCTTCGTTCTGCCCTGCCTCAACCGCGCCGAGGCCTTCGGCGAGGTCCAGGTGGAGGCCCAGCTATGCCGCCGGCCCGTGGTGACTTCGCGGGTCGACAGCGGCGTGATCGACGTGACCCGCGACGGCGAAACGGGCCTCGTGGTGCCGCCCGGCGATCCCGCCGCCCTGGCCGAGGCCCTGCGACGGCTCCTCGGCGACCCGGCCTTGCGCGACCGGCTTGGGCACGCCGGCTATCGGCGGGCCATGGCCTGTTACACCGAAGCGATCGTGGTCCCCCGCCTGCGCCGCTACTTCGACGCCGCGGCCGAGGCCGTTGGATCGGGTGGCGTCATCGACCCGGAACCGTTCCGAAGTTAAGGCGCGGGCGGCGGCGGCGGGGCCGTGGTCACCGTCGCCAGGTAGGCGATCAGGTCGGCCCGGTCCTTCGCGTTCTTCAGCCCGGCGAAGGTCATCTTGGTGCCGGGCGCATATTTCTTCGGGCTGGTCAGATACTGATCCAACTCGTCGTAACCCCAGGTCCCGCCCAGGCCGATGATGGCGTCGGAGTACGGGAAGCCGGCCGCGTGGGCGCGCGGCGCGCCGACGATGTCACGCAGGTTCGGTCCGACCTTGTTGGCGCCGCCGGCATCGAAGGTGTGACAGCTCGCGCACTTCTTGGCGACCTTCTCGCCGTTGGCCGCGTCGGCCGCCGCCAGACGTACGCCCAACGGCTCCTCGGCGGCGGCCTCGGCCGTGCCCGCCGTCTCGGTCACTTCGACGACATAGGCCATGGCGGCCTCTTCGCCCCCCTCGCCGTGTCCTTGGCCGAATCGGGGATAAAGCGTGTCGCCGACTATGCTGACGACCATCAGAAGAAGCAGCGAGCCCAGCAGCCCGCCTGCGATTTTGTTGAATTCCATGGCACCCAATGTCCGAGTCACCCGAATCCCGCCGTCCCCCGACTGGAGGCGCGCGGAGATTAGCCACTTCACGGGACACTGTCCAATCTCTATAAGGTCCGGAAGGGGCGAATGGTCCGCCCCGGAGCAGGCATGGCCGAACCCGCCTCCGCACCCGTCGTCGTCATCCCGGCCCGATTAGCCTCGACCCGGCTGCCGAACAAGCCGCTGGCCGACATCCACGGCGTTCCCATGATCGTTCACGTCTGGCGGCGCGCCATGGAGGCGGACCTCGGCCCCGTGATCGTCGCCTGCGGCGATGCGGCGATCGTCGACGCGGTCGAACGGGCGGGCGGCCGGGCCGTGCTCACGCCGCCCGATCTGCCGTCGGGGTCCGATCGGGTCCACCGGGCGCTCGACTCGATCGATCCGTCGCGCCTCCACGACGTCGTGGTCTGCCTCCAGGGCGATCTGCCGACCCTCGATCCCCAATTGCCCCAGGCGGCGGTCCGCGTCCTTGCGGAGCTCGACGCGGACATCGCGACGCTTGCCTGCCGCATCCCGCGCGCCGCGGAGGAGGCGAACCCGAACGTGGTCAAGGCCGTGGTCGCCTGGCAGCCGGATGGCGCCGCGGGGACCGCGCTCACGTTCACCCGCGCGGTCGCCCCCTGGGGCGACGGCCCGCGCTGGCACCACATCGGCCTCTACGCCTACACCCGGGCCGCCCTTGATCGGTTCGTGCGGTTGCCGCCCAGTCCCCTCGAGCTGCGCGAGCGGCTGGAGCAGATGCGCGCCCTGGAGGCGGGCATGCGCATCGCCGTGGCCCGCGTTGACACCGTTCCGCTCGGTGTCGATACTCCGGCCGATCTCGAACGGGCGCGCGCGCAGTTGGCCGCGCCCTGAGCCCCGACGTCAACCCCACGGCCAAGCGCTTGCCGACCATCGCCTTCCAAGGCCAACCTGGTGCCTATTCGCACCTCGCCTGCCGCGAGGCCTATTCGACTCACGAACCGTTGCCCTGCGAATCCTTCGAGGCGGCGTTCGAGGCCGTGGCGAAAGGCGACGCCGATCTCGCCATGATCCCGATCGAAAACAGCGTCGCCGGCCGCGTCGCCGACGTGCATCACCTGTTGCCGGAGATGGGCCTACACATCGTCGCCGAGCACTTCCAGGGGGTCCGTCATCACCTTTTGGCGCCCAAGGGGGCGACGATCGCCGGGCTCAAGGCCGTGCATTCCCACGTTCATGCCCTGGGCCAATGCCGGAAGTTTCTACGCGAGCATCGCCTGAACGCCCAGGTGCATGCCGACACGGCCGGCGCCGCCGCCGACGTGGCCCGCTTCAAGGATCCCACCCAGGCCGCCATCGCCTCCAAGATCGCGGCCGAGATCTACGGCCTGGAGATACTCTCGGCAGGCATCGAGGACGCCGCCCACAACACCACGCGCTTCATCGTGCTCGACCGCGAGCCGGCGGACCCCGATCCCGCTGCCGGCTTGGTGATGACCACGTTCGTCTTCCAGGTGCGCAACGTCCCCGCCGCCCTCTACAAGGCCCTGGGCGGCTTCGCCACCAACCGGGTCAACATGGTGAAGCTGGAAAGCTACATGCTGGACGGCAGCTTCTCGGCGACCCAGTTCTACGCCGACATCGAAGGGCATCCGGACGATCCCTCGGTCCGCATGGCGCTGGAGGAACTTGGGTTCTTCTCGCGCCGGGTCAAGGTGCTCGGCGTCTATCCCGCCCACCCGTTCCGCTCGCGGTGAAGCGATGGCCGAACCCGGGTTCCTGATCGACGGGCCGCAGTACGGCAACTGGTCGGAATCCCTGTTCCGCGAAATTCGCGGGGCCGGCATCGACGGCCTGCACGTGACCGTCGCCTATCACGAGGATTTCCGCGAGACGGTCGAGCGTATCGTCGATTGGAACCGGCGGTTCGAAACCTATCCGTCCCTGATCATGCCGGGGCGCTGCGCGGCCGACATCGACCGGGCGAGGGCCAGCGGCCGGACGGCGATCTTCCTCGGCCTGCAGAACCCCTCGCCGATCGAGGACGACATCGGCCTGGTCGAGATTCTGCACACCCTCGGCGTGCGCTTCATGCAGCTCACCTACAACAACCAGTCCCTGCTGGCCGCGGGTTGTTACGAGGCGGACGACGCCGGCATCACCCGGATGGGCCGCGAGGTGATCCGCGAGATGAACCGGGTCGGCATGGTCGTGGACATGTCGCACTCGGCCGAGCGTTCCACCCTGCAGGCGATCGAGCTGTCCGAGCGGCCGATCGCCATCACCCACGCCAATCCCCATGCCTGGCACCCGGTGCTGCGCAACAAGTCGGCCACGGTCCTGAAGGCCCTGGCGGCGTCCGGCGGCATCCTCGGGTTCTCGCTTTACGCCAACCATCTGGCGGGCGGCGCGGCGTGCACCTTGGAGAGTTTTTCCGAGATGGTGGCGCGGACCGCCGAACTGATGGGCGTTCGCCACATCGCCATCGGCTCGGACCTGGGCCAGGACCAGACCGACGCCATCATCAAGTGGATGCGCGACGGCCGCTGGAACAAGAGCGGGTCGGAGACCCCCGGTCTCGGCAAGCCGGTGCTGCCGCCGCAGCCGCCATGGTTTTGCGGTAGCCGCGATTTCCCCAACATCCGGGCGGGTCTGCGGAACGTGGGGTTCGCCGAGGCCGACGTGACCGCCATCCTCGGCATGAACTGGTATCGTTTCTACGCCGCGTCGTTCGGACCGGCGGCGGCTCAGCGTTCCCAAGCGGCGCGGTGAATAACTAATAGTTGTCATTTCCGGGGCGCCGCGAACCGCGGCGAACCGGAAATCCATCCCCTCTCAATTGTCATCACCCGACTTGACCGAGCGACCCAGGGTTGTAGCGCTTTGAGCGGTAAATCCTGAATATTCAGGTCCTGCCATTCGTCGCCCAGCCAGGACACCGTCACATGGTACCGGATGGTCATTTCACCCCCGATAAGCATGTTCGTTGTGCCAGCGCAGCGCCTCGGGACCGGTGCGCCGGATTCCCTCGGACTTCCTGCGCCGGTTCCGCCGGCATTTTCCCGGCCCCATCATCCTGTGCGGCGCCCTGGAGTCCCGTGCCGCCGAGTCCTGGCTGGGGAGCGGTCTGGTCGACCTCGCCGCGTTCGGCGTGCCGTTCATCGCCAACCCCGACCTGCCGGAGCGGATGCGCCGGGGCTGGACGTTGGCGCAGCCGAAGACCGACCTGTTCTATGGCGGCGGTGCCGCGGGTTACAGCGATTACCCCCGGTTCGAGGGACCCGCCTGATCAAGGGCGAGGGGGCCGCGGGCTGGATTTCGTTGGCCGCCGCGTGCTATCGCCTCATGGTGCCGAGGCCCCGCACCCGCGCCCCGCGGCCGAGAAGGGTTGGCCCATGACGAGAAGTAATGCGCGACGCGCCGGGCGCGTGCGCGAGAAGGCCGAGATCCGCCAGCTTCCATGGCGGCGGGTCGGCAATCCGTTTCCCCCCGTCGAAGTTCTGCGGCCCGAACAGGTCGATGCCATCCACGATGCCTCCATGCGGATCCTGGAGGAAATGGGCATCGAGGTGATGAGCGGCGAGGCCCGATCCCTGCTGCGCTCCAAGGGTGCCAAGGTGGACGAGGCGACCACGGTCGTCACCTTCGATCGCGCCCTGATCGCCGATTTGATCCGGACGGCCCCGTCGAGCGTCACCTTGACGCCACGCAATCCCGACCATGCCGTCACCATGGGCGGCGATGCGATCGTGTTCGGCCTTGTGGCGGGGCCGCCCAACGTCCATGACCGGGTGAACGGCCGGCGCAACGGCAACCGCACCGACTACCGCCGGCTGCTGAGCCTGGCCCAGAGCTTCAACATCATCCACATGGTCGGCAACCAGCCGATCGCGCCGGTGGAACTCGCGGCCGAAACCCGGCACCTCGATTGCTACCACGACAACGTCGTCTACACCGACCGCGCCTTTCACTGCACCTCGGTCGGTCGCGATCGGGCGATGGACGGCATCGACATCATGGCGCTGTCGCGCGGCATCACCCGCGAGCAGATGCGGGAGTCGCCGGGCGTGACGACCATCATCAGCGTGAACTCGCCACGGCGCCTCGATGAGCCGCTGGCGGAAGGTCTCATGACGATGTCGGAATGGGGCCAATGCGTCTGCGTGACCCCGTTCACCCTCATGGGAGCCATGACGCCCGTGACCCTGGCCGCGGCACTGGCCCAGCAGAACGCCGAGGCGCTGGCCGGCATCGCCCTCACTCAGGCGGTGCGGCCCGGTTCGCCCGTGATCTACGGGGCCTTCACCTCGAACGTGGACATGCGGTCCGGAGCGCCGACGTTCGGAACGCCCGAGAACGCCAAGGCGACGCTCGCGGCCGGCCAGCTCGCGCGGCGCTATCGGCTGCCGTACCGGTCATCCAACGCCTGCACCAGCAACGCGGCGGACGCCCAGGCCGTGTATGAATCGCAGATGTCGATCTGGGCGTCCGTCATGGGACACTCGAACCTGCTCTACCACGGCGCCGGCTGGCTCGAAGGGGGGCTCACCGCCTCGTTCGAGAAGATCGTCATGGATGCCGAGATGCTGCAGCAGATCGCCGAGATGCTGACGCCCATCGCCACGGACGAGGCGAGCATGGGCCTCGAAGCCATTCGCGACGTGGCGCCGGGTGGGCACTTCTTCGGTTCGCCCCACACCATGGAACGCTACGAACAGGCGTTCTACACGCCCTTCCTGTCCGATTGGCGCAACTACGGGACTTGGGCGGAGGCGGGCGCGGTCGAGGCCGAGGCGCGCGCGACCCAGGTCTGGCAGGCGCTGCTCGACGTCTATGAGCCGCCAGCCATGCCCCAGGACCGGCTGGAGGCGCTCGAGGCATTCGTGGCGCGGCGTAAGGAGGAGCTCACGAAGGGCGCGGGCTGACGTCTCCCGCTTGTGCGGACTTTTGTCCCGATCTACAATTCGCCGCAACGGAAAAGCATTCCGTCGAGCGCGAGCGACTGTCATCGTTCTGACACTCACTTGTGCGATCAAGACATCCGCAATGGTTCAAGCCAACTGATTACAGGGGAGACTCAATCGATGACGACATTGAACAAGGGCCAGCGCAGTGCGCTGGCCACGGTACGGGCGGCGCAGGCCAGCCGCCGTGCCATCCTGAAGAGTGCCACCGCGCTCGGCGCGGTCGGGCTCCTGGCCCCGGCTTTCTCGCGCGACGCACGGTCCTCGTCGGGTGAGCTGAACTGGTTCACCTGGGAAGACTACGCGCCGCAGCCCCTGATCGACCGCTTCGTGGCCGACACCGGCATCGCCGTGAACGTGACCACGTTCTCGTCCAACGAGGATTGCCTCAACAAGCTGAAGGCGGCCAGCGGCGTGGGCTGGGATCTGACCTCGCCGTCCGTCGCGTGGATCGGCGCCCATGTCGAAAACGGCAATCTCGGCGTTCTCGACCCGGCGAAGGCCGCGAGCATCGGCAACATCGTCCCCAGCATGATGGACAAGGCCGCCAGCCTCGGGGCGCGGCAGGGGGATGCCTGGTACGCGCTGCCGTACGATTGGGGCACCGAGGCGCTGGCCTACAACACCGAGGTGCTGCAGCTCGAGTACGGCAAGGCGTCGTTCGGCGATCTGTGGGCGCCGGAGAACGCCGGCAAGATGCTGTGCCGCCAGCGGTCGATCATGCTCGGCACCGGCCTGTGGATGGAGCGCGAGGGCAAGCTGCCGGCGGGCACCATGCAGAAGGCGTACGACGACGAGGAGGCGTTCGATCTCGGCTACGGCACCGCCGCCGAGTTCGTGATCGCCAACAAGGCGCAGATCGCCAACTGGTGGAAGGGCACCGCCGACACCCAGTCCGGCTTCGAGCAGGACGGCGCGGTGATCGGCCAGACGTGGGACGGCCCGATCTTCCAGCTCAAGAACCAGGGCCGGCCGTACAACTATCTGGCCCCCGTCGAGGGCGCCTTGATGTGGATCGACACCATCGCCTTGACCTCGGGCGCCGCGAACATCGATCAGGCCTACGCCTTCATCAACTTCGCGTTCCAGCCGGAGATCGGCGGCATCGTGTCCGAAAACACCGGGTACAACTCGGTGGTGACGGGCTTCGACGCCTTTACGTCCGACTCGTTCAAAAAGAACTTCCAGGACGCCTATCCGGGCGACGCCATCGACAACCTCTGGCTGCAGGGCATCGAGCGGACCTGGTTCCTGGAGAAGCGCCAGGGCCTGGCCGACAAGATCTCGGCCGCCTAGCCGCGATTCCGTCATTCTGGGCGCGCCGCTCCGGCTGGAGCGGCGCGTCCCTTGTTTTCGCGAGGGATCGGTGCGGATCACCCGTCTGGAGACTTTCACCAACGCCTTCGTCGGCTTCGTGCGCGTCACCCGGTCGGATGGCGCGCAAGGCTGGGGCCAGGTCTCGACCTACCATGCCGACATCAGCTGTCAGGTCCTGCATCGCCAGGTGGCGCCCCATGTTCTGGGCGCCGAGGTGCGGGACCTCGCGGCCCTGGACGCGCTCCTCGACCGCGTCGAGGAGAAGGAACACAAGTTCCCCGGTTCGTACATCAAGCGGGCGATGGGCGGGTTCGACACGGCGCTGTGGGACCTCTGGGGCAAGGCCGCCGGCAAGCCCGTCGTGGCACTGTTGGGCGGAACACCCGGACCCTTGCGCGCCTACGCATCGTCGATGAAACGCGACATCACCCCGGCCGCCGAGGCCGAGCGGTTTACCCGGTTGCGTGGCGAGCACGGTTTCGACGCCTTCAAGTTCAGGGTCGGCGCCGAGTGTGGCCATGATGTCGACGAATGGCCGGGCCGCACCGAGGCGATCGTGCCCGCGATCCGCCGTGCGCTCGGCCCCGATGCTTCGCTGCTGGTCGACGCCAATTCCGGATTCTCGCCGCCGCGTGCGATCGCGGTGGGTGGCGTGCTCGAAGGCGAAGGCGTCGAGCATTTCGAAGAGCCCTGTCCCTATTGGGAGCTGGCCCAAACCAAGCAGGTCACCGACGCACTGTCGGTCGCCGTTTCCGGGGGCGAACAGGACTGCGAGATGACCGTCTGGCGCCGCATGATCGGCGATCACGTCGTCGATATTCCGCAGCCCGACATCCTCTACCTGGGCGGCATCGCGCGGACGCTCCGGGTCTGCCGCCTGGCGGCGACGGCGGGGATGAAGATCACGCCCCACGCCGCCAACTGGGGGCTCGTGACGCTCTTCACCATGCACCTGCTGCGGGCGATTCCGAACCCCGGCAAGTATATGGAATTCTCCATCGAAGGCCCCGACTACTACCCGTGGCAGTACGGCCTCTTCCGCCGCGACCCGTACCGCATCGTCGGCGGCGCGGCGCAGGTGACCGACGAACCCGGCTGGGGCATCGAGATCGAGCCGGAATGGCTCGCCCGTTCGCGCTACCAAATGAGCGAGTTCCCATGAGGCGGCATCGCCGGTACGATGGGCGCAAAGGATCGCGTGGGCACGGCATCCACGCGGCGGGGGAGGGCGATGGGCAACGATCTGGTTTTCAACCACGTCGTCAAGCGGTTCGGCGACTTCACGGCCGTCCATGATCTGAACCTCACCATCCAGGAAGGCGAGTTCTTCTCGTTCCTGGGGCCGTCAGGCTGCGGCAAGACGACGATCCTGCGCATGGTCTCGGGCTTCATCGATCCGAGCGAGGGATCGATCTCCCTGGGCGGGCAGGACCTGGTCGGCCTCGGGCCGAACCGGCGCCCGACCGCGCTCATTTTCCAGAACCTGGCGCTGTTCCCCCTGATGTCGGTCGCCGAGAACATCGGGTTCGCGCTCGAGGTGCGCGGCGTCGGCAAGGCGGCGCGCCTGCGCAAGGTCGAGCAGCTCTTGGATCTGATCGCCCTGCCGGGCTTCGCCGATCGCGGCATCGACGAACTTTCCGGCGGGCAGAAGCAGCGGGTCGCCATTGCCCGCGCGCTCGCGGTCGAGCCGAAGGTGTTGCTGCTCGACGAGCCCCTTTCGGCGCTCGACCTCAAGTTGCGCCAGCACATGCGGGCGGAGCTGCGGGCCATCCAGAAGCGCACCGGCATCACCTTCATCTACATCACCCATGATCAGGGCGAGGCGCTCGCCATGTCCGACAGGGTGGCGGTGATGAGCCAGGGTCACGTGGAGCAGGTAGGCGTTTCCTCCGACATCTACAATCAGCCGGAAACCGCCTTCGTCGCGTCGTTCGTCGGCGAGAACAACCTGTTCGCCGGCCGGGTCGTGGCCGCGTCCGACGGGGTAGCCCAGGTCGAGACGTCGTTCGGCCGGTTGTTGGGGGGCAATCCCCGCGGGCTGAAGCAAGGCGACGAGGCCTTCGTGTTCGTGCGGCCCGAGCGGCTCCGGCTCGCGCCGTCCGGCGAGGCCGACGAGAACGCCCTGACTTCGACGGTGCTTGGCGAGGTGTTCGAAGGCATCACGGTCAACATCTCGCTCGCCAATCCAAAGGGCCGCCCCATCATCGTCACCATGTCGAACGATGGCGCGGTGCCGAGCTTCGCGACCGGTGCGCTGCTTTCCACCTATTTCGGGCGCGACCACGCGACCGTGCTGCCCCAGGGGAGCCTCGCCCGTGCGTGAGGCGGTCAAGCGGTTCGGGACGCTGGGCGTCGCCTTCATCTTCGGATCGGTGGCGGTGTGGGCGCTGTTGCTGATCCTGATCCCGCACCTGATGCTGATCGACTACGCCTTCCACGCCAACCCCGGCGCGGTCAAGAAAGGGTTGGCCGAGGCGGGCTTCACCGTCTACTCGTTCCTGCCGCTGGTCGATACCCAGGACGACCTCGCGCTCCGGACCTTCATCCGCACGCTGCTGACCAGCGGCGTCATCACCGTCCTTGCCCTCGTGATCTGCTATCCGCTCGCCTACTACCTGGCCAAGGTCGCCACCAACAAATGGCTGAGCATCCTGATGCTCTGCCTGCTGATCCCCTACTGGGTCAACGAGGTGCTGCGCGCCTACGCTTGGCGGACCCTGATGGCGAAGCATGGTCTCGTGAACCAAGCCTTCGTCGGGCTCGGGTTCCAGCCGTTCGAGTTCTTCAACTACGAGCTCCCCATTATCGATTCGAACGTCGCGCTGTTCGTCGGACTGATCTACTCGTACGTGCTGTTCATGATCTTTCCGATGTTCAACGCCATGGAGAGCTTGGACAAGAATCAGGTGGAGGCGGCCCGGGACCTGGGCGCGAGCTGGGTGCGGGTGCATCGTCGCATCGTCATCCCCCATGCCAAGCCCGGCATCGCCTCGGGCTGCATCGTCACCTTCATGCTGACGGCCGGGTCCTACATCGTGCCCGTGCTGCTCGGCGGCAAATCCAGCTTCTGGTTCACCCAGGCGATCGAATCGCAGTTCTCGGTGCTGAATTGGAACGGCGGGTCGGCCTATTCCCTGGTGCTCGAGCTGGTGTGCCTCGTGTTCGTGATGTTCATGATGCGGGCGTTCCGCGTCACGTTGCGCGACATCACGCGATAGGGGCGGCGCCATGAACGACAGCCGCACCCTCATCACCTGGGCGACCCGCGCCTACCTCGTGATCTTCTTCGGCTACATGCTGTTCCCGATGGCGTACATGTCGTTGCTCGCCTTCAACACCAGCCGCATCCCGACCCATCGCGACTTCACCTTCACGCTCGAGTGGTTCGGTGCGGCGTGGGAGGACCAGCGCATGTGGGGCGGGCTGGAGAACAGCGTCTACATTGCCCTGCTGGTGGTCGCGATCTCGATCACCCTCGGGCTCGGCGGCGCGCTCATGCTGGTGCGCCTGCAAGTGCGCGCCAAGGGCCTGATCTACGCCATCCTGGTCTCGCCGATCCTGGCGCCCGGGATCGTGCTCGGCATCTCGGCCTTCATCTTCTGGAGCCAGCAGCTCGGCTTCCGCGCCTCCTGGTGGACTGCGGCGCTGGCGCAATCGAGCTTCGTCTCGGCCTACTGCATGCTGATCTTCATGGCGCGCCTGCAGCGCTTCGACACCACGCTCGAGGAGGCGGGCCTCGATCTCGGTGCCAATCCGCGGCAGGTGTTCTGGCGCATCACCGTCCCCTACATGCGTCCGGCGTTCCTGTCGGCGGCCGCCCTCGCGTTCCTGCAGTCGTTCGAGAACTACACCACCACCTACTTCTCGATCGGCGCGGAGAACACCTTCACCATCTTCATCGCGAACAAGGTGCGTCAGGGCGTGACGCCGGCGGTCAACGCCCTGGCCTTCATCATCATCGCCGCGACGATCATCGCCGCCGTGGTCTTCGAACTCCGTCGCCGCCGCCGGGAGGCACGCGCCGCCGAAGCGGCCCGCCAAGCCCAGATCGTCGACATCGAGATCGCCGGCTCGCTGCGGTTGCAGGACACGCCGGCCTAACATCCCCGTGAAAACTTACGACTACATCGTGGTCGGCGCCGGCTCCGCCGGCTGCATCGTCGCTAGCCGGCTGAGCGAATCCGGGCGCTACCGGGTCCTGCTGCTGGAGGCCGGACCGTCCGACCTGCGGTTCTGGATCCAGACCCCGATCGGCTACGGCAAGTGCTTCCACGATCCCAGGGTCAATTGGATGTACCGGACCGAAGGCGTCCCCGGCCTCGATGGCCGCCCAAGCTACTGGCCACGCGGCAAGGTGTTGGGCGGGTCCAGCTCGATCAACGCCATGGTCTATTCGCGCGGCCAGGCCGGGGACTTCGACGATTGGGAGGCGCTGGGCAACCCCGGCTGGGGCTGGCGCGACGTCCTGCCGGTCTATCGACGGATGGAGGATCACGCCCTTGGCGCAGGCCCGTACCACGGCGCCGGCGGACCGGTGCACGTGACCACGATCGACGGCCTGGTCCACCCCCTGACCGACGTGTTCATCAAAGCGGGCGTCGAGGCCGGCATCCCGGCGAGCCCAGACCTCAACGGCGCCACCATCGAAGGCGTCGGCCACTATCAGATCACCACCCGCGACGGACTCCGGCTATCGGCCGCGCGGGCCTACCTTTGGCCGGCGCGACGGCGCCCCAACCTCAGGATCGTCACCGGGGCCCTCGTCACCCGGATCGTGCTCGATGGCACCCGCGCCACCGGCGTGGTCTTCGATCGTGGCGGGCGAAGCGTCGAGGCGCACGCGGCGCGCGAGGTGATCCTGTGCGGCGGATCCGTGAACTCGCCCCAACTTCTGCAACTGTCCGGCATCGGCCCGCCCGAAACCCTGCGCGATTGCGGGGTCGCGGTGCGCCACGCGAGCCCGGCGGTGGGGCGGAATCTGCAGGACCACCTTTGCTACGACCACACCTATCGCGCGGCCGTGCCGAGCCTCAATGACGAGCTCAACACCTGGGTTGGCAAGCTGCGCGCCGGCCTGCGCTACGTGCTGACCCGGCGGGGGCCCCTATCCTTGAGCCTCAACCAGGGTGGCGGATTCTATCGCTCCCGCCCCGGCCTCGCGCGACCCAACATCCAGCTCTACTTCTCGCCGCTGACATACGAACGGGCGCCGGTCGGGGTGCGGCCGCTGATGAGCCCCGACCCCTTCCCCGGTTTCTACACCAGCATCTCGCCCTGCCGGCCCGAGAGCCTTGGTTTCCTACGCATCGGTTCGGCCGATCCGCACGTGCCGCCGGTCATTCACCCGAATTACGCCGCCACGGACTTCGATCGCCAGGAGTTGTTGGAAGGCGCCCGGTTCCTCCGGCTCTTGGCCGCGACCCCGTCCATGGCGCGAGTCATCGCCGAGGAGATCAAGCCGGGCCCTGCCGCGGTGACCGATGCCGATCTGCTCGCGGACGTGCAGGCGCGCGCCTACTCGGTGTTCCATCCCGTTGGCACCTGCGCGATGGGACCCGACCCGACGCGGGCCGTCGTCGATCACCGCTTGCGGGTCCACGGCATCGCCCACTTGCGGGTGATCGACGCGTCGATCTTTCCCACCCTGACCTCGGGCAACGCCAACGCCCCCGCCATGATGATCGGCGAGAAGGGCGCGGCGATGGTGCTCGAGGACGCCGGGTAGGTCTACTGCCCGGCGACCGACCGCAGCACTTCGTCCACCCGGGTGCGGGCGCGTTCGCAATCCTCGCGGGAACCGGCCAGGAACAGGCGTCCGCTCGCGCCGATCATCTGCACGTCGACGAGGGTTATCCCCGGGGCCGCCTTCTCCGCCTCGTTCGCGGCCACCGAGGCGAACAGCGCCGGTTCCATCTCGTAGAGCAGGAGCGATTGCCCCGGGAGAATCATCGACCCCTCGCGGGTGCGATTCACGACGATCGCATGCTGATCGGCGATGTCGGCGATGATGTCCGAGTACAGCGTACGCGGCTTGAGCTGATCGCCGGCCTTGGCGCCGATGCCGGCGAGGATCGCAGCACCCGCGCGCCCGAGGGCGTCGAGGTCGGCCGAATGCAGCTCGAGGAGGCCGTACTGACGCTCGACGTACAGCAGGCCCGGCTCCATCTCCGGGGCGTGTTTGAGGGCGAGGTCGCAGATCCGGTGGATGGCGAGCGCCGGCGCCACCTCGATGATCAGGCTCGACTCGCCCTCCATGGGTGGGTAGCCGCGGGCCCGCGTCGGCGTCGCCATATACGCCGCGAACTGGCGGGCCAGCCGCTCGATCAGCAGATAGACGCGGAGCTGGGTCACGCCCCGCCCTTTCCCCGGCGGTCCAGGCTACTTGCCCGGAACGGTGGTGAAGTGCTTGGCCAGGTCGGCGTGGGGTCGTGGGATCACGTGCACCGACACCAGGGTGCCGACGCTGCTCGCCGCCTCCGATCCGGCCTCGGTCGCGGCCTTCACGGCGCCGACGTCGCCGTTGATGATCACGGCGACCAGACCGTCGCCCACCTGCTCACGGCCGACGATGACGACGTTGGCGGCCTTGACCATGGCATCGGCCGCAGCCAGCGCCGCGACAAAGCCCTTGGTTTCGATCATTCCGATGGCATTCGACATGGTGATTCTCCGTTGCTAGGGGTGAAAACTATTTTCGCGAACCGCTGCGTGCCGGCGGAGACTCGCCGCCGCGGTGATCGATCGACCCGATAATGAGAGCGTCGATCGGGATCTTGCCGCCGCCAAGCCAGGCCGCGGCAGTCGAGCCGGAAACGATCAAGACCTCCTCGCCTTCGCCGCAACCGAGCACATCGAAGGCGACCAAGCACCCGCCGCCGGCGGTTTCCACTTCCAGAAAGGCGCCCGCCGGTATGCTTTCAAGGCGCTTGGTCGCCCAGACGCTGCCCACGACATGTCCACGGATCATGGCTTCAACCTCTCGATGGTGATGCCGAGCCGCCGGGCCCGGTCCTTGGCCAGCGGCGTCACCGTGACGCCGTCGGCGAGCAACAGTTTGACGATTCCCTTCGGCAGGCGCGTGAGCGAGGTTTCGGTCACCACGCCCTTGTCGATGGTGGCGACGGGATTGCCTTGTCCGGTCGCCGGACCCGCCCCCGTCGCCAGGGTGAACGGATAGGTCCCAGCCGCGATCGCCGCCCGGACGGCCGCATCCTCGGCCAGCCGCAAGACGTCCCGGGCGAAGGCCCGCAAATCGGCGTCACTGCCGATGGCGATCGGCGCCGCCTTGGCGCCTTTGCGCAAGCCGGCGAGTTCGCCGGCGATCGCGTCGCGGACCAGGGAGCGGAGGGTTTCGCCGTCGATCATGGGGCCCTCAATGCGCCAAGGCCGCGAGGGTATGCTCGGCGACCTCGGCGCCGGCGCGCAAGGACGACTCCTCGCCCGACAGATAGACCCGGCCCGTGGCGCCGATCATGCGGTAGTCGACGATCTTGATCTCCGCCGCCTTTTCCGCCTCGTTGGCGGCGAGGATCGCGTAGGAAGCCGGCTGCATCTCGAGGACGAAGAGCGATTCGCCCGGCAGGATCATGGAGCCGATCTTGTTGCGGTTGATGAGGAACGCGTGCACCGGATCGATCCCCGTGACGATGCGCGAGGCGAGGATTTGGGGGCGGATCGCGGCCTCCTCGCTCACCCCCAGCACGTCGAGGACCGCGCGGGCCGCGGCCTTGACCGCGGCGGTCGAGCGGCCGTGGAACTCCAGGTAGCCGAACTGGCGCTCCACCACCAAGACGCCGCCGCCGACCTCGGCGTGCTTCAGGGCAACGTCGGTCAGGGGTTCGATGTCGAGGCCGGGAGCGACTTCGATGATCTGCGCCGCCATGTTGGCGCGCGGCAGCCGGCCCCGCATCCAGGTGGCCAGATAGCACATGGTCTGTGGTTGCAACTGGTCGATGAAAATGAAGGAGCGCAGTTCGGCCATCCGCTATCCCTTGAGCGCTCGGCGCAGCTCTTCCAGCACGACGCGGCGGATTTCGTCGCGCACCACCGAAAGTTCGTCCGGCACGGCCGGGGTCGCCTTCACAGCGCCTTCTTGCAGGACGCCCAGCGAGATCGGCGCTTCGCGGCCGGTGGCGGCGGGGAGGAGGCGCGACCAGGGTTCCAGGCCGCTGAAATCGCCCAGGGGCTCGGCGGTGTCGTAGGCGATGCGGGTCCAGTTAACGAGCTGATCTGGGCCGATATTTTCGCCCACCGAGGAGCGGCCGAAGAAGCCGGTGCCGATCGTGAAGGTGGGGGCGAGGTGGGTGGAGAAACCGGCCGCACCCTGGCTGCAGGAACTGTTGACGACCACGCGTAGAACTTTAACGGCCGCCGCGAAGGCCATGATATTAGCTGGGTTTCTGCTGTGGATCGCGGCGGAATGGCCGGCTCCGGACAAGCGGACCAGGGCGCGGGCGGTGGCGATCCCAGAGTTGACCTGAGGAACGCGCACCAAGCCTAGGACAGGGCAGAGTTTTTCCCGGGAGAGGGGTTCGTCGACGCCGACCCGATCGAGCGGCGCGATCAGCACCCGGGTCGCCGCGGGCACCCGGAACCCGGCCGTTTGCGCGATGGTGGCGGCGGAGCGCCCGAGCAGGGCGACGTTGAAGGAACCGCCGTCGAACAGGACGGCGCGGAGGCGATCGACCTCGTCGGTTTTCGCGAAATAGGCTCCGGCGCGGCCGAGCGCGGTCGATAGTTTGTCGTAAATCGCCTCTTCGGCGATCACCACGCTCTCGTTCGTGCACAGGACCGAGTTGTCGAAGGATTTCGAATCGATGATGCGCCGGGCGGCGGCCTCGACGTCGGCCGAGGCATCCACCAGCACCGGCGCGTTGCCCGGGCCGACCCCGATCGCCGGAGTGCCCGAACCATAGGCGGCCCGGACCATCGGCGTGCCGCCGGTGGCGAGGATCACGCCGACCCGTGGCGAGCGCATGACGTAGTCGACCAGCGCGAGGTTCGGCTCCTCGATCACTTGCACGACGCCCGCCGGCGCCCCGGCTTGCTCGGCCGCCGCCGCCATGACCCGCGCCGCCTCGGTGGAGCAGGCCTTGGCGAGCGGGTGGGGCGAGACGATGATGGCGTTGCGCGTCATCAGCGCGAGCAGCACCTTGAAGTAGACCGTGCACACCGGATTGGTGGAGGGGGTCAGGGCGAAGACCACGCCGGCGGGGCGGGGGATCTCGACGATCTTGTCCTCGGCTCGCACCCGCTTGCCGCAGTAGTCGCGGTCGCGATAGGCCTCGTGGATGCCGCGCGAGCACAGCTCGTTCTTGATTTTCTTGTCGGCGGCGACCCCGAAGCCGGTTTCCTTGACGGCCGCCTCGGCGAGCCGACCGGCGTGGGCGAAACCCGCATCGGCGGCGGCGCGGACGATGGCCTCGACCGCGCCCCGGTTCATCCCGGCGAAGGCCGCGGCCGCCCATTCGGCGGTCTGCAACATCAGGTCGGCGGCGCCGGTCTCGCGCCGCTTGCCGGCCAGGAGTTCGCGGACGATCGCGGTCATGCGGCGTGTCTCAGGCGGCTCTTGCCCAGGCTCTTGCCCAGACATTCGGCGCGGGCGAGGCCGATCGAGCGTTCCACCCGCTCCAGGAGCTCCTGGCAGAGGTCGGCGGTCATGAGAATCCCCGGCTTGAACTGGAGCACCCGGGGATCGAGGGTGGAGAAGATCGCCCAGACGCCGTTCTCGTACAGGTGCTTCATCACCGGCTTGGCGCCTTCGGGGTAGTCGAACTCCAGCCCCATCACCACGCCGCACTGGCGGATGCCGACGAAGAAATCGGAGTACAGGCTCATGATCTCGTTGAGGCCGTTGCGCATGGTCTCGGCGATGTAGTTGACCATGGGTCGCACGGTGGGGCGCTCCAGGATCTCCAGGACCTTCATCGCCACCAGGCAGCCGATCTCGGCCCCGCCCATGGTCGACATGTGGCCGAAGCCGTCCTCCTTGAGCCATCCGGCGTAGGGTTCGCGCACCACGACGCAGGCAATCGGGTACATGCCGCCGCAGATGCCCTTGCCGGTCACCAGGATGTCCGGGTTCACGCCGTAGCGCTGATAGCCCCACATCTCGCCGGTGCGCATCAGCCCGGTCTGCACCTCGTCGGCGATGTAGAGGGCGTCGTAGCGCCGGCACAGCTTCTCGACCTCGTTGAGGTAGCCGGGCAGGGGCATGGGGAAGCCGTAGGTCGCGGGGATCGTCTCCATGATGACGGCGGCCACGTCCTTCGCCCGCATGGCGTCTTCCATGGCGTTCAGGTCGTTGAACGGCACCTGGGTGAATTCGTCGGGACGGTCGGACAGGAACAGCTTGGAGAACCGGTCGGCGCCGGCGCATACGGCGAGTCCGGTGTGGCCGTGGTAGGCGCGAATGATCGAGACGATCTTGCGCTTCTGCTTGGCATGGCGCGCGGTCTTGATGGCGATGTCGATCGCCTCGCCCCCGCCCGAGCCGTAGATCGTGTAGTGCATGTCGCCGCCGCAGATGCGGGCCAGTTCCTTGGCCAGCGCGGTGCGGCCGAGCGAGGGGAAGTGGTGGTTGCCCATGTCGAACCGGCCCATGGCGCGCTCGATCACCTCGATCAGCTCGGGGTGGCGGTGGCCGATGTTGTAGGTGCCGCCGTTCAAGTGGACGTCGATCAGCCGGCGGCCGTCGAGGTCGTGGAGGAAGTAGCCCTCGCGCCGGTCGATGACGAGATCGACCTCCATGTCCTGCCAAGCCTGGGTCTTGCCCGGGTTCCAGAAGCGCTTGGAATCCTCGATGAATTGCTGTTTTTCGAGACTCGCCATCGTCATCTCCTCCACATCAGCCGAACCGCGCGAGGTAGCGTTCGGCCAGCTCGCAGGTATGGAAGCTGTAGGCCGGGCCTTCGGCCCGCGCGAGGTCGGTCTCGCCATGGGAGCCAATCCAGGCGAACAGGATCATCCGGCGCAGCAGAATGAACGTCCAAAGCTCGCGTTCGTCGTCGGACGCGAGCGGGCGCACCCGGCGGTAGCCCTCCATCCACGCCGCCATCAGCGCGGGCACCTCGGGCGCATGCTCGAAGAAGCTGACCGCGGTGCCGGCGTCGTAGAGGAACCAGCCGAAGCCGCTGTCGTCGAAATCGATGACCCGGACTTCGCCCTCGTGCACCAGCAGGTTGGCCAGGCGGAAATCGGCGTGGGTCAGCCCGTAGCGGTCGGGGCCCTTGCCGAAGCGCACCAGGCGCGCCGCCATCACGTCGACCAGCCGCCCCAGCAGCGCGCGCCGTTCGGGCGTGAGATCGGGCCCGTCGGTCCAGGGACCCCAGTTCGGGTGCGCGCCCAGGCTGTGCTCGAAATCCCAGGTCAGACGTTCGAACCAGGGTGGCCGCTTCCAGCCGATCGCATGCCGGTGGGTGCGGGCCGTGACCTCGCCCAACCGCTTGAACGGCGCGATCAGGTCGCCGTCCTGGCGGGGCTCGGCGCCGTCGATGAAGGCGAACAGCACGCAGTTCCGGGGGTGGGGCAGGGAGCCGTGCGCGACCGACTGGATGTCCTGGCCGTCTTCGCCGGGGATGGCCTGCGGCGTCCGCACCCCGGCCTCGGCCTGCAACGCCCGCATCCAGGCGAGTTCGCTGCGGATGCCGTTGACCGTGTGGTAGCCCTGGCGGTGGACGCGCAGGACCACGGGCCGCGAACCACCCCGTGGATCGACCCGGTAGGTCGTGTTCTCCGAATGGTTGATCATCGTCAGACGCGCGCCCGCGAGGCCCCAGCGGGGCAGTGCCGCCGTGGCCAGCGCCTCGATCCGGTTCAGGAGCTCGTCATGCGGCGGCAGCGTGTCCATGGCCCTTTTCAGCCCTTCTGTATGGGCATGATCGACCCGGAACCCATCTCCTGCTTGACCCGAGCGGCACCGTTCTTGACAGCCGGGCGCCGCGTGCAATGATTTAAGCCTGCATTTCCCAAGTGACCGCTACATCTAATGCCGAAAATGTCCCATTTATGGTATAAATATTATAGGCTAGGGTGTTGAAGGGCAGCTTGGATGCGGAACCCGGAGGGTGAATCGGATCGCGGTCCACTGCGGCCCGTTTTTAACCGCCGCCTGAAACTGGAGTTCCACGGTTCGCGGGTCACGTCCGACGCCGGATTGCTGGCCTACCGCGAACTCGATGATGCCCTCGGGCTGATTCACGCGCTGGCCTACTAATGTCGCCAACTTCATGCGGACACTGGCATTGCCCGAGGCGGTCGCGAAGTGGTCGCTGACCAGCCTGCGAGAGAAGCTCGTGAAGATCGGGGCCAAGATCGTCACGCATGCGCGCTACGTCACGTTCCAGATGGCCGAGGTCGCGGTGCCGAGGGGCCTGTTCGAGGAAATCCCGCGGCTGATCGCGCAACTCCGGCCGCCGCCATCTCCGGCGTGACGCGGGCGGTGCCGGAGATAAGGGCAACGACGGGAGGAGTGCGCCTTGATGACGGGAAATGGAGCGATCAGCAGCCCGAAACGGCCGTTGGTGATGCTCGTAGCG
>SHVY01000054.1 GCA_009694045.1 Alphaproteobacteria bacterium | reverse complement strand
CCCTCCTCGCTCAGCGCGGCGAGGAACGCCGCTCCCCAGCGGGCGAGCTTGGCTCGGCCGACGCCGTGGATTTCGGCGAGCCCTTCGAGGGTCGTGGGGCGGCGCGCGGCCATCTCCTCGAGGGTGCGGTCGGGGAAGACGACGTAGGCTGGGACGTTGGCCGCCTTGGCGAGCGCGTGGCGCAGGGCCTTGAGGCGGGCGAGGAGATCCGCGTCGGCGGAGTGCGTGACCGCCGCCTCCCGGGTCCGCTTGCGCTTGACCGTCTTTGCCATGGTCGCGATCCGCAGGGAGACGCGCCCCCGCCCCCGCAGCACGTCGCGACCCGAGGGCGTCACGTGCCAGCAGCCGATGCCCCCGTCGTCCAGGGCAATCAGACCGGCGGCATAGAGCTGACGGAAGGTGGCGCGCCAGGTTTCGGCGTCGCGCTCGCGCCCCACCCCGAAGGTTGGCAGCCGGGCGTGGCCGTAGCGGGTGATCTTCTCGGTCTCCTCGCCGCGCAGCAGGTGCACGAGGTGGACGGTGCCGAAGCGCTCGCCGGTGCGCAGGATGGCGGACATCGCCTTTTGCGCCTCGACGGTGCCGTCGTACAGTTCGGCGCCGTCCAGGCAGAGATCGCAGTTGCCGCAGGCGTCCGAGGTCTCGCCGAAATAGTGCAGCAGGATCTGGCGGCGGCAGCGGGGCGCCTCGCACAGGGCGACCAGGGCGTCGAGGCGGCGGTGCTCCACCCGCTTGTGCTCGTCGGGGGCGCCCCTAGTGTCGATCTGCATCCGCCGGAAGCGGATGTCGGCCAGGCCGTAGAGCGTGAGGGTGTCCGCCGGCAGGCCGTCGCGCCCGGCGCGACCGATCTCCTGGTAGTAGCTCTCGATGGTGCCGGGCAGGTCGGCGTGGGCGACGAAGCGCACGTCGGGTTTGTCGATGCCCATGCCGAAGGCGATGGTCGCCGCCATCACCACGCCGTCCTCGCGCTGGAAGACGTCCTGGTTGCGGCGGCGAGCGTCGGCCTCCATCCCGGCGTGGTAGGGGAGCGCGCGGTGGCCCTCGCCCGCCAGCAGGCCGGCGACCTCCTCGGTCCGCCGCCGCGTGGCGCAGTAGACGATGCCGCTGGCGCCCTGATGGTCCTTCACGAAGCGCTCGATCTGCCGGCCCGCGTTGCGCTTCGGCTGCATGGCGAGGCGCAGGTTGGGCCGATCGAAGCCGTGCAGGAAGACCAGGGGCGGGGCGCCGAACAGCTTGGCGGCGACGTCGGCCCGGGTGGTGGCATCGGCGGTGGCGGTGAAGGCCAGGATCTGCGGCCGCCCCAAGTCCTCGGCGAGCCGCGCGAGTCCCAGGTACTCGGGGCGGAAGTCGTGGCCCCACTGGGAGACGCAGTGGGCCTCGTCGATCACCAACCGGGCCACGCCGGCCCCACGCAACAGCGCCAGGGTTTCCTTCTGGGCGAGCCGTTCCGGCGCGGCGTAGAGGAGCCGCAGCCGGCGGTCGGTCACGCCTGCGATGGTGTCGCGGTTGGTCCCGGAGTCGTTGCCGGAGTTGAGGCTGGCGGCCTCAATGCCGAGCGCCCGAAGTTGGTGCACCTGGTCGCGCATCAGGGCGATCAGGGGCGATATCACGAGGCTGAGGCCGCGGCCCATGATCGCGGGAAGCTGGTAACACAGGGACTTGCCGCTGCCGGTTGGCATGATCGCGAGCAGATTTTCGCCGGCCAGCACCGCCGCGACGATCTCCTCCTGGCCCGGCCTGAAGGCGGCGAAGCCGAAGACCGACGCCAACAGCCGCCGCGCTTCCCCGAGATCGGTGGTCACCCGCGCGCTTCGGCCCAGCGGGTGAGCAGGCGGACGCCGAAGCCCGAGGCGCCCTTCGGCCCAAGGGGATCGTCCTTGGCGAACCACTCGACCCCGGCTATGTCCAGGTGCGCCCAGGGGACACCGGCGACGAAGGTCGACAGGAACTGTGCCGCGTGGGGCGCGTCGCCACGCGCGTCGTCGGGGGCGCATTGGCGCAGATCGGCGATCGGCGAGTCCAGGTTGGCGGCGTAGGCCTCGGCGAGCGGCATGCGCCACAAGGGCTCGTCCTCGGCGCTGGCGGCGTCGAGCAGGTCGGCGGCGAGACGATCGTCGGTGGCGAACAGCCCGGCGTAGACGTGCCCCAGCCCGGCGATGATCGAACCGGTGAGGGTCGCGAGGTCGACCATGGCCGACGGGCGGTGGGTGCGCGCCGTCCAGTTGAGCACATCGGCCAGGACCATGCGGCCCTCGGCGTCGGTATCGACCACCTCGATGGTCTGGCCCGAGAAGCTGGTGATCACGTCGCCCGGGCGATAGGCGTGGCCGGACGCCATGTTCTCCACCAGGCCCACCACGCCCACGACGTTGATCGGCGCGCCGCGCCCGGCCAGCGCCCGGATTGCGCCGACCACCGCGGCTCCGCCCGCCATGTCGCCCTTCATCTCCTCCATGCCCTCGGCCTTCTTGATGCTGATGCCGCCGCAATCGAAGGTCAGGCCCTTGCCGACCAGGGCGATCGGCGGGCTCGTGGGGTCCGGGGCGCCATTCCATCGCAGGACCAGGAGCCTGGGCTCGTTCTCGCTGCCCTGGGCGACCGCCAGCATCGCGCCCATGCCGAGGGCGTGCAGCCGGTCGGGTCCCATGGATTCGACCCGGATGCCGAGGGACGCGAGCCCTTCGGCCCGGGCCGCGAAGTCCACGGGGGTCAGGCGGTTGGCGGGTTCGTTGACCAGGTCGCGGGTCAACTCGATCGCGGCGGCCAGGGGCTCGATCCTCGCCCAAGCCGCGGCGGCCGCGGGGTTGGAGGTCACCAGCGTGATCCGCTCCACGGCGACCGGCTCGTCGTCGCGCGGGCAGCGGTAGCGGCCGAAGCGATAGGCGCCGAGGCGCGCGCCCAAGGCCACGTCGGCCAGGGCCGCCGGCTCGGCGTCGACGACGAGGCCGACGTTGGCGTGACCCAGGGCCGCCGCCCGCCGCACGGCCGCGCCGCCGATGCGCTTCCAGGTGATCGGAGTCAGCGGCGCCTGGGCCCCCAGGTTGACGAGGATCACGGGCACCGCCACGCCCGCCCGGTCCAGCACCGCATCGGCGGTGGCGCCCGCCTTCGGCCCCAGCCTGGCCGTGGCGAGCAGGCGGGCGATGCCGCCGCCGAAGGCCGCGTCCACCAGGGCGACGGCCGGGGTCAGGGGTTCGCCCGGCCGGACGCCGAGGGCACAGGCGGACGGGCCATCGGGCAGGGACGGGCTGAAGTCGATGCGCACGCGGGGGCTCTCCTCGAATCCGGCGGGCGCGTGACCGGGGTCACAGCGCGCCTGGCATGGTTAGCGTAGAGGTAACCCTAACAGAGTTCGCCGCTGGGCGGACGAAGGCACCTAAGGAGAAAGACATGTTCGGTTCGATGCGTGTGATCGTCGTTACCTCGCAGAAGGGTGGTTCAGGAAAGACCACCCTGTCCGGCCACATCGCGGTGCAGGCCGAGCTCGCGGGCGAAGGCCCGGTCGCGCTGATCGACACCGATCCCCAGGGCAGCCTGGCGGCGTGGTGGAACGAACGCGAGGAAAAATCCCCGGCCTTCGCCCAGACCGACGTGACCCGGCTGTACGCCGACCTCGGACGGTTGCGCGCCGCCGGCATCCGCCTGGTGGTGATCGACACGCCCCCGGCCGTGACCGCGACGATCAAGAGCGTGGTCGCCTTCGCCGACCTGGTCGTGATCCCGACGCGCCCGAGCCCCCACGACCTGCGCGCCGTCGCCGCCACCCTCGACATCGTCGAGGGCCGGAACAAGCCGCTGGTGTTCGTGGTCAACGGCGCCACCCCGCGCGCCCGCATCACCGGCGACGCCGCCGTCGCCCTGTCGCAGCACGGCACCGTGGCCCCGGTCACCGTCCACCACCGCACCGACTTCGCGAGCTCGATGATCGACGGCCGCACGGTGATGGAGTGCGCGCCCGAGGGCAAATCGGCCCAGGAGATCGTCGCCCTGTGGACGTACATCTCCGCGCGCCTCGCCAAGCTGCCGCAGCCCTGGACCGCGGCACCCACTCCCGTACCCGCGCCCGCCGCCGACCGTGCCGTGTTCGGCCGGGCCGAGGTCACAAACGCCGGCGCCACGGTCGGCACCGTGGTTGCCAGCAACGTCGTGAACGTGGCCACCGGCTTCGGCCGGCGCGTAGCCGCCTAACGGAGAGCGATCATGTCGGCCAAGCCAGCCTACGCCCACCTGTCCGCCAGCCTGCTGACCCGGAAACCCGTGGCGATACCGTCGCCGGCCGCGACGCCGCCCACCCTCGTCGCGCCCCGCCGCGCCCGGGCCGCCTGGTGCGATACCAGCTTGGCGCCCCGGGGCCTGACCCGCCGCCAGGCCGCGGCCTGGCGGCGTCTCGCCCACGACCTTCAAGAAGCTGGTGGTCGCCGGCGTGTTCGCCGCCCCCATGGCGATCGGCGACCGCCGCCGCTGGGACCGCCTGGCCCTGGACGGCGCCTTCGACCGCATGAGCCACGTCCCGACGAACACCTGAGACCGAATCCGATCGATTGATTCTCGCCCCCAAGGTCGTCATCGCCCGGCTTGACCGGGCGATCCAGGGCTGCCGGGTTCGGTGCCGGTTGCCCTGGATGCCCCGCTCGAGGCGGGGCATGACAATTATTGTGTTACGGGCCGAAGCGGACGAATCATCCGGAATCCGCACGAGACCCGCGCTACCGAACCCGTAAGCCCGAGTCCCGGCGGCGGCGAAGGCTATCCCTTCGCCGCCGTCTTCATGTCGGTGAGCATTTGGCCGGCGCCCATCTGCAGGGCGGTCACGTCGTCGCCGATGCAGGCCAGGCCGACGCCGTGCTTGGCCGTGAATTCGCTCTGGGGTTTGCCGTAGATGTTCATGCCCCAGGGTTTTCCCGCCTTGTTGGCGGCCTTGGCGATGGCGATGATGTCATCGAAGTCGGCCTTCGAGCTGGTGTAGCCGCCGCGCCCGCGCGCCATGCCAAGATCGAACGGGCCGATGAACAGGCCATCCACGGTCTTCAGCTTGAGGATACCTTCGACTTCGGCCAGGGCCTCGGTGGTCTCGATCATCGGGAAGCACTTGACCCGGCGGTTCTCGTCATTGACCCAGCCGTCCCAGGGGCCGCCCCACTTCCACGAACGGCCGCCGCCGACGCTGCGGCTGCCCAGGGGCGGATACTTGGCGAAGGCGGTGGCGACGCGCGCGTGGGCAAGCCCGTCGATGTGCGGCAGGATGACGCCGTCGGCGCCGGAATCCAGCATGTGCTGGATCGGGATGCGCTCGGCCGCCGAGACCCGCGCCCACACCTCGAGCCCCAGCGACTTGCCGAAGGCGATCACCCGGTCGGCGCCCTCGTGGGTGAAGACGCCATGCTCCATGTCCATGACGATGGTGTCGTAGCCGAGCAGCTTCGCCTGCTCGATGGTGACCAGGCTGGGCCCCAAGACCCAGAACGCGTACCAGCGCACACTGCCTTTGGATTTCGCCACGGAATCCCTCCCTTGCCAGCCGATCAACGGGCCATAATCATAGGGGAGGAAAGCCGGCGCCGCCACCGGCGAGGAGACAGGGTGTGAGCCTCGCGTTGTTCGATCTGAGCGGCCGGGTCGCGGCCGTCACCGGCGCGGGTCGCGGGTTGGGGCGGGCCATCGCCCTCGGCCTCGCGCGCTCGGGGGCCCGCGTCGCCTGCGGCTCGCGGACGCTGGCCGAGAGCGAGGCGACCGCGGCCATGATTCGCGACGGCGGGGGCGAGGCGTTCGCGCAGGCCCTGGACGTGGTCCGGCGCGGGGACTGCGAGGCCTTCGTCACGGCGGCGGGGACGCGTTTCGGCCGGCTCGACATCATGATGTGCAACGCCGGCATCAGCATCCCCAGGCTGGCGCTGGACACCGACGAGGCGAGCTGGCGGACGGTGGTGGACGTGAACCTAACGGGGTGCTTCTGGAGCGCCCAGGCCGCCGGCCGGCGGATGGTCGCGCAAGGCGGGGGCGGCGCCATCGTCGTCACCTCGTCGAACGCCAGCAAGGTGGGATTCCCGACCCTTGCCGCGTATTGCGCCGCCAAGGGCGGAGTCGATCAGATGGTCAAGACGCTCGCCATCGAATGGGGCGCCGCCGGCATCCGCGTCAACGGCATCGCGCCGGGCTGGATGGCGAACGTGATGCGCGATACCGCGTTCGAGCGCGACGATCCCCGCGTGCAGGACGAGATTCGCCTGACGACGCCCCTGGGGCGGGTCGGCAGGGACGAGGAGGCGGCCGGGCCGGCGATCTTCCTCGCGAGCCCCGCGGCCTCGTTCATCACCGGCGTCGTCATGGCGGTCGACGGCGGCTACTGCGCGGCATGAGGACAATCCCATGATCTACGTCGAGTACATCGAGCACGACCGCATCCTGCCGATCCAGATCTTTCACAAGATCGGCATGCAGGACGCGTGGAGCGACGCCGCGGACGAGAAGGTCGCCAACCTGGGCCGCGCCGAGCGGCTGGCCCCGGGCCCGAGCGTGATGTGCTTCTGGCGCCACCGCGGCCTCGCCCGGATGGACGAATGGGAGGCCTCGTTCCGCACCGAGGCCACGCGGCGCGACCCCGGCTTCCAGGCCACCCGACTCGGCATCCACTTCGTCGAGGCGGGGCTGTACGACGAGATCGTCGGCGGCGCGGCGCTCGGCCGGGGCCTGCACGTGGTCGAATTCTTCGCCGCCGGCGAGGGCGTGTCCGACGGGGCCATCAAGTCCCGCTACGAGGCGCGCGCGGCGACCCACGGGGGCGGCACGCTCGGCTTCGTGCTGCGCCGCGTCGGCACCCTGGGGCCGGACCCCGGCTGCCTCGCCGTCTGGACCTTCCCGTCCTACGCCGCGGCCGAGGGGCTGTTGCGCGAGCGCCACGGCGACGCCCCGATCCACCCCGCCCGCACCGGCCTCTACTGGAACTTCGACGAAGCGTTGATCTGACCATGGTCGACGTCGCCCGCTGGCTGGCGAACCTGGGTCTCGGGGAATTCGCCGAGACCTTCGCCGGCAACCGCATCGACGGCGCCGTCCTACCCGAGCTCACCGACGATCACTTGAGGGAAATGGGCCTGCCGCTGGGGGCGCGGCTGAAGCTTCTGAAGGCGATCAAGACGCTGGATACACAGGTCGAGGCGCCGGCTGCGCGGGGCGAGGCGGAGCGGCGGCAACTCACGGTGATGTTCGTCGATCTGGTGGGGTCCACGGAGTTGTCGTTGAAGCTCGACCCCGAGGAGCTGCGCGAGCTGTCGCGGGCCTATGGGGATGTCGTGGCGCGCGAGGTCGGCCGCTTCGGCGGCCACGTGGCGAAGTACATGGGCGACGGGGTGCTGGTGTACTTCGGCTACCCGCAGGCGCACGAGGACGATGCGGTGCGCGCGATCTACGCCGGGCTCGCGGTGGTCGGCGACCTGGTCGGCACCGAGGGCTCCGAGGTTGGTGCGGTCACGGGAGAGACGCCGAACCTCGCCTATCGTTTGCAGGAGGCGGCTGCCTCGGGCCGGGGGGTGGTCGCCGAGCGAACCCGCGCGCTGGCGGGCGACGCCTTCACCTATGAGGAACCCGAGCAGCGCAGGCTGAAGGGGTTCCCCGAGCCCGTGCGTCTGTGGCGGGTGCTGGGTCCGAGCGGGGCCAAAAGCCGGTTCGAGGCGCTGCACGGCCGCTGGCTCACGCCGCTGGTGGGGCGGGAGCACGAACTCGCGCTGCTGATGGAGCGTTGGCGCCACGTGAAGGAGGGCGAGGGCCAGGTGGTGCTGGTCTCCGGCGAGGCCGGCATCGGCAAGTCGCGCATCAACGTCGTGTCGGCGTCATTGGTCTCGGACTCATGGGAAGCGCGCTGGCTGACACCCTGATTGCCAAGGGTTTCGACATCACGGTCTGGAACCGGACTCCAGCCAAGGCGGAGCGATTCGAAGCGGCGGGGGTCCGCGTCGCGGCATCCACGGTGGAAGCCGTGGCAGCTTCCGATGTTCTCGTCGTCTGCCTGTTCGGTCACGCCGCCGTCGCATCCGTTGTTATGACCGACGACGTTGCCAGAGAACTGCGCGGGAAGACCTTGATCAACTTGGGCTACCAAGACCCTGACGAGGTCGCCACGCTGGGCCAATGGGTCGAATCGCACGGCTGTGCGTTTCTCAAGGGATCGATCCTCGTTTACCCGGACGATGTTCGCGCCGGCAATGCACCCATCCTCTACGGTGGCTCGCGCCAGATCTTCGAGGCGGTCCAAGCCGTGCTCAGCGCCATGGGCGGCAACCCCATTCATGTTGCTGACAATCCGAGCGGCGTTATGAACGCCGCGCGCGCCTACTCCTGCTTTCTGGTGCCGACCCTGATCGCGTTTGTGCATGGCGCGGCCATCTGTCACCGCTCGGGCTCTTCGATCGAAGTTTACACACGGGATCTCGTCCTGCCGCTGGTGCAGGGCCCCGGCTTGACGGGGTTTCTGAAGCGACTTTCCGAGGCATGCGCACAGCGCAGGTACGATCAGGACGTGCAGGCAACTCTCGCAGATTGGGCATCCGACTTCCGCCCCTGGGTTGACCGGATGGAAGCGGACGGCGTGAGGTTGGATCTGATTCGCGCGATCGGCGACATCTACCGCGACACGTTGGCGCGCGGTCACGCACAGCATGATTTGGCGTCTATCTTCGAGACGATGGTAGCGGGCCGTCCGTCTGGATGAGGGCGACACGGCTCGGGGTTACCCATTCAGACTCATGCGGCACGCGATAAGGGGGGCTCGAACATGGACTTCACGGGCAAACGGGTTCTGGTGACGGGCGGAAAGCGCGGGATCGGGCGGGGGATCGTCGAGGCTTTCCTGGAGGCCGGCGCCCGGGTCGCGGTCAACGGCACCACGGTCGAGACCACGGCTAAGGCCATACGCGAACTCGGTGGGGGCACCCGTGTCGTCGCGGCACCAGGGTCGGTCGCCACCGTCGCCGGCGGCTGGACAATCGCCTGAGAGTCCGTTGCGGAAGTCATGATGTCCGTGCGAGACGCCGCACGAGGAGCATGATCGAGGCGGCGTAGAGGAAGGCTCGCGCTGATCGTCCCTACAGGGTAGGCATCAGTTCGTCGGCGCGGGCGCGGAGCTGGGCGATCAGGCCGTCGACGCCCTCGCGCTGGACCACGGCCGCGAACTCCTGGCGCTGGGAGGTGAGCATCGACAGACCCTCGACGATCACGTCGATGATGTGGCGCTCGCCGTCCCGGGTCCGCACTCGGTAGTCGATCTTCAAAGGTTCCTTGTTGTGCCGGTGCACCCGGGTGAGCACCAGGGTGTCCTTGTCGTCCAGCGGCCGCTCGCCCACCAGCTCGAAGGTCTCGCCGTTGTAGTCGCGGATGCGGACGGAATAGGTCGCGACGATGAAGTCGACGAATGCCGCGAGGTAGACCGTGCGCTGGGTCTCGTCGGCCTGGCGCCAATACGGGCCGAGGGCCGCCCGGCCGACGGTCGCCATGTCGAAGCCGCGGTCGAGCAGCCCGCGCAGGCGCTCCGCCCGCTCCGCCTCGGTGCCCGGCTGGTTGGCGAGCAGATTGAGGGTCTCCTCGCCGAAGGCGCGGATGAACTCGCCGGCCGTCTCGTCCGCCAGCGCGGGGCGGGCCACGGCGAACGCCAGCAGGCTCGCGAGCAGGAGGCGACGGCGGAGAGCGGGGATCATGGCCGGATCCATCGGGAAGAGGGGGCTATTCGATGTCCTCGGGGATCAGGAGGTAGTCCTCGGCGGGAACGGCGCCGTTGTGAATATCGGCGTTGCGCCGTTGGCGGTAAAGGCTGCGAAGCGCGGCATAGAAGTCGATCGAGGTCCGCTCCAGGCTGTCGAGCTCGTCGAGGTATCGCGACCGGGTATCCAGCGCGCTCGCCCCCGAACGGACGAAGCTGGCAGTATCATCGAGCAGTACCCAGGTCAAAGGATCGCTCAGCTTATCCGCCACCAGCCCGACCGCATCGCGCGGGTTGGACGGCCCGAAGATCGGCAGCATGAGGTAGGGGCCTTCGCCGCTGCCCCAGACCGCGAGGGTCTGGCCGAAGTCTTCGTCGTGACGCTCCTCGGCGCCGACGTAGGTCGCCACGTCGAGCAGGCCCAGAAGCCCGAAGCCGGTGTTGAGAAAGAACCGACCCAGGGTCGCGGAGGCCCGATCCGGCTCGCCCTGCAAGACGTCGTTCAGGAACGTGACCGGCGCGGTCCAGTTGGAGAGCACGTTGTGGACGCCCTCGCGGCCGAGCTCCGGCACCACGCCGCGGTAGATATGCGCGGCCGGCTTCAGGATCAGGCCGTCGATCGTCCGGTTGAAGGCGAATATTCCGCGGTTGAGGGGCTCGAGCGGGTCACCGACGTCATCCACCTCGGCGCCAGTGCCGGATTCGGTCTGGGGCCGCGTGCTGGCGCAACCCATGGCCCACAGCAGCCCGAATACGCAAAGACCGACTTTCAGACTACTCATGCATCATCCGAGGCGAGCAATTCGCCCGGCCTCGGGCTCCCTGGTTGGCGGCGACGGACGTCCCTCTTTATCCGCCCCGCAGCCTAACATTCCCTTGCGACGCCACGATTCCCGACCGCATCCCCCGACGGCCCGCTTGGCGCCGATCCATCTACCACGGTTCACCCTTCGGAAACCATATCGACCAGCGTTCAGCGCGGACCCGGCGCGTCGGGATCGGCGGATTCGGGATGATCGTCGCTCTCGGCCCGGGGATCGAGCTGGACGGCGGCGGGCGTCGTCTCGGCCATGGCGACGAACAGGGATTGCTCCCTGACCGGCCGGGCCGAGCGCTTCGACATGCGATAGATCGTGAACCCAGCCAGGAGGGCCAGCACCACAACGACGTAGGCCCACAGGCCGATCGGACCGATGGCGGACATGGCGCCGGCGGCGGCGGCGGGGCCGATGCTGGCGCCGATGCTGTAGGCGAGCAGAAGGCCGCCGGCGGCGGCGGTGAAATCCTCGCGTTTCACGTAGTCATTGGTCTGGGCGACGCTGAGCCCGTAGATCGGGCTGGTCAGGCCGCCGACCAGGAAGGCGAGGCCGAGCAACAGGCGGTAGTCGCGGGCGCCGAACACGCCGATCAGGACGGCCCCCGCCACCCCGGCGAGGGCGAGCGCCAGCAACACTTTGCGCCGATCGAACCGGTCGGACAGGGTGCCGATCGGGAACAGCAGCACCAGGGCCCCGAACAGCATCGAGCTGAAGAACAACGAGACCTCGCCGTCGGCGAGGCCGATCGATTTGGCGTAGACCGCGCCCATGCCGTAGATGGCGCCGTTGACCAGACCCTCGACGGCGCAGCCGAAGACCCCCAGCGGCGAGGCCGCGATGAGCTGTCGGAGGCCGAAGCGCGAGCGCGCCTCGAGCCGCGGATTTCCGGTGCGGGTCAGCGACACCGGCAGGAGCGCCAGGTTGAACAGCACGGCGACGAACACGAACAGTTGATAGCCGCCGGGCTTGCCCAGGTTGACGGCGAGGGGTCCAAGCCCGAAGCAGCCGCTGCTGGTGATCAGGTAGACCGACATCACCCGGCCGCGGGTGGCGTTGGTAGCCTTGTCGTTCAGCCAGCTTTCCGCCGTCATGAACAACCCGGCCATGCAGTAGCCGGTGACGACCCGGAGCACGGTCCAGGTGAGGACCGATTCGTCATAGATGTGCAGCAGGGTCACCAGGGCGGCGGTGGCGGCGAACACCGCATGGGCGCGAATGTGGCCGACGCGGTCGATCAACCGGGCACAGGTGAGCGAGCCGAGCAGCAGTCCGATGAAGTAGGCCGACATGACGACCCCGACCAGGGCGGTGCTCGTCGTCCCGGTCAACCTGAGGCCGAGGATGGTCAGGAGGGCGCCGGCCGCCGCGCTGAGGAACCCGACGCCGACCAGCAGCGAGGCGACTGAGCCGAGCACGGCGCGCATGCCCGGAACGGGGGTCGTCGTGGTCATGGGCTGGCTCCTCGGGCGATGTGGTCCGGCGGGACTACTGGATGACGCGGAAGGAGCCCGCCATGTCCTCGGCCCGGGCGATCTCGTCGGGGGTGAGGGTACGCGCCAGGGTTTCCCGGTTGGCGATGGCCCGGTCGAATCCATGATTCGCGGCCAGCGTCAGCCACATCATCGCCGTCACGGGATCGTGGGGCACGCCCTCGCCGCGCAGGAACCGAATGGCGAGGCTGTTCTGAGCCCCGGCGTCGCCCCGTTCCGCGGCCCGCCGGAACCAGACCACCGACTGGCCGAAATCCTTGGGTACGCCGCGCCCGTCGCGATAGAGCTCCCCGAGCGCGAGCTGGGCCTTGGCGAGGCCCTGGTCGCCAGCCCGCCGGTACCATAGGGCCGCTTCCGGCTCGTTGCGCTCGACCCCCATGCCGAGTTCGTTCATGTGGCCCAGTTCGTACTGCGCGTCCGGGTTGTCCAGCTTGGCGGCGCGGGTGTACCAGGTGCGCGCGAGTTCCCAGTCCTGGTCGATGCCCGTGCCCTCGGCGTACATCTTGGCCAGATGAAACTGCGCGCGCGAGAAGCCCGCGGCGGCGGCCTCGCCGAACCAGCGCTGGGCCGCCTCGTAGTCCTGTTTCACGCCCAGCCCGTCGCGGTAGAGTTTCGCCAGGTTGTAGGCGGCGCGGACGTGGCCCTGGGCCGCCGCGAGCTGATACCACTCGGCCGCCTTGGCGAAATCCTGGGACACGCCCTCGCCGTCGCGATAGAGCCGGGCAAGGTTGTACTGCGCTGGGGCGAAGCCTTGCACGGCGGCCAGCCGGAACCATTCCGCCGCCGTCTCGGCTTGGCGTTCGGCGCCGAGCCCGGTCATGTACAGCTTGCCGAGGTTGTGCTGCGCCTCGGGCAGTCCGGTCTCCGCCGCTTTGTGGACCCAGAACGGACCGTCCTGCAGATTGACCCGGGTGCCGCGCCCGGTGAGCATCGCCAGGCCCAGGCGCAACTGCGCCTCGGGCAACCCCTGATTGGCGGCGTCGCGCCAGTACTGCACGGCCTTGGCATCGTCCCGGGAAACGATGCGGCCCTCGCTGTAGATGATTCCGAGATTGAACTGCGCCGACATGTCGCCGCGCCGGGCCAATCGCCGCCATTCCTTGAGCGCGACGTAGAAGTTGCCCGCCTGATAGGCGCCCCAGGCCTCATCCGCGTCCGCCCAAGCCGGCGGCGCCATGGACGCCAGCAGGAACGCCACCAGAACGATCTTGAACATGGCCCGCAACATTGGATTCCAGATCAATGTATCCACAGGCGGCTCGGTGCTCAAGACTACAGGCCGAGGGGCTCAGCGCACCAGGGCGCCCGCCGGGGCAACGATCGACCGTGCCGTCGATCGTCCCGTCGGGTCGGCGAGAAAGGCCTCGGCGCTCCGATCGGCCCCGGAGGGCGGTCGCGCGCCCGGATCGCGCACCCAGGTCATGACATCCTCATAAACGACCCGCGCCTGCAGGTCCCTCAAAAGCATGTGATAGCCGTTGTCGTAAACGGTAAGGCGTCCATCCAGGCCCAAGGCCTGGACGAATGTCCGGGTGGGGTCCGGGGGTATGATCTCGTCGCGCCGGCCGTAGAGAACGAGGATGGGGACATTGGCACGGCCGGCGGATCGTGCCGCCGCCTCCATCAGGTCGACCAGGCCATAGATGGCGTCGACCCGGGTCTCCTTGATGACCAGGGGATCAGCCCCGAGGGCGATCAGCATGGCAATGTTGTCCGACGCCTGGATGTCGAGACCTTCGCCCGAGAACCGTGCGGACGGGGTCAGATGGGCGAGCAGCCACAACCCGATCCGATAACCTAGGTTCATGGACGACCAGCCCCAGACGGCCGGGGCCGACAGGATCGCCCCGGCGAGCGGCGGTAGATCATTACGGGCCAGCACCAACGCCGCGACCGCCCCACCCATGCTTTCGCCCATCAGGTACAGCGGTCGTTCGGGATAGGCGGCCGCGAGGGCAACGAGCGCCGCCGCCGCATCCGCCGTCAGGGCGCCCGTGCCGTGCCACAGACCCGGTCCGGGTGCCGCGCCGAAGCCGCGCTGATCATAGGCGAAGGTGGCGATTCCCGCGGCGGCGAAGGCCCGCCCAGGAGCGTCGAAGGCGTTGCCGTAGTCGTTGAACCCGTGCAGCGCGAGGATGACGGCGTCGGGCTCGCCGTCCGGCAGCCAGCGGTGCAGCGGCAAGCGCTGACCGTCGCTGGCGACCAGGGCGGCGGCCTCGAGCCGCGCCTTCCCGGTGCCGGCGCCGGGGCCGTGCACGGCGGGGGCGCACGCGCCAAGCGCGAGCAGGGCGACGATCAGACCACGCACCGATCGCCGCCTTGCGCAGCGTGGGAGCATGCGCCTAAGGTGCATCAACACCGCTCCCTCGCCCGTAGACCAGCGCCGCCATGTTGCCCTCGACCGCGAGCCTAGGCCGTTGCAACTGGCTCGGTCTGTGGACACTGTACCTCAAGGAAGTCCGCCGGTTCCTGAAGGTTCCGGCCCAGACGGTCCTGGCCCCTGTGGCCTCGACCCTCTTGTTCCTGGCGATCTTCACACTGGCGCTGGGCGGCGCCGGGCGGGTGGTCGGGGGTGTGCCGTTCATCGCATTTCTCGGCCCCGGGCTGGTGATGATGGCGGTGTTGCAGAACGCGTTCGCCAACACCTCGTCGTCGCTGATGATTGCCAAGATGCAGGGCAGCATCGTCGATCTGCTGATGCCGCCGCTGCGGCCGGGCGAACTGCTCCTTGGCTTGGCGCTGGGCGGTCTGACCCGGGGCGTGCTGTGCGGGGCGGTCACCCTTCTAGGCGTCCAGCCGTTCGCGCCGATGTGGCCTGCGGATATGGCGCTCGCGCTGTTTCACGTGGTGATGGGATCGCTGATGATGGCGCTGGCCGGGACGATCATCGCCATCTGGGCCCAGAAACACGACCAGATGGCGGCGATCACCAACTTCGTGGTGACGCCGCTGGCGTTCCTGTCGGGCACGTTCTATTCGGTCGAGCGGCTGCCCCCCGCCTTTTACGCCGCCAGCCACGCGAACCCGTTCTTCTATGCGATCGACGGATTCCGCGCTTCCTTCATCGGCCATGCGGACGGTTCGCTCGTGGCCGGGGCCATCGTGCTGGTTGCCGTCAACCTGACCCTCGGCGCCCTCGCCCACCGCCTGCTCGCGACCGGTTATCGGCTGAAGGCGTAAAGGGCGGGGAGTTAGCCGCGCACGCGCAGGCCTTTCGGGTCGTACAGGGGCCGCAGATGGATCGCCGCCGGGACCCGCCGGGTGCGGACCTCCAGCTCGTAGCGCCCCGTCAGCAGCCAGTCCTCGGGCACGCCCGCGTCGTTGCGGACGTAGCCGAGGCCGATCTCCTTGCCGATGCTGTGGCCGTGCCCGGCGGTGGTGATCCAGCCGACCCTCTGGTCGTCGCGGTAGATCGTTTCGCGGCCGAGCAGGACGGTATCGGGATCGTCCACCGTGAACGTGGCCAGCCGCTTGGTGAGCGGCTTGCCGCGCGCCGCGACCAGCGCGTCGCGACCGATGAACGGCACGTTCTTGTCGAGCGCCACGGCGAAGCCCAGGCCCGCTTCGTCGGGCGTGTAGTCGGGGCCGATATCGCCGGCCCATACCCGGTAGCCCTTCTCCAGCCGCAGGGAATCGATCGCGCGATAACCCGCATCCCGCATCCCGACGGGCTCGCCGGCGGTGCGGAGCGCATCGTAGACGTGGGCGACGTATTCGGTGGGGATGTGCAGCTCCCATCCCAGCTCGCCCACGAAGGTGATGCGCAGCGCCCTGACCGGGGCCCCGGCGATGGCGATCTCGCGCCAGCTTCCGAACGGGAACGCCGCGTTGCCGAGATCACCCTCGGACACCGCCGCCAGCACGTCGCGGGCCCGTGGGCCCATCAGGGCGAGGCAACCGAACGCCGAGGTCACGTCCGCGAGCACGGCCCGAGCGTCCGCCGGAATGTGGCGGCGGATGTGGGCGATGTCGTGCAGCGCGAAGCCGGTCCCGGTGACGATGTAGTACTCGGTCTCGGCGATCCGACTGACCGAGAGGTCGCATTCGATCCCGCCGTTGCGGTTCAGCATCTGGGTGTAGGTGATGCGCCCGGGCGCGCGGCCCACGTCGCCGGCGCAGATCGTCTGCAGGACGGATTCCGCGTCCGGCCCGGCCAGGCTGAACTTGGCGAAGAAGCTCTGGTCGAACAGGGCCACGGCTTCGCGCGCGGCGCGGTGCTCCGCGGCCACGTGCGGGAACCAGTTCTGCCGGCCGAAACTGTACACATCCTTGGGTTCCACCCCCGCGGGCGCGAACCAGTTCGGCCGCTCCCAGCCGGCCTTGGCGCCGAAACAGGCGCCCTTCGCCCGCAGCCGGTCGTACAGGGGACCGCGGCGGAAGGGGCGGCCGGCCTGCATCTCCTCGTAGGGCCAGCCCATCAGGTAGTGGTGGCCCTGACCCTCCAGTGCCCGGACGCGGACCTGAGCGTCGGAGCGGTGGTAGGCACCGAACCGGCGGATGTCGGCCGGCCACAGATCGAACGGCTGCTCACCCGCCAGCATCCATTCGGCCAGTGCCTTGCCGGCGCCCCCGGCCGAGGCGATGCCGAACGAGTTGAAGCCGCAGCCGACGAACAGGTTCCGCACCTCGGGCGTCTCGCCGAGAATGAACATGCCGTCCTCGGTGAAGGATTCGATGCCGTTGAACCAGCGCTTGATCCCGACCCGCTCCAGGGCGGGAAACCGCTTCACCGAGGGGCGCATTAGCACCTCGAACTGATCGATGTTCTCGGGCATCAGCTTGAACTCGTGATCCTCGGGGATCGGCGTCGTCCGGTAGGGGATCGGGTTGGTCTCGTAACCGCCGACGGCCAGGCCGCCGACCTCCTCCTTGAAATAGGTCAGGTGGTCGGGATCGCGCACCGCCGGCGCCCAGCGCGGCAGGTCGGGCACGGGTTCGGTGACGATGTACTGATGATGGGACGGCTGGATCGGCACGTTGACTCCGGCCAGCCGGCCGATCTCGCGGGACCAGATGCCGGCGCAGATCACCACGGTCTCGCAGGCGATCTCGCCTTGGGTGGTGGTCACGCCGACCACGCGGCCCCCGACCAGCTTGAAGCCGGTGACCTTGACCCCTTCGAACACCCGCGCGCCGTGCTTGCGCGCGCCCTTCTCCAAGGCGATGGCGAGGTCCGAAGGGTTGCCGACGCCGTCCGAGGGCAGCCACGCCGCGGCCACCACGTCGGCCACGTGCATCGCCGGGATCATGCGCCTTGCCTCGGCGCCGGAGATCATGTGCATCTCCAACCCGAAGCTGCGGGCCGTGGTGGCGGCCCGTTCGTACTCGATGATCCGGTCCGCGTTGCAGGCGAGCCGCAGCGAGCCGTTCATCTTCCAGCCGGTCGCCTGGCCGGTTTCCGCCTCGAGCGCGCCGTACAGGGCGACCGAATGGCCGAGCAGCCGGGTGATGTTAGCGTTCGCCCGCAACTGCCCGATGGCCCCGGCGGCGTGCCAGGTCGACCCGGACGTGACCTTGTGCTTCTCGAGCAAGACCACGTCCTTGCACCCGAACTTCGCCAAGTGATAGGCGACCGAACAACCGATGATGCCGCCGCCGATGACGACGATCCGCGCCTGATCCGGAAACCGATCCGCCATGCGGCACTCCCCGCGAAAGATTGTGGAACAGTGTGGAGGTATGTGGAAATGTCAAGCCTGAACCGTGGTAAAGGCAGGTAGAGCCATGACTCCCCAGCAGAGTTCGGAGTTTCTGGCGTTCGCGCACCGGCTGGCGGACGCCGCCGCGTGGATCACCCTGCCGCTGTTCCGCACCCAGCTCGACGTGGTCGACAAGGGCGATCGGGAACGCGACTATTCGGCCGTGACCCGGGCCGATCGCGAGGCCGAGCAGGCGATCCGCGCCCTGATCCGCGCGACCCATCCCGATCATGGCGTGATCGGCGAGGAGCATGGCGCGGAGCGCGCCGATGCGGACCTGACCTGGGTGATCGACCCGATCGACGGCACCAAAGCGTTCATCACCGGCTTCCCGACCTGGGGCACCCTGATCGCCCTCAACGAACGCGGCCGGCCCGTGCTTGGCATCGTCGATCAGCCCTACACCCGCGAGCGTTTCGTCGGCGGCCCCGACGGGGCCTTCCTCAACGGCCGGCGGCTTCGCACCCGCGCGTGCCCCGACTTGTCCACGGCCCGGCTCGGCATGACCACCGTCAACATGTTCACGCCCGGCCCCGAGCGCGCCGCGTTCGAGGCGGTGCGCGATCGGGCCGCCCTGGTTCGTTCCGGCGGCGATTGCTACAGCTACTGCATGGTCGCGCACGGCTTGCTCGACGTGGTGATCGAGGGCGACCTGGCGCCGTGGGACATCCAGGGCTGCATGCCCCTGATCGAGGGCGCCGGGGGCGCCGTCACCGACTGGCGGGGCGGCTCGGCGGCCGGCGGCGGCCTGGTGCTCGCCTGCGGCGATCCCGCCCTCCATGCCCGGATCCTGCCCATGCTGCGCGGCGGCCTCAGCTCCGCGTAGCGCCGGCCATCGTGGCGGGTCGGTCACGACATCCCTAACGTCGTCTAACCCATTGATTTCGTGGCGCTCTGTGACACCCGTCACAGCATATGGGCGAGTTTGCATCTATGGTTACCGGCAACAGGAAAGGAGCGTGGACAGCAATCGCTCCCCGGCGATCACGAAAAGGCAAACCGTCGGCGACGGCGGGGCGCAAAGCCACCGACCTGGCAGGGGGGCCAGGCAGCGGGGTTACCGAAGAGGAGTTACGACGGTGTCAAACGTTTATGCGAAGTCGGTCCAGGGCTGTGTCATCGACGCGGAACACGCGTATGAGCTCGCCAGCAACAACGTCCACAAGGCGAACTATGCGGAGCGTCGCCGCCAGCGCCGGACAGGGCGGCTGAGTTCGCTGCTCCTGGCGCTCGCCCTGAGCGGTTTCGCGTCGGCCATGGGGTTCGTCGTGGGTCCGGCCCTCGCCGGTAGCGCGTTCGGCCTGGCGGTGTCCAACCTGCTCTCTCCCGTGGTCAGCCTGGCGGTGAACGCCAGCGCGATCGAGTACCTGATCGCCGGCGCCTTCTTCGCGATGGTCGGCCTCGTCTGCTACGTCCGCGGGTAGAGCGGCTTCACGACTCTCCTTATCTTGCAGCCGCTCGCGTCGCGAATCCGGCCGAGTGTGATGCCGGTCACTGCGGGCCGCGCGGCCAGGAGATAGGGTTATTGGCGACGACGGGAAACGGACCAAGCATCGATCCGGCCCGTCGCAGGGTGCCAACGAAACGGCAAACCGTCGGAAACGGCGGGGCGCAAAGCTACCGGCCTGAAGCCAACCCGGCAAGGCGGCGGGACTACCGAAAGGAGAACACCATGTTGTCGTCGATGCGCGTCATCGTCTTCACCTCGCAGAAGGGCGGCTCCGGCAAGACGACGTTGTCGGGCCATGTCGCGGTGCAGGCCGAACTGGCCGGCCACGGCCCGGTCGCCCTGATCGATACGGATCCGCAAGGCAGCCTTGCCGCCTGGTGGAACGCCCGTACGGCGGAAGCCCCGGTCTTCGTCCAGACAACGGTCCAGCGCCTGTTCGCCGATCTCGAGGAGCTGCGTGCGCGCGGCATTCGCCTGGTCGTGATCGACACGCCGCCGGCGGTCACCTCCACCATTCGCAACGTCGTCGCCTACGCCGATCTGGTGGTGATCCCGACCCGCCCGAGCCCGCACGATCTGCGCGCCGTCGGCGCGACCCTGGACATCGTCGAAGGCCGGAACAAGCCGCTGGTGTTCGTCGTCAACGATGCGACGCCCCGTGCGCGCATCACCAGCGACGCCGCCATCGCCCTGTCGCAGCACGGCACGGTGGCGCCGACGACGATCCACCACCGCACCGATTTCGCCAGTTCGATGATCGATGGCCGCACCGTCATGGAATGCGATGCGGGGTCGCGCTCGACCGTCGAGATCGCCGAGCTGTGGACGTACTTGAACGCGCGCTTGCAGAAGATCCAGCCGCGCCCGGTCCCGCTGTACGTGGCGCACGAGCGCCCGACGTTCGGACGCCATGACGCCACCGCGGACGTGCCGGGGTTCGCCGCGATGGCGCAGACCGCCGGCACCTTCGGCCGCCGCGCGGCCCAGTAGTTTCGATTGAACAAGGGGATGTCAGACATGAGCGCGATGCGCAAAGTGAAGTTCGCGTCCTGGAGAGTTCGCTGTTGGCCCGCAAGGGTGCGGCCCGGCCGGCGATGAGCCCGCAGATGGTGCACGACGACGGCATGTTGGACGAGGCGTCCTACGCCCCGATCGAGCGTTCCGGCGGCGATCAGGGTGCGACCGAGGCCATCCTCGCCAGCCTGATCACCCGGCCGGTCATGCGTCCGGTCCTGGGTGATACCGAGCCGGCCGCGAGCCTCCTGGCCCTGATGCCCGAACCGAAGGCGCCGGTCGCGGTGGCGGCGCTTCCCGCCGAGCCCGCCCCGACGGTGGAGCCCGCCCAGTCCGACCGGGACATCATCACCGCCTGGACCCGCAAGGTCGCGAAGGTTCGCCGCCTCGCCGCCAACCTGCATCCGCGCGGCCTCAACCGCGACCAGGCGGCCCAGTACGTCGGCCTGTCGATCTCGACCTTCAACCGCCTGGTGGCGGAGGGGATCCTGCCGGCGCCGCTGCACTTCGGCCGCCGCCGGGTGTGGGACCGCCGCCTGCTCGACACCGTGCTCGACGCGCTCAGCGGCGTCACGAAGTCCGCGACCAACGACGCCTGAGGCGTCCGCGACCAACGACGCCTGAGGCGTCCGCGACCAACGACGCCTGAGGCGTCCGCGACCAACGACGCCTGAGGCGTCCGCGACCA
>SHVY01000053.1 GCA_009694045.1 Alphaproteobacteria bacterium | reverse complement strand
GTCGAGGCCGACTATCCGATGGCCTACGAGACCTTCATCGAGGTCGCCGAAGACCTTCCCCGCTTCATCGACGAGGTCTACAACAGCCGTAGGCTCCACTCCGCACTCGGCTACCTGAGCCCACAACAGTTCGAGGATCAACACACCCAAAGGACGGTCAAATCAGCAGCCTGACTCCTGTCCGCCCCGAAGGGCCCACTCCACACTTGAGGTGGAACCATGGCCGGAGACATTTCTCGGCGGCGACGACGCTCGCCGAGCGACGTTGACCATCGATCGCCGCCAACTCGCCGAAGAAACCTCCGTTCGGGATCAGCGCGTACGACACTTCCCGACCGGAGAGCGAATAATTGACAACCCGCACACGGCCCTCGACGACGAACATGACGTCCCGATTTTCGTCATCGCGATCGAGGATCTGTTCGCTGGCGGCATAGCGGCGCCAGCGGCACTGTTTCTCCAGGCGTGCGAGCGCATCGGGCGCGAGATTCTCGACCAAGCGAACGTTCTTCAAGCTCGAAACGACGTCCTGGGCCATATCGACCGACCATGCTCCCCTTGCGGATTATTATTAACCCAGCTTCGGGTTCACACAAAGCGTACTATGTCGATCGAGCCTTTTCCCTAACGCACCGCGGCCCTATCGTACGCGGCCCATGCCGACCAAGCCACAGCGCTTCGTCTACGCGGCCTCATCGCCCGCTGTTTCGCCCCTGCGGACCGCTGTTCGCGCCCTCTATCGGGCCGACGAGGACGCCTGTGTCGATCGGATGCTAGCTGAAAGCGGCCTTCCCGCCGACCGTGTCGAACCAGATTTCGCGGCGGGCGGCGGACTTGGTGGCTCGGGTGCGCGCGTCCCGTCGCGGGGCAGGGGGGCTCGACGCGTTTCTGCAAACCTATGATCTGTCCAGCAAAGAGGGCGTGGTCCTCATGTGCCTCGTGGAGGCTTTGCTGCGGATTCCCGATGCCGAAACCAAGGATCGGCTGATTCGCGATAAGATTTCCTTGCCGGATTGGGAGAAGCGGTTGAGGGCGAGCGAATCGATGTTCGTCAACGCTTCGACCTGGGGACTTATGCTGACTGGTCGAATTGTCTCATTGAATCAGGATGATAGATCTAACTGGCTGGGCCGGTTGGTGGCGCGGAGCGGGGAGCCGATCATCCGCCAGGCGATGCGCATTCTGGGCCGCCAGTTCGTGCTGGGGCGGACCATCGCCGAGGCGCTGGAGCGGGCCTTGCCGGCGGAAGCGAAAGGCTACCGCCATTCCTATGATATGCTTGGAGAATCGGCCCGGACGATGGCCGACGCGGAGGGCTATTTCGAGGCCTATGCGGCGGCGATCGCGGCGATTGGGGCGGCGGCGAAGGGGGGCGATGTGTTCGCCGAACCGTCGATTTCCGTCAAGATTTCGGCCCTGCATCCCCGCTATGAACTGGCCCAGGCGGACCGAATTGCCGCGGAATTGGTCCCCCGCCTGGCCGAGCTCGGCCGGATATCGCGCGAAGAAGGCGTTTGTTTGACGGTGGACGCGGAAGAAGCGGCGCGGCTGGACCCGTCGCTCGACATCCTGGAGGCACTCGCCGGCGACCCTCGCCTGGCCGGGTGGGATGGCCTGGGTCTGGCGGTCCAGGCTTATCAGAAACGGGCGCCGGCCCTGATCGACTGGCTCGCCGACCTCGCGCGGCGCCACAAGCGGCGGATCCCTGTCCGCCTGGTCAAGGGTGCCTACTGGGACACCGAGATCAAGCGGAGCCAGGAGGGAGGCTTGCCGGGATATCCGGTCTACACTCGCAAGGGTTCGACCGACGTGGCGTACCTCGCCTGTGCCAAGCGGTTGTTCGCCAACCGCGCGGCGTTCTACCCGCAACTCGCGAGCCACAACGCCCATACGGTGGCCGCGGTCCTAGAGATCGCCGGCAAGCGGACCGACTTCGAGTTCCAACGCCTGCACGGCATGGGCGAGGCGCTGTACGAGCAGATCGTCCCCGGGCATCCATGCCGCGTCTACGCGCCGGTCGGTAGCCACGAGGACCTTCTGGCCTATCTCGTACGCCGGCTGCTGGAGAACGGCGCCAACACCTCCTTCGTCAACCGCATCGTCGACGAGCGGCAGCCGATCGGCGCGATCGTCGCCGACCCGGTCGCCGGCATCCGCGCCCTGGACGCGAAGCCGCACCCGCGCATCCCGCATCCCGCGAACCTTTACGGGGCCGAGCGGACGAACGCGAAGGGCCAAGACCTCAGCGATCCGGAGACCTTGGCGACGCTCGCCCTGGGCATGGCACGCGCGGCCGCGGACCCTTGGGTCGCCAAGGCGGTTGGCAGCGGCTCGGCCCCCAGGGACATTCGCGACCCGGCCGATCGCCGCCGGATCGTCGGACAAGTCGTCGAGGCCGATCCGGCGGCGATCGCGGGCGCCCTGGCGCGGGCGGCATCGTGGAACGACACGCCGGCCCAGGAGCGGGCGGCGGCCCTGCTGCGGGCCGCGGACCTTCTGGAGTCGCGGACCGAGGCGGCGATGACCATGATCGTGCGCGAGGCGGGCCGAACCCTGCCCGATGCCCTGTCCGAGGTGCGGGAGGCCGTGGACTTCTGCCGCTACTACGCGGCCCAGGCCCGCCGCGATTTCGCCGACCCCACCCCGCTGTCGGGTCCCACCGGGGAGCGCAACAACCTTCGGCTCGTAGGGCGCGGGGTGTTCGTGTGCATCGCCCCGTGGAACTTCCCGCTGGCGATCTTCACCGGGCAGATCGCCGCCGCCCTGGCGGCCGGCAACGGCGTTCTCGCGAAACCGGCGGAGCAGACCCCGCTGATCGCCGGATTCGCGGTCGACCTGTTGCACGAGGCGGGCGTGCCGCGGGCGGCGCTGCAGTTGGTCCCGGGTGGCGGCGAGGTCGGGGCGGCCCTGGTCGCCGATCCGCGGATCGGCGGCGTGGCCTTCACGGGATCGACGGAAGTCGCCCGGGCGATCAATCGCTCGCTCGCCGCCCGCCAGGGACCCATCCCGGCCCTGATCGCGGAGACCGGCGGCCAGAACGCCATGATCGTCGATTCCTCCGCCCTGCCGGAACAGGTGGTGGGCGATGCCATCCTGTCCGCCTTCAACAGCGCGGGACAGCGCTGTTCGGCGTTGCGGGTGCTGTTCGTCCAGAGCGACATCAAGCCGCGGGTGCTCGATCTGTTGGCGGGGGCGATGGCGGAGCTCGTGGTGGGCGATCCCGGGTTGCTGCGAACCGACGTGGGTTCGGTGATCGACGAGGCGGCGCGCACCGTCTTGGGTGCGCACACGACGGCGCTGGCGCGGCACGGGCGGCGGATCGCGCAATCGCCCCTGGGAGAAGCAACCGAGCACGGCAGCTTCGTCGCTCCGGCGGCCTTCGAGATCGCCGATATCGGTGTGCTGGAACGGGAAGTGTTCGGACCCATCCTGCACGTCGTCCCGTTCGCGGGCGATCGGATCGACGCCGTGGTCGATGCGATCAACGCCACCGGCTACGGGCTCACCCTCGGCATCCACAGCCGGATCGAGGAGACGGTGAACCGCATCGTCGCCCGCGCCCGGGTCGGCAACGTCTACGTCAACCGCAACATGGTCGGCGCGGTGGTGGGGGTCCAGCCGTTCGGCGGCGAGGGGCTGTCGGGGACCGGGCCGAAGGCCGGCGGCCCGCACTACCTGCACCGGTTCGCGACCGAACGGACCGTATCCGTGGACACCACCGCGGCGGGGGGCAACGCGGCGCTGCTGTCGCTGGAGGAGGGGGAGGTATGACCATGGGGAGCGCGGAGATCGAGGGCGCGGCGGCGACGCTGCTGCGCATGCGCCGCGATCGCCAGGCCATCGGATTTCTCCCCGGCCCGATGCGGCCACGCAGCGAGCTCGATGCCTACGCCATTCAAGAAGCGGTTCACCGCCAGCAGGCGGGCGACCAGGGGGGACGCCTGGCCGGGTTCAAGATCGGTTGCACCACGCCCACCATGCAGCACTTCGTCGGGGTCGACCATCCGTGCTACGGGGGCATCCTGGCCGGCCGGATCATGCGCGGCCCCGCCAAGCTGCGGCACGGCGATTTCCTGCGGGTCGGCTGCGAGTGCGAGATCGCGGTACGGCTTGGACGCGATCTGGGTCCGGGGGGTGGGCCGTTCACCGCGGCCAACGTCGCCGATCACGTGGCGGCGTGCATGGCCTCGATCGAGATCGTCGACGACCGCTATCAGGACTACCACGGCCTCGATGCCGCGGCGCTCATCGCCGACGACTTCTTTCAGTGGGGCTGCGTCCTGGGGCCCGAGAACACCGACTGGCGGGCGCTCGATCTGGTGGCGATCCGCGCGCGCACCATCGTCAACGGGAAGGCGGTCGGCGAGGGCCGGGGCGCGGACGTGCTCGGCCATCCGTTCGCGGCGCTCGCCTGGCTGGCCGGCGCGCTCGCCGCGCGCGGTCGCGGCATCCCGGCGGGCGCCATCGTGCAGACCGGCAGCATGGTGCGGGCGCATATGGCCGCGCCCGGCGAACACGTGGTCATCGCCGTGGATGGGCTTGGGGAGGCGAGCGTCACGTTCGGGTGAGGGGATGCCTCGAACCGCGAACGGATCAGGTCGGCCCACGGCGGCCTCACATGGAATAACGCGGGACCGGATGGAAGCAAATCATCCTCGAAACCGCCCTAGTGGTTCGATTCCGACGGATCGTTCACGATCCGTCGGGCCGAACCCCCAGAGGGACTCTCATCCCGTGGTCCGCCGCAATCAACTTTCCACTGCCGTGCCAATCACGATGAGAACTTCGTAGTCTTGCTTATTGCAGCCCTCGACTGGGGGCATCGGTCCACCTGGAGCGACTGGAAAGGCAGTCATTCGCGCCGCGGCAGGAGAGCAGGAATTGCCGCCCGCCGCCGGTGTGTACCGCGCGGAGCGGCATCGCAAGTGCGTCACATCATGGAGCGTGGCGCCTTTGTCGAGTTCCCAATGCTGGATACCGTCATTGCCTTTGGGATGAACAGTCAGAATGGCGGTTACCTCGCGGCCGCCCGTGACGACGTATCTGCCAGGAGGAATTGGGAACTCTGGCTGCTCCATGATCAGGCCATGCTCCTCCAACCACCAGTCTGAACCGTCGAATTGCCACTGCGCTGGCGCGACACCCCCTTCGGCCTTCAATGTCGCATAGCCGCTCAGCCGTACTCCCCGAGGACCCGGATCCAAGCGCCACAGACCCCACGACTCTGCTCCGATTCCGGAGGTCGCACCCGGATCACCCAACGCCGCGATATATTGCGTCGGAATCCGCTCGATCACCGTCTCGGCATCAACCATCCCCGGCAGCATGAGCAGCCCCATCGCCAGCAGTACGCGGCTCATGAGCCGCCGTGTTGTGTGCATGGCCGCCCAAGTCGTTCGGAATTCCCCGTGTGTTCGCTTCTCGGAAGCCATCTTGATCTTGGTCGGCATCCACCGGATGAGCAGCTTGTCGAGCAGAGACTGCCACCCCGTGCGGGCATGAGCAAGCGATGTCCGCTCGGGGTGTGGGTAGCAGATGATGTGACCGATCCTGTGGTTCGGCCCTCGCCCGCGAAGGTTTGGGCGGTTCGATCATGCCGTTGGCGTAGGGGCGGGTGTACGGGCGGGTCCGAGACCCGCCCGTACCGCGCCATACGAAACCGGGTTGATCGCTTAGCGGTCATTCATGTTAGCGTCTTGGGCAACGAGAACAGGACAGGGAGCTTGGGGCTGATGAAGACCATTCTCGTCGCGGTCGGTGATGGGGACACAGCCGGTCCGGTGTTGGCGACCGCGAAGCTGGCGGCGGAGAAATTCGGCGGGTTCATGGAGTGTTTCTATCCGGGGATGGGCTCGCCGATGATCATCACCGGCGGCTTCGGCGGCGGCATGGGCGGCGGCGGGGTGGTGCCGACCGAACTGGTCGCCGGCCTGGAGCGCGAGGAGCAGCAACGGCGCGACCGCGCCCGGGCGCAATTCAACGCTTTCATGACGGAACATGGCATTCCCGTCGGCGGCCTTGACGGCTCCGGCGGTGGAGTGGCCGCGGCCTGGCGCGACGACGGCGCGATGCAGGCGAGCGAGGTCGTGGGCAGCTATGGCCGGATCTTCGACCTGATCTGCGTCGGCCGGCCGTGCAAGGACGACGCGGCGCTGTCGCTCGCGTTCGTCGAGGCGGCGCTGTTCGAGAGCGGCCGGCCGGTGCTGTTGGCCCCGCCCAAGGCCCCTGCATCCCTGGGCGGACCCATCGTCATCGCCTGGAACGCCAGCACCGAAACGGCGCGTTGCGTGGCGTTCTCCATGCCGTTCCTGGCGCAGGCGGAGCGGGTGGTGGTGGTGACCGTCAAGGGTGGGTCGGTCACCGGGCCCGAGGCATCCGAACTGGCCCGCACGCTGAAGATCAACGGCATCCCCGCCGAAGCCAAGGACGTGGATGCCGGCAGCCGATCGGTCGGCGAGACGATTCTGGCGGAGTGCAAGTCGTTGTCCGCCGGCCTTCTCGTCAAGGGGGCCTACACTCAGAGCCGGCTGAAGCAGATGATCTTCGGCGGCGCCACCCAGTACATCCTGACGGCGGCGGAATTGCCGGTGTTGATGGCGCATTAGGTCTCCCTCCCCGGCGCTGGGGAGGGGGAGATGCGTCAGGCGGTACCGAGGCGGCGGCTGAGGTAACCCTGGAAGTCGTGGATTTCGCGCTCCAGCCAGGAGAGGCGACCGGAGGCGGCGAGGGGCGCCTTGGTCGATTGGTGAATCGCCTCGACGATGACCTTGTCCTCGGCGTTCACCCGGTCGAAGAAGTCCACGGTCTCCCTGAAATAGCTCTCCCTGTCCGGGAGGGCCGCGAGGACTTCGGGCGCCAGCGCCGCGCCGAAGCGGACGTGCACCTCGTCCACCGACTTGGGCCGGAGGGACAGGTACCACATGTGGTCCGGCGCGAGGACGTACATCAGGGCGGGATAGATCGTCGGCATCACCGACGTGGAGCGCCAGCGGCCCTTGAGTCGCGGGTTGTCGGGATGGGCGCGGCCGTAGGTCGCGTTATCGTCCTTGATGAACGTCTGATAGGTGAAGGCCTCGAACCTCTCGGCCGGGAACCCGGTGTCGTCGGCCGGGAACCACGCTCCGACCGTCCGCCGATGGGCGACGGGGAGGTGGTAGCCTTCCATGAAGTTCTCGGTGAGGATCTTCCAGTTCGTCGCCCAGACGTGATCCTGTGCCGCGAAGGGAATGTAATCCGCCATGCGGTAGGGGCCGACGATCGCGGCGAGGGGTGCCAGCCGATCGCCGAGGGCGGGGGCCTTGGAGTCGAGAGTCGCGAAGATCCAGCCGTCCCAAACCTCGGTTCGGATCGTGGGAAGGGCGTGGCCCGCGACCTTAAAATCCGGCGTGCGGGCCATGTGCGCCGCGCCGTGGAGTCGGCCCTCCAGGTCGTAGGTCCAGGCGTGGTAGGGACAGACGATCTTCTTGGCCGTGCCGCGACCGGCGACCAGGCGCATGCAGCGATGCAGGCAGACGTTGGAAAAGCCGCGGATCGAAAGGTCTTCGCCCCGGACCACGAAGATCGGCTGGTCGTCGAGCGAGAAGTCCAGGTAGTCCCCAGGGTGCGGAATCTCGGCGGCCAGACCAACGCATTGCCATTCTCGGGCGAAGATGGCGCGGCGTTCGAGGGCGTGGATCTCCGGATCGTGGTAGATCCCCGGCGGCGAGGCCGTGGCCCCGGTAGGCGGTCCGGAGGCCAAGTCCGCGAGGCGCGCGAGGATCCGCGATGCGCCGGCCTTCATGCCGCCCCCCGCCGGTCCATGGCGGCCAGAACCAGGGTGGCGTTCGTCACCGCCGTTAGCGTGACGTCGGCGTCCTCCCGGCCATCGAACAGGAGGCAATCCCAGGGGCCGAGGGCGATCGGGTCCGCGCCGGCGACGGTCACCTTGCCCGTGAGGCAGGCGAGCAGGCCGGACCCGGGGGCGGGGCGCGATCGCGTTTCGCCCTCGGCCAACCGGCTGACGGCGACCCGGGTGGAACAGAGGGTTCGGTCGGTCATCACGTTGAAATCGTGGATGCGGCCGCCGAGCGGGGTGCAGACCACGGTCGATTCCCCCCGGAACCCGAACGGAAGAAAGCGTTCCTCGATCCGCTGAGCAATCCCGTCCACCGCAAGGATCATGCCCGCCCCGTCGATCAGCATGATCGTGCGATCGACGCCCGGGTAGGGGGAGAACGGCCCTGGTCGGTCGATGGTCGCGATGCTGACCCGCCAGGCGAAGCGATCCGGCGACGGGCCGGGGGCAACGTGGACCTCGCGGGTGGTGCCTTGACCGTTGCGCCAGGGAACGACCCGCTGATCGGCACGGCGCAGGACCTTCGGCACGGGGAAGCGGGACATCAGCCCAGATTTCCCTCGGCCGCGTCGTGGAACAACCGCGTCAGGTTGCCGACGTCGAGCGGGATCGGATTGGTGCCGGCGGACGCGTCCTTCAGGGCGAGCGGAGCGATGCGGTCCGCGTGCTCGGGGCCGACGCCGATGTCCTTCAGGGTGTGGGCGATGCCGATGGTTCGGCGCAGCTCCAGGACCCAGTCGATGACCGCCGCCGGCGACGGCTGGACGAGGCCGAGGTAGCGGGCGAGGGCTGTGAGCTTATCGGCGATCGCGCCGCGATTGAACGCGAGGACATAGGGCATCACCACCGCATTGGTCAGGCCGTGGTGGGTATCGAAGTTCGCGCCGATGGGGTGGGAGAGCGCGTGCATGGCCCCCAGGCCCTTTTGGAAGGCCGTGGCCCCCATGGTGGAGGCCGCCATCATGTAGGCCCGGGCGGCCACATCCCGGCCGTCGGCGACCGCGCGGGGCAGCCAGTCGCGCACCAGCCGCATGCCCTCGAGGGCGATGCCGTCGGCCAGGGGATGGAAGACGGGCGAGCAGTAGGCTTCCAGGTTGTGGGAGAGCGCGTCCATGCCGACCGCGGCGGTGATGTGCGGCGGCAGGCCGACCGTGAGCTCGGGATCGTCGATCACCACCGCGGGCATCATGCGCGGGTGGAAGATCAGCTTCTTCACGTGAATCGATTCGTCGGTGATGACGGAGACGCGGCCGACCTCGGAGCCGGTGCCGGACGTGGTGGGCACGGCGACGACCGGGGCCATGGCCGCAGCGTTCACCCGGGTCCACCAGTCGCCGACGTCCTCGAAATCCCACAGGGGGCGGGTCTGGGCGACCATGAGGGCGACCGCCTTGGCGACGTCGAGCGCGCTGCCGCCGCCGAAGGCGATGACGCCATCGTGCCGGCCCCGCTTGAAGGCGGCGACCCCGTCCTCGACGTTGCGACCGACGGGGTTGGCGCGCAACGCGCTGAAGAGGCCGGTCGGCAGACCCGCCGTGCCGTTGGCGGCGATCGCGGCGGCGACCATCGGCAGCTGGGCGAGGCCGGGATCGGTGACCAGGAGCGGGCTGGTCATGCCCAGGCCCCGGCAGGCCTCCGCCAGCTCGGCGATGCGCCCCGGTCCGAACTTCACGGTGGTCGGATAGTTCCAGTTGCCCCGGAGGGTCTTGGGATCGATCGCGGTCATGCTTCCTCCCAGCAAGCGAAACGCCGGGGCCGCGACCGACCCCGGCGTTCGCCGTTCCGTGCGTCCGGTCTTACTGCGCCTTTTCGCCGACCGCTTTTTCGGCGGCCAGGATATCCACCTGGCGCTTGGTGATCTGGTCGCCGATCGGCGGACCCTGGAATCGGCGCTGTTCCAACCCGAACCAGACGGCCAGCGTGATCGCGACGAAGGCCGCGGTAATCCACAAGGCCTTGTCGTTCGGCGGCTGCACTCCGATGTAGAAGATCAGGACATCGATGAGGATGCACATCACCGCGACGATGCGGAATGTACCGCCGAGGTCCCACGGTCCCATCTTCGTCCAGGTCTTTTTGTATGCCAGCAATCCAAGCGCGATCGGAACGCCGTAGGAAATGTACAAGAAAATCACGGTGACCGAGACGATGGTCGAATAGATCGGGGTGTAGGCGGTGAAGAGAACCGCCAGCGCCGCGGCGACCCAGATCGCGGCGACCGGCGTGCGATAGGTTGGACTGACCTTCTTCAGAGCTCCCGAGAAGGGCAGTCCACCATCGCGCGAGAAGGCGAAGATCATCCGCGAGGCGGAGGTCACCGTGGCCAGGCCACACAGATACTGCGAAACCAGGATCACGAGGTAGAGGATGTTCTTGATGCTCGACGGCACCACCTGGTCCATGGTCCAGAAAAAGACGTTCCAGCCTTGCGCGGCGGCGGCATTCATGTCGGGAATGGCGAGCACGAAGGCGGAGAGGAACAGCCAGCCGAACAATCCTGACCAGAGGACCGAGTGGATCATGCCTCGCGGCACGTTGCGCGAGGCACCGACTGTCTCCTCGGACGTGTGGGCCGAGGCGTCGTAGCCGGTGATCGTGTAGATCGGCAGCAGCAAGCCCAGCAAGAACAGGTAGATCAAGCTGTCGCTTTGCGGCCACACGCCACCGCCGGCGTCGCCGCTGTAGTTCGTGAAGGTGACGAGACGCGAGAAATCCCAACTTGGCGCGAACGCCAACAGCACGAGCGCGAGGGCAGCGGCACCAAAGAGGATCAAATAGCCGCTGAAATCGGTCAGCTTCGTCGTCAATTTGATGCCGAGGTGGTTGAAGAGAGCTTGGCTGCCCGTGACGATGATCATGAAGATCACCTGGGTGGCGAATGTCGGTTCGATCCCCAGCATCCCCGCGAACGACCCGATGAAGAAATAGTAAGTGCCGACGTTGATGGCGCCGAGCACGGTGATGAGGCCGAGAAGATTGAGCCAAGCCGTGACCCATCCCCACCAGCGGCCGCCGAGGATCGATCCCCAATGGTAGAGACCGCCGGCGGTCGGATAGGCCGAGGCGATCTGTCCCATGCCGAGCGCGAAGAACATCGTCAAGGCGCAGCCGACGATCCAGCCGATGCCGAGCGCGCCCCCGCCGACGCCGCTGACGCCCTGCGCCACCGAGTTGATGCCGCCGGACAAAATGCAGATGATCGAGAAAGAAATCGCGAAATTCGAGAAGCCGCCCATCCGGCGCAGCAACTCCTGGGCATAGCCCATGCCGTGCAAGGTTTTCACGTCTTCGGCGGTATCGCCCCCCGGCGTGTGTCCAGAACCGCTGCTGCTTGCCATCTCGACGCCCCCCTATCGCTCGACTTTCCCCAAGGCTCAAGGCCTCGACTGGAACGGTACCATCTTGCCGAAGTGCCAGAAAGCCGAAAGAGGTCCCCGTAGAAACCGCTTTGTTGGCAGTGGCAAGGCGGGATAGCCGTTGTCTTCCACGACCCAAGACGCTGGTCTTGGCACCTAGGCTTATGGGCGCCGCATGGGACTGGTCGATTGACAGGGGCGCGGTGGGACGCGGATCATCGGGCGATCTCAACGGACACCTGGAGTGGTTCATGTTTCGATTGTATGGCTCGCACGGCAGCGCCAGCGTCCTGCCCCACATCGTCCTCGAGGAAGTAGGGGCGGCCTATACGTTCGTACCCGTCGATATCTCCGGCGACGCCCGGGACCCCGAGTATCTGAAGCTCAACCCGCATGGGCGCGTTCCCACCCTGGTCCACGACGGCCAGGTGATCATCGAGACGGCGGCGATCGCCATGTACCTCGCCGATTTGCATCCGCGGGCAGGGTTGGCGCCCAAGCTCGACGCCCGGGCGCGGGGTCCCTACGTCCAGTGGATGGTGTATCTGACCAACACCTGGCAGGAGACGATGTTGGCGTACTTCTACAGCGATCGCCTCTCGACGGACCCCATGGATGCGCCCAGGATAAAGGCCAAGGCTGGCCAGAAGTTGGACGCGGTGTTGCGGATCGTCGACGCCGGACTGGGCAAGTCCAAGTACCTTTCGGGCGACGCCGTCACCACCGCGGACCTGTTCCTCTTCATGCTCGCGGGCTGGCATCCGACCGAGCTGAAGCCCATCGGCGCCTATGCCAACATCGCCCGGGTTCGCGATGCCGTCGCGATGCGCCCCGCCGTGCAGCGGACCATGACACTCAACCAAGCGGCGTAGGGGCGCCGTCGTTCGCCGCAGCCATGACCCAGGGGCGCAATCCCGTCACCACCAGACCCGGCGAGGTCGATGCGTTCCTGCGGGATGTCGCGTTGCGGGCGACGACGAACGCCGGGGCGGGGCGGGGGCGGCTGATCTTCGCCCTCGACGCCACCGCGAGCCGGCAGCCGACGTGGAACCACGCCCGCCGCTTGCAGGGCGAGATGTTCGTGGTCAGCCAGGGTCTCGGAGGCCTCGACGTTCAGCTCGTCTTCTACCGCGGGTTCGGCGAGTGCCGGGCTTCGCGCTGGGCCGGCGATGCCGCCACCTTGGTCAAGGCCATGGCGACCGTGTCATGCGAGGGCGGCCGCACCCAGATCGGCCGGGTGCTGCGCCACGCGATCAAGGAAACGGGCAAGCGCAAGGTCAACGCCCTGGTGTTAGTCGGCGACGCCCTGGAAGAGGACGTGGACGAGCTGTGCGGCGACGCGGGCCGCCTCGGGATGTTGGGGGTCCCGATCTTCGTCTTCCATGAGGGGCGTGATCCGGTGGCGGCCGACGGCTTCAAGCAGATCGCCAGGGTGTCGGGGGGCGCCTACTGCCCGTTCGATGGGAGCAGCGCCAACCAGCTTCGTGAGCTTCTGGGCGCGGTCGCGGCGTTCGCCGCGGGAGGTCGCCAGGCCTTGGCCGATCATGGCGCCCATGTCGGCGGCGAGGCGAAACGCCTCAGTCGCATCCTGGAATTGCCGGGGCCCTCGGAGGGCCAAGGGAACGCATGAGCAACCTGCTGTTCGGCGTCGGATTGCTGATTGCCGTCCTGGTCGTCATCCACCAACTCACCAAGGCGAATGCCCGGACCCTGGCGGTCTGGCTGAAGCGGGTTCTCATCGTCCTGGCACTCGCCGGGGCCGGCTACCTGCTGGTGACGGGGCGGCTTGGGCCGGCCGTACCGCTGCTGTTCGGCGCGCTTCTCCTGATGATGAGGTTTGGCCGACTGTCGCAGGTGCTGCGCATGGGAAGGCCCGGCTCCGGCGCGTCCTCGTCCGGGCAGTCGTCCAGCGTGGAAACGGCCTTCGTCCGCATGACCCTTGACCACGACAGCAGCTCCATGGCGGGGACCGTTCTCAAGGGGCGGTTCGCCGGGCGCGACATCGCGTCGCTCGCGGAAGCCGAGCTGGTGGACCTCTACCTCGCGTGCCTGAGGGATGACGAACCGGCCGCTCGACTCGTGGAATCGTTTTTGGACAGGGGTCCCTACGCCGCGACCTGGCGGAGCCGCGATGCCGGGAATGGCAGGGCCGAAACGTCGATCATGACCGCCGACGAAGCCAGATCGGTGCTGGGCCTGCGGGCTGAGGCCGGCGAGGCCGACGTTCAGGCGGCGTACCATCGCCTGATGGCCGCCAATCACCCCGATCGAGGCGGTTCCGACTACCTGGCAGCCAAGATCAATCAGGCCCGCGATGTGCTAAAAGGGAGGCATCGCCGGCCCGCATGAGGGACCCGTTAACCGGTGACCTCTAACATTGAGTGCAACGCGGCCCCGTAATTGCAGCCGGCGGCCGGGGTGGTCGAATCGAGGCAAGGTCATCATGGTGGCGCGTCGCGTCAGAACAGCCGTCTTTCCGGTGGGCGGATTGGGAACCAGGTTCCTGCCGGCCACCAAGGCGATGCCCAAGGAGATGTTGACGGTGGTCGACAAGCCCCTGATCCACCATGCGGTGGAAGAGGCGAGTCGCGCCGGAATCGAACAGTTCATCTTCGTGACCGGACGGCACAAGAGTGCCATCGAGGACCATTTCGACTACTCCTTCGAGCTGGAGCAGGCCCTGCTCGATCGCCAGAAGACCCGCGAGCTCGAGGAGCTGCGGTCCTGGGTTTTCCGGGGCCGGGCCGGGTCGCCTACACACGCCAGCAACAGCCCTTGGGCCTGGGACACGCCGTGTGGTGCGCCCGCGAACTCGTGGACGGCGAGCCGTTCGCGGTGATGCTGGCCGACGACCTCGTGCTCTCCGATACGCCCTGCCTGCGTCAGCTCATGGATGTGCACGAACGGACCGGCGGGAACGTCGTCGCGGTGATGGAAGTGCCGCGCAGCGAAACCCGGCGCTACGGCGTGCTTGACCCGATCAACGACGACGGTCGGATCACCGAAGTGCGGGGGCTGGTGGAGAAGCCCGAGCCGGACAAGGCGCCCTCGAACCTCAGCATCATCGGCCGCTATATTCTGATGCCCGAGGTGTTCGAGCACCTGGGACGGCAATCACCGACGGCGGGCGGCGAGATTCAACTGACCGACGCCTTGGCCAAGATGATTGGCGGGGCACCCTTTCACGGCGTGCGCTTCACCGGAACTCGGTTCGACTGCGGCACGAAGGCCGGATTCCTCAAGGCCAATGTCGCGTTCGCCCTGGCGCGGCCTGACCTGCGTGGCGAGTTGATGCAGTTCCTGCGTACCTGCATCTAACCGGCTCCGAACAGGTGAGATCGGATTGGCCCCCTCCCGCGAGGGGAGGGGAGAAAATTCGGGCGGACCCGTGCGTCCCCCTCCCTTCGCGAGGACGGTTCGGTGTGGATGCAATGGAGTACCGGCAATGACCGCTGCTATAAGTCGGGTCATGAAGCTGTCTTAAAGTTGTTGATTGGTAGGATTTTCGAACGACGACAGGAAATGCTCGTCGTGCGAAGGGCAAAGGAAGCGGGTTCATGCGGATTGTCATCATCGGAACCGGTTACGTCGGCCTGGTCTCGGGCGCTTGTTTCTCCGAGTTCGGCGTGGACGTGACCTGCGTCGACACGGATACGGCGAAGGTCGCGGCCCTGGCGGCAGGCCAGGTTCCGTTCTACGAACCGGGGCTTGCCGACCTCGTGGCGCGGAACGTCGCGGCCGGACGGCTGACGTTCGTCACCGGGACGAAGGATGCCGTGCGCGGCGCCGATGCGGTGTTCATCGCGGTCGGCACGCCCAGCCGGCGCGGCGACGGCTATGCCGACCTGAGCTATGTCTACCAGGCGGCGCGCGACGTGGCCCAGGCGTTGACCGGCTATGCGGTTATCGTGACGAAATCGACGGTGCCGGTGGGCACGGGGCGGGAGGTCGAGCGGATCATTCGCGAGGTCCGGCCGAACGCGGACTTCGACGTGGCGTCGAATCCGGAGTTCCTGCGGGAGGGATCGGCGATCAACGACTTCATGCGGCCCGACCGCGTCGTCGTCGGCACCGAGTCGAACCGTGCCCAGGAGGTCATGCGCGCGCTGTACCGGCCGCTGTTCCTGATCGAAACACCGGTGCTGTTCACCACGCGCGAGACCGCGGAGATGATCAAGTACGCGAGCAACAGCTTCCTCGCGACCAAGATCACCTTCATCAACGAGATCGCCGATTTGTGCGAGCGCGTCGGCGCTGACGTGCATGACGTGGCCAAGGGAATCGGGCTCGACGGCCGAATCGGGCGGAAGTTCCTGCATCCGGGACCCGGCTACGGCGGTAGCTGCTTCCCCAAGGACACCGTCGCCCTGATCCGGACCGCGCGCGACTACGGCACGCCGCTGCGCATCGTCGAGACGGTTGCGGCGGTGAACGACGAACGCAAACGCGGCATGGCCGAGCGCATCGTCGCCGCGGCGGGGGGTACGGTCCGAGGCAAGACCGTCGCCATCCTGGGCGTGACCTTCAAGCCGAATACCGATGACATGAGGGAAGCGCCGAGTCTCACCATCATCCCCGCCCTGGCCGGGGCGGGTGCCACGGTTCGAGCCTATGACCCGGCAGGCATGGACGAGGCCAGGAAACTCCTGGCGAACGTGGTCTGGTGCGGCGATACCTACGAGGCGGTCACGGGCGCCGACGTCGTCGTGATCCTGACCGAATGGAACCAGTTCCGTGCGCTTGATCTGGCCAGGATCCAGGGTCTGGTGCGCAATCCGGTGCTGGTCGACTTGCGCAATGTCTACGAGCCGGACGCGATGCGGGCCGCTGGATTCACCTACACCTGTGTGGGTCGCGGAACCAAAGGGGCGCCCCGAGCCCCGCTGATGACGGCCGCCCAATGAACACGCGCCATGATTTTCATCGCAGCATTCTGCGGGAATACGACATCCGCGGAATCGTCGGCTCGACCCTGTCCGCGGCGGATGCCTTCGCCATTGGACGCGGGTTCGGGACCATCGTGCGTCGCGGCGGCGGCGGTGCCGTGTGCGTGGGCCGCGATGGCCGGCTGAGCTCGCCGGCGATGGCGGAGGCCGTCGTGCAGGGCTTGATGGCCAGCGGCATCGAGGTCAGGCGCATCGGCCTCGGTCCGACGCCGATGCTCTACTACGCGGTCTTTGAGACCAGCGCGGATGCCGGGATCATGGTGACGGGTTCGCACAACCCGCCCGACCACAATGGCTTCAAGATGATGCTGGGCCACGGGCCGTTCTATGGTCCGGCCATCGCTGAGTTGGGTGAGATCGCGGCGCGGGGAGAATTCGCCACCGGTGCCGGTTCGGTGGTCGATCGGCCGGTCTTCGATGCCTATGTGCCACGGCTGCGCCAGGGGCTGGGCGAGGTCGCCACGGTTCCGTCCGCCGCCTGGGACGCCGGGAACGGCGCCGCCGGCGAGGCGATGAGCCGCCTGATCGCGCTGTTGCCGGGCCGGCATGTCGCCCTAAACGCGGAGATCGACGGGCGATTCCCGAACCATCACCCGGACCCCACGGTGCCCAAGAACCTGGAGCAGTTGATCGACACGGTACGGGCGAAGAAGCTGGACCTGGGGATCGCGTTCGACGGGGACGGCGACCGGATCGGCGTGGTCGACCGCAACGGCGATATCCTGTGGGGCGATCAGCTTCTGGCGATCCTCGCCTCCGAGGTGCTGCAACGCCACCCGGGTGCCACGATCATCGCCGACGTGAAAGCTAGCCAGGTTCTGTTCGACGAGATCGCCCGCATGGGCGGGCAGCCGCTGATGTGGCGTACCGGCCATTCGCTGATCAAGGCGAAGATGGCCGAAACCAAGGCGCCTCTGGCCGGCGAGATGAGCGGCCACATCTTCTTCGCCGACGGCTATTACGGGTTCGACGACGCCCTGTTCGCCGCGGTGCGCCTGCTGCGGGTGCTGGCGCGGACGGGCCGTGACCTGGCGGAGTGGCGGGCCGCCCTGCCGCGGGTCGTCAACACGCCGGAGTTGCGCTTCGATTGCGACGAGGACCGCAAGTTTCCCCTGATCGCCGAGATCGCCGGACGGCTGAAGGCGCGGGGCGCCCGGGTCAACGACATCGACGGGGTGCGGGTGCGGACCGACGATGGCTGGTGGCTGCTGCGCGCGTCCAACACCCAGGCGGTGGTCGTCGCCCGCTGCGAGGCGAACGACGACGCGGCCCTGTCCCGGGTCAAGCGCGAGCTGGCGACCGAACTGGGCGCCAGCGGCTTCACACCCCCGGCGTTCTGAGGGTCACAGCGCCGCCACGGCGGCGACCTCGTGAAATCCGCGCCAGATCATGTCGGCCGCGACGTAGACCACGACCAGGAGGCCGACGTACGCGATCCAGTGATGGCGTTCGAGCACGCGGGCGATGTAGTTCGACGCGATCCCCATCAGGGCGATCGACAGGGCGAGCCCGAAGATCAGGATCCACAGGTGATCCTTGGCGGCGCCGGCGACCGCCAGCACGTTGTCCAGGGACATGGAGACGTCGGCGACGATGATCGTCAACAGGGCCTGGCGCAGGGTCTTAGGTTCGGCCGGTTGCGCCGGGCCACCCTTAGCGGCGGACCCGTGTCCGGTGCGCAGCTCGCGCCACATCCGCCAGCACACCCAGACCAGCAGCAGGCCGCCGGCGAGGGTGAGGCCGATGACCGACAGGAGCTGAACCGTCAGCGCGGCAAAGGCGATGCGCAGGACCGTCGCGGCCATGATGCCGATCGCGATGGCCTTGCGCCGCAACCGCGGCTCCAGCCCGGCGGCGGCCATGCCGATGATGATGGCGTTGTCGCCCGACATCACGATGTCGATCGCGACGATGGTCAGGAACGCCTGGATTTCGGAGAGCGTGACGAAATCCCCCACCGGAAGCCTCTCTTCGCGAGTTCACGTCAAACCCATATACGGGTGCCGGCCGTGTGCGGCAAGATTGGGAGCGAGAAAGAAGGGAGCCCCCATGTCGATCAGACGCGCGACCGAGGAGCCGTACCCGGTCACCCAGTTCCTGGGCTTGGAGGACGAGCAGGCGAAGGACCGGGTTCTGCTGCAACTGGGAACCCCGGACGGCCGGATGCTGGAGATCGCCTGCACCTATCGCGCGGCGCATCTGGTCGCGGCGGCGTTGGGGCGGTGGCAAACCTATCGAACTGCGGACGGCGCAAGCCGGAAGACCGCCATTCTTTCGTCCAACCCGGGACGCCTACCCTGTTGCCCATGAACCAAGGAGCGAGACCATGAAAGCAGCCGTGTTGCGCGAGGTGGGGAAGCCGTTGGTCATCGAGGACGTGCGGATCGACAATCCCAGGTCGCACGAGGTCCTGATCCGGACCGCGGCGGTCGGCGTCTGCCATAGCGACCTGCACTACATCGAAGGCTTGTACGCGGTGCAAAAGCCCGTCGTGCTCGGTCACGAGTCGGCAGGGGTGGTGGAGAAGGTCGGGTCCGAGGTCCGCTACGTGAAGCCCGGGGACCACGTCATCACCTGCCTGTCGGTGTTCTGCGGCCACTGCGAGTACTGCACGACGGGGCGGCCGTTCAGTTGCGCCAACCCGGAGACCGGACGCGACGACGATCAGCCGCCGCGGCTCGGCCAGCCCGATCGGCCGATGCTGCAGTTCTTCAACCTGTCGTCGTTCGCCGAGCAGATGCTGATCCACGAGCACGCCCTGGTGAAGATCCGCAAGGACATGCCGCTCGACCGTGCCGCCCTGATCGGCTGCGCGGTGACCACGGGGTTCGGCGCCGTGACCAACACGGCGCGGATCGAGGTGGGCAGCACGGTCGCGGTGATCGGCTGCGGCGGGGTCGGGCTCTCGGCGATCAACGGCGCGGCGATCGCCGGCGCGGGGCGCATCATCGCGGTCGACGTCAAGGGCTCGAAGCTGAACCTGGCACGGCACTTCGGCGCGACCGACGTGGTCAACGCCGCGGCGGTCGACCCGGTCGCGGCGGTCCGGGACATGACCGGTGGCGGAGTCGCCTACAGCTTCGAGGCGCTGGGCCTCAAGAAGACCGCGGAGCAGGCGTTCCGCATGCTGCGGGCCTCGGGCGCGGCGACGATCATCGGCATGGTACCCGAGGGGCAAACCATCGAGGTGGACGCGGCCGACCTCCTCAACGACAAGAAACTGCAAGGCTCGAACATGGGGTCGAACCACTTCCGGGTCGACATGCCCCGCTACGTGGACTTCTACCTCGACGGCAAGTTGAAGCTCGACGACATGATCTCCCGGCGCATCAAGCTGGCCCAGATCAACGAGGCCTTCGCCGAGATGAAGCAGGGCGAGGTGGCCCGCAGCGTGATCGTGTTCGACGGCTAGACAAAATCCCGTCGATTCCGCGGATTTCGCCCTTCCCACATTAACGTGACCGGCGTCACAGCCCCTTGGGACGCCGTAGCGTAAAGACACAGTCACCACGTTGCTTCAAGTCAAGGGGTTCACATGGCAGACAGCATGCTCGGGGCGTTCGAGCGGATCGCCGGGACCAAGACCGGCACCCTGCTCATCGCGGCCTGGGTGGCCGCTCTCCTGATGATGGTGGCGACGTGAACGCCACCCGGATCCGCGGCCCGTTCCATTTCGGGATGGCGGCGAAGCGTCATCCTGGGTCGAGTCGGGCGCCGATGACGGCCCTGGCGGAAGCCCTCGATGGCCCAGATATCGGGCCTCGGCAGATGCCGATTGTGATGGTGAATCAGATAGTTGACAAGTATCTGACGGACCATGCTCCGGCGGCGATCAAGGCCGCGAGCCCGAGTTGGCACGAAAGTTGTGTTTACCAAGTCGGAGCGGCGCACTAAAGCGCCAATCCGCGAACGCCAAGGGGAATAAAATGTTTCAAAAGCAGGATTTCGGCTAGGCTTCCAAAGCCTTCGCCTCGACCCAGCGCGGCCTGCGCCGCCCGGGCAACGACACCGTCGGCACCACGGGGGCACCACGTCATGCGCGCTCGACCACGGCCGAGCGGGCACCCACGAACGACCTGGCGGCGCTGTATCAGATTCCTTCCGCCACGCCGGCCTCGGTGGTCCCCTTCGCCGGGCACAATCACCGGCTGGAAGCGGTGCGGCGGGACGCTCAGCGGCGGCTGATAGAAGTCATTGACATGTCCGAGACCGCTCGGATGGAGCGCTCGGAGCTTGAAGCCGAGATCCTGACGGCCTCGGGTGAGATCTCGCGGTCCCTGAACCTGGAACTCAGCCGGGCCGAGGAAGATCAGCTCAAGGAGCTGATGATCCACGACATGCTGGGCCTGGGGCCGATCGAGCCCTTCCTGCAGGACCCGCCATCAACGACATCATGGTCAACGGGCCGAACCAGGTCTACGTCGAGCGCCGCGGGCGGCTCGAACTCACCGACGTGAGTTTACGCGACAAGCAGCACTTCATGACGATCGCCATGCGCATCTGCGCCAAGGTCCATCGCCGCATCGACGAGTCGAATCCGCTGGTCGATGCACGGCTCGAGGACGGCAGCCGCGTCAACATCATCATCCCGCCCTTGGCCCTGGACGGACCGTTCATCTGGATCCGCAAGTTCGCCAAGCGGCCCATCACCCTGGAGAAGATGGTCGAGACCTGCAGTCTTTCGTCCGAAATGGCGGAGGTTCTGGCGATCGCGTCGGCCTGCCGGCTGAACATCATCGTCTCGGGCGGCGCCGGCAAGACGACGCTTCTGAACGCGCTGTCGCGGATGATCGACCACGGCGAGCGCATCGTGACGATCGAGGACGCCGCCGAGCTGCAACT
>SHVY01000052.1 GCA_009694045.1 Alphaproteobacteria bacterium | reverse complement strand
GTCAAATCGCTGGGATAACGCAGACCGCGACGATCCGCCACGGCACGATGTTCGGGCGTCCACATCAAGCAACCTCCTCAACAAGGTTGCCACCCATAGAGTCACAACCGACTCCCCAGACTCAACATCTTTTCGGAGCGGCTCTCAGATGACCCGCCTGGGTGCCGGCGACGTCTTCGATCGCGATCAGCTAGGGCAGGGTGATGGTGACCCGATACTCGCCTTCGGCGACCGGCGTGAACACGCCGCGAACCGTGCCAACGTCATCCAAGCGCACCAGGAACCGACTGCCGTCCTCCCGGATATCCATGTCGCCGTAGCGCAACGGCGCTCCCTCCGGCGCCGGCCTGTCCAACGCCGCCAAGAGCCGCTCGCGCAGGCTGAACGCGCCGGTCGACAACGCCGTGACGGCGTCGGACTCCTCCGACACCTGGGGCGCGCCCGGCACCACGCCCGCAAGGTCGTCCTGGCGCATCGCGGAGTCGAGGTCGAGGATCGTCACCAAGGCTTCCTCGTCGCCCTGGGCCGCCGCCTGATCGAGCCACTGCCGCGCCTCGAACGGATATCCGGGTCGATGCCGTAACCGAGCAGCAACATGGTCCCGAGCCGGGTTTGCGCCGGGGCGAATCCTTGTTCCGCGGCCCGCCGATACCAGGCGGCGGCGCGGGAGTAGTTGGCGTCGCCGCCCTTACCCTCCTCGCTCATCACGCCGAGGTAGTACATGGCGCGAAAATCGCCCTTGGGCGCTTCGATCTCGAAGGCGGTCCGGCCCCCCGGGTAATCGCCGGTTTCCAGCATCCGAACCGCGGCATCGGTGTCGGCGCGGGCGCCGGCACCGAACACGACAGCGAGCACAAGGCACAAGCATGCCAGTCGGATCATGGAGACCCCGAGGGTGAGTTTGGCGTTCATGCACTCCATCAGGCTCGATGTTCCGTTAACCTTATGTTCGAGGTGATCCTCGAACGATGTCAGTGACCTTGCACCGGTCGATATCGAGGGTGACGTGACCGAACAAATCATGGCACTATTGTTGCCACGGAATGCGTCGAGAGGTGCTTGACCTCGCCCTATGGGCCGTCCGGTCCAGGGAGACGGAAGATTAAGGGCGGATGGGCAGTTAGTGACGAAGATCACTACGCGTTAGCACTTGGCGTGGTACGATCATCGAAGTTCGGTAGCCGTGTGTTGAAGTTTCGGGTCTTGTTTTCAGGTACGTCAACGGAGCAATGGAGAAAAACATGTTGGTTCGTGTGTGGAAGGCCGCGCAGGTGAAGGCTCGCACCCTCTACGGGGACGAGTCGGGCGTTACGGCCATTGAGTATGGCTTGATCGCCGGCGCCATCGCGGTGGCCATCATCGTCGCCGTTCTCGCCCTCGGCGAGAATATCGAGGAAATGTTCGAGGATACCTCGGGCGCCCTCGAGCAGGCTGGCGGCGGCTAAACCGCGACGGCACGATACGTCCGGTCGGCGACCAATCGAGCGCCGGCCGGATCTTCGGAGATTGGGACTCGCGTGCTCGGCGTGCCGGGCGCGCGAGTCCCTTCGCTTTGCCCGCAGGGCCACGACCGTCCGTCGGTTGGCTGGACCGACTGGGGGCCCTACACGATGGCGTAGACCTTGCGGACGGTGGCGGTCACTTGGCAGCGTCCCGCCCAACCGGCCGGGAACCAAGCCGTCATTCCCGATTCGATGGTGATGATCTCGCCGTTGTCGTGGGTGTAGATGCAGCGCCCCGACAGGAAATGACAGAACTCGGCGCGCCCCACCTCGCACCGCCAGGTTCCCGGCGAACACTCCCACACGCCGCTCTCGGGAAAGCCGCCTTGGCCGCGATCCAGGATGCGGCCGCGCGTGGTCGAAACCGGCGTGCCCAGGGGCTTCTCCACCGCCCCCCAGTCCGCCAGGTCGTTCGAGGGAATCGCGGTGGCGGCGGCGATCAGGCCGATGGTCATGGGCGATGCGGTCATGGCGAGCCTCAAGCGGTCGCGAGCAGGTGGTCGAGCAGGCCCGCCGCCTTGCGGCGTCCGTCGGAGGCCCGCATGTGGACGCTGGACGCCGCGAGCTTCGCCCGCATCGCTTCATCGTCCAGGACCTGCGCGATCGCCGTCGCCAGCTCGGCGTCGGTCCAGCGGTAGCGATCGAGCTTCAACCCGTGCCCGGTTTCGTGGACCCGGGTGGCGTTGTCATGGCCGTCCCAGCAGTAGGGCATGATGATCGCCGGCTTCCCGAAATACAGGCACTCGGTGAAGCTGTTGTTGCCGCCATGGTGGATGACAGCGTCGACCTGCGGGATCACCGAGGGCTGCGGGAAGAACGACGCCAGGTGGACGTTGCCGGGGACATCCCCGTACTCACCGAGCAAGTCGCCCACGTTCACCAGGAACCGATAGGGCGTCTTGCCGAACGCGGCGATCAGCCGCCGCATCAGCTCCACGTCCGATGAGCCCAGGCTGCCGAAGCTGACGTACAGCACCGGCGCGTCCGCGCGGCCGGTGAACGCGGGCATGGCATAGGGTGCCTCCTCCCGGACGCAGCCTTCCAGGTACTGGAAGCGCTTGGGGTCCAGGGGGTGGCGGCGTTTGAACTTCACCGGCTCCGGATACAGCAGCAGATTGAGATAGGGCGAGGCCTCGAAGAACTCGCCGACGGGATAGGGCGGGTGGCCGACCGAGCCGAGGAAGGCGTTGAAGCGGTCGTGGATGGGCTTGATGACCTCGGCGAAGCGGGCGCGGAAGGCCGCGAAGCAGGCGCGGTCGGTCGCGCCGCACCCCGACAGGTGCGGCGGGATGTCCGGATCCTCGATCTCGTTCTCGCTGCAGCTGATGATGCGCACCCAGGGCTTGCCGTAGCGCTTGGTCGCCGGGAACAGGACCACGTTGTCGACGCAGATGAGATCGGGCTTGATGGCGGCGAGCGTCGCCGGTAGCTCCTTCTCGGCCCATACCGAGGTCTCGACGATCGCGTCCCAGCAGGCCTTCACATAGGTGCCGATCTGCTCGTAGGGCGATGTGCGGAAGTTCGGCAGTTGCCCGGTGATGAAGTCCTGCCAGTATTGCGCCGTCGCCGCCGCGTCCATCGGCTCCGACATATGGATGAGTCGCTCCTCGAAGTCGTACTTGGCGAAGGTCCCCTGCAACGCCACGTCGGCCACGAACACCGGGCGATGTCCCAGATCGCGGCAGGCCTGGGCGATGCCGACCGAATTCAGAGCCGGACCCAGCGCCGCTTCGGGAAAGAAGACGATGGTCTTGCCGCCGGCCATGATGCCCCCGTCATTCACCTCGCCCGCGACCCTAGTGTCGTGGTTTCGAAGTTCGCCATGCGTCGCGGCAACCCTCGGATGCGAACTTCGAAACCACGACACTAGAATCAATATTTCGCTAGTGTCCTTTCGATTTCGGAATTCGCTCCGAGGGTTGCCGCGAGGTCGAGCGAATTCCGGAATCGGGACACTAGCGAACCACGGCGCACAAGCAAAGGGTCGGACTTCCCGGTCGCCCCGCGCACCGCTATGCTTCCGCCACGCAGGGAGGGAACGGGATGCAGCGCTATTTTCCGCAGGCCGAGTATGACGCGCGTTGGGTCAAGGTGGGCGCGGAGCTGAAGCGCCGCGGCCTGGCGACCGCGGTGATCTGGGGCCGCTCCGGCGGCAACTACGAGCGCTGCAGCGACGTGCTGTACCTCACGGGCTATTACGGCACCGGCTCGGGCCAGGGCCTCGACACGCCGCTTACCACCGCCCGCTCGTTCGCCTCGGTGATCTTCGCGGCGGACGAGACGCCCGAGCTGATGGCCGACGATCCGGGTCCGAACCCGGCCCTGCTCGCGACCGACCGGGTGGGGTGGAGCCGCAACACCATCCAGGGAACCGCCGACGTGCTGAAGCGGCGTGGGGTCAAGGGTCCGGTGGCCCTGGTCGGCTCGGACTTCCTGCCGATGAAGTACTGGGCGATGCTGCAGGCGGCCACCCCGGGCATCGAATGGCGGATCGAGGACGACCTGGTGCGCACGGTCCGCCTGATCAAGAGCCCGCGCGAGCTCGCGGCACTCCGTCATGGCGGCGAGACGGTGAGCCGGGCGCTCACCAAGTTGGTCGAGGGCCTGCTGGTCGGCAAGAGCGAGGCCGAGGCCGCGGGTGAAGCGGCCCGCGAGGTGGTGCGGGGCGGCGGCCATGTGCACATGATCCCGGTAAGCCACGGCGATCTGATCCACTATTTCGTGCGCGATCCCCTGGCGGGCTACAGCCACGACAAACCCAAGGACGGCGATCTGGTGCGCGGCTGGGTGTACGGGCCCATGTTCCAGGGTTATTGGCTCGATCCCGGCCGCACCGCGGTCACCGGGCGGCGGCCCACGAATTCCCAGAAGGACCTGGTCGAGGCCTGCGCCAACGTGGTCGACACCCTGATCGCCGGGATCAAGCCCGGGGTCCTCCTCGCCGACCTGGCCCGCGAAGGCGATCGGCTGATCCAGGCCGCCGGCGGCGAGAAGGACCAGGCGGCCGAGAAGTTCCCGCTCTACGGCCACGGCCTCGGCCTGTTCTTCGAGAAACCCTACATCTCGACCAGCATGGGCGAGGCTGGCGACGTGTTCCAGGAAGGCATGGTCATGGGCGTCGAGGCGTTCCTCGCCCGCTCGGGCGTCGGCGCCGCCGGCTTTGAGCAGAACGTCATCGTCGGCAAGGACGGCGCCGAACTCCTGACCACCACGCCCATGCTGTGGTGGTAGACGGCTGGCTCGACGACTTGCTGGCGGGTGATCGGGGGGCCCTGGCGCGGGCGCTGACGGAGGTCGAGAACGAGCTGCCGGAGGCACGCGCGGTGATCGCCGCTTGCGCGCCCAGGCTGGGACACGCTGTGGTCGTCGGCGTCACCGGCGCGCCCGGCGCCGGCAAGTCGACCCTGGTCGGTGCCTACGTGAGCGTGCTTCGAGGCGCGGGAAAGACCGTCGGCGTCATCGCCGTCGACCCCTCCAGCCCGTTCAACGGGGGTGCCTTGCTCGGCGACCGCATCCGCATGGCCGAGCATGCCGGCGACCCCGGCGTATTCGTGCGCAGCCTGGCGGCGCGCGGGCACCTGGGCGGGCTGTCGCGCACCGCGTCCCGGGCGATCGACGTGATGGACGCCGCGGGGTTCGACCTGGTCGTGGTGGAAACCGTGGGCGTCGGCCAATCCGAGATCGAGATCGCCGAGTTCGCCGACGTCCGCGTGGTCGTCTGGCTGCCCGGCGGCGGCGACGAGATCCAGGCGGCGAAGGCCGGCGTGCTCGAGATCGCCGACCTGATCGTCGTCAACAAGGCGGATTTGCCCGGCGCCGATCGGGCGGCGCGCACGCTGGAGGCGGCGGCCTAGACGCTGCCGGAAGATCGCCGGCCGCGGGTCCTTACGACCAGCGCCACCCGCGGACAGGGTATCGCGGACCTCGCCCTGGCGATCGTCGCCGTCGGCTTGCGTCGCGGCCGCGCCCGGCGCCTGATCGCTGCGGCGGTGGCGGAGCGCGCCCGGGCCGCCGTGCTCGCCGCCCCCGATCTGGACCCACTTTGCGACCGCATCCTGGCGGGCGACCTTACACCGACCGAAGCGGCGGCCGTCGCCCTTGGCGAGGCGGGCGGCGCCTAACCGCGCCTCACGGCGCCGCGCGGATCTCCTCGCGCCGCTGGGCGGCGAGCAGCTCGGCCTCGGCGATCTCGTCTTCCGCGAGCGACGGCGCGATCAGGGCGAGGTTGGCGAGCGCCTTCTCGTTGGCGCCCTCGGCGGCGAGGCGGAACCACATGTAGGCCTGCACCAGATCGCGCTCGACGCCCCGGCCCATGGCGTAGAGGGCCCCAAGGTCGTTCTGCGCCTCGCCATGGCCGGCCTCGGCCGACTGGCGGAACCAGTCGGCGGCCTGGCGGGAACTCTGGGCGACGCCCTCGCCGCGTTCGTACATGAAACCCAGGTTGTATTGCGCCTCGGGCAGGCCTTGGGCGGCCGCGCGGGCATACCAGGTGGCGGCCTGGGCCAGGTCGAGGGGAACCCCTTCGCCGGCGTCGTACATGGTGGCGAGCGAAAATTGGGCGCCGGCCTGCCCGGCTTCGGCCGCCTTCTGGAACCATGCGAAGGCCTTCAGGGGATCGGGGGGTCCCGCGAGGCCTGCCCGGAACAGCCATCCGAGGCCGTACTGGGCATCCGGGTCACCCGCCTCGGCGAGCGGCCGCCACAGTTCGAGGGCCGCGGTGAAATCGCCGGCCTGAAAAGCGGCGAAGCCGTCGGCGAAGGTCTGCGCGCGGACGGGCACCGCCGCGCCCGTCGCGCACGCCAAGGCAACTAGGACGGCGCCGATCCAGCGTTGGGCCCGCATGGGCCCAGGCTAAGGGATCGGCGCCGTCGTACTCAAGCCTCAGGCGACTGCCATGACCGCGTCGTTGGCCGCGTCGCCGATCATCAGATCCTTCAGCCCCGCCGCCTTGGACCGCGGCAGCCGCCCCCGCAGGTCCTGCAGCTTGCCGATGCAGGACTTCAGCGCCTTGTGTTCGCGCACATCCTCGCGGTCGACGACCAGCATGTCGCTCAACCGGTTTTCGGCCATGTCGATCAGTAGGTCGAGTTCGCGTACGGTCAACGTCATTGGATTACCCTCCTGTTCGGCCCCTACCTGGGGTCACCGCGACGATGGTGGAGCCGAAAAGTTGAAGAAGACGTTAAGGAAAACGCGGATCATGGCGTTGACCTCGGATCTGATCGCCCTGGTCCACCGGGACGTCCCCGATCCGGGCCCGGTTCCCGGGGCCCGATCGCTCGACGACGCGGACTACGACGCGATCGTCGCCGATCTCGTGGCGCGGCGCCCGCCGGGCGCCGACACGATGTTGTTCGCCTACGGCTCGCTGTTGTGGCGCCCCGCCTGCGCCACCGAAGGCGGCCGGCCGGCCCTGCTGCGCGGCTGGCACCGGGCGTTCTGCATCCACATGATCCGCTATCGCGGCATGCCGGATGAACCCGGGTTGATGATGGCCCTGGATCGGGGCGGGTCCTGCCGCGGGGTGCTGCAGCGCCTGCCCGCCGCCCGAGTCGCCGATTGCCTGGGGGCACTGATCCGGCGTGAAGTCGCGAACAGCTACATCACCAACCAGCCGCGCTGGATCCTGGCGGAATGCGACGGAGTCCGGGTTCCGGCCCTGGCCTTCGCCGTCAACCGGACAAGCCCGCTCTACGTTCCCGCCCCCTCGATCGAGCGGACCGCGGATTTGCTGTCGCGTTCCGTTGGTCACATCGGCACCGGGGCGGAATACCTGATGCGCACCGTCGCCCACCTCGAATCCCTGGGTATCCACGACCCTTACCTCTGGTGCCTCCAGGAGCGGGTCGCGGCGCGGATCGCGGCGCGGTTCGAGTGATCGGGCCGAGGTCAGGCGGACGGAATTCCCGCGCCGGTTTCGGAATTGACCGGGAGGACGCGGGCAGCGGGGAAGTGGGCGGGGACCGTGGTGCCCAGGCCGAACCGGCTCTCGATCCGCAAGGTGCCGCCGTGCAGTTCGACCAGGGATTTGGTGAGGGGCAGGCCGAGACCGGTGCCTTGGTGGCGCCGGGTCATGGGGTCCTCGAGCTGGACGAAGGGCGCCAGCGCCTTCGGGATGTCCTCGGGCCGCATGCCGCCGCCGGTATCGGTGACCGAGAGGGTCAGCGACCCGTCCGCTTCGGTTCGGGCACCGGTCGTGACCGTGCCGCCGGCCGGCGTGAACTTGACCGCGTTGGATAGGAGGTTCAGCAGGATTTGCTTGATCTTCCGCTCGTCGGCGCGGAACGGCGGGCAGTCGTCCGGCACCGTGCACGTCAAGGTCACCCCGCCGCGATGGGCGATCTCGACCATCAGCCGCTGGCAGCGGGCGACGACGGCCGGGAGCGAGACGTCGGTCTCGTGCAGCACCAGCTTGCCGGCGTCGGCCTTGGAAAAGTCCAGGATGTCGTTGATCAGGTTCAGTAGGTGCTTGCCGCTGTCGTGGATGTCACGGACGTAATCGCGGTAGTGCGCCACCCCGAGCGGCCCGAACAGCTCGTTCCGCATGATCTCGAAGAAGCCGATGATGGCGTTGAGCGGCGTGCGCAGCTCGTGGCTGATGTTGGCGAGGAACGCGGACTCGGCCTTGTTCGCGGACTCGGCGGCCTCGCGGGCGTCGCGCTGGACGTGCTCGGCGGCGGCCAAGGCCCGCTCCCGCCGTTTCAGCTCGCTGATCTCGGTGTAGACGCTGACGATGCCGCCGTCGCGGGTCGGTCGTTCGTTGACCAGCACCCAACGGTCGTCGGCCAGGCGCTCCTCGATCGGGTGCTCGGGGCCGCGGTGGGCGGCCAGTCGGCGCTGCACCGCCGCCTCGCGCTCGTCCGCCGCCACGTCGACGATGCAACGCATCTGTCGCAGCGCTGATTCGAACGAGATGCGTTGTTCGCCAAGCCCGTCGATCTCGGGGAAGAATTCGCGGAACCGGCTGTTACAGAGGATCAGCCGGTCGTCGGCGTCGTACAGGGCGAACCCTTCGGAGACCGACTCGATCGCCTCCATGAGCCGCATCTGGGCGTTGGCCGCCGCCATCTCGGCCGCGACCTGCGCCGAAATGTCCACGCCGATCCCACGGAACCCGCGAAACTCGCCGGAGACCGGATCGAATACCGGGACGCCGCTCACCCGGCTGTGATGGACGACGCCCGCGGCGTCGGTACTACGGTAGACCAGATCCCGGAAGGGCGAACGTGACGACGGCGACGGAACAGGCGTCGCATCCTCGGCGAAGGCGCCGACCTCGAGGAACCCCTTGCCGATCAGCGCGCGCGGCGGCCGCCCGAGCGCTTCGAGGGCGCGGGCCGACAGGGCGCGGAACCGGAACGCGCTATCGACCTCGAAGGTCCACTCCGCCATCAGGCGGGTCAGATCGTCGAGCCGCTCGGCGAGGCCGGTCGCGGCGCTGGTGGCCTCCCTGAGCCCGGTCACGTCGCGGAAGACGCCGCCGACGGCGATGACCGCGCCGCGATCGTCGAAGATCGGTGCGTGGGTCCCGACCAGAACGCGCGACCGGCCATCGATCGACACGGTCACCTCGGATTCGATCGTATCGCCGGTGCTTGCCGCCTCGCGGGCCGAGGGCGGGGCCGAGGGAAGGGCCGTCGCGCCGATCGGGACGGCACGCAGTTGCCGGTAGGGAGGGTTCGCGAACAGGAGCGCGCCGTGCGGGTCCGCGAGGTACGCGGGCTCGGGCAGGGCCGACACCAGGTCGACCGCCAGCCGCGGCGACAGGGTGGCGGTCCAGTCGGCGGCCGGGCTGGCGCGACGCGGCCTAGCCCGCTGCTTCGAGCTTGTTGAGGGCATACTGATACTGTGGGTCGCGTCGCCAGCGGCGCACGACCGACCGGGCGTAGGTCGGCTTGATCTGGCGGTACATGACCATGGCGCCCTTGACATCCTCGGTCGCGCGGTCATCCACGCGGCGAATCGCCTGGCGGGACAGGAGGTAGATCGCCTTGAAGGTCGATTCCTGGAAGTTGCCCGCCCGGCAGGCGACGACGAGGGCTTCGGCGCCGCGTTCGAACAGGATGCGGCGCACCAAGCGAGTCTCGATCCCCACCAGGGCAGCCAGCGCCGCCTCGAACAACGGCGTCTCGCTCTGCTTCAGGAACTGCAGCATCGTCCTCTCGGTCAGCACGCCCTGCGATTTCATATCGGCGACGATGCGTTCGGAGTTACCGTAGGTCTTCCCGCCGGCCCGCTCGCCGAATTGCTCGAGGGCTGCGGATTCGATCGAGTCGTCCAGCATCTCGGCGTCGATATCGTGGATCGCGGTCAGATGCTGGCGGAGGGCCGCCGATACCCATAGGAACATGGACCGGGCCAGTTCCCGCGGCAGGTCGGCGCGGTGCACCAGCGGTTCCTGGAATCGATCGACGGCTCGTGCCTGTTCGGCCAGATACTCCATGGTCGCCGCGGACAGCTTCGCCCCGTTGTTCTCGAGCAGCGCGACGATCACGTCCTCGTTGCCGGTATGGACCAACGCCTCGCTCAAATCCGGGCTGAGAGCGCGCCGCGAGGCGATGGCGAGCTGATGCGATTGGGTGCGATGGCGGACGATCTCGATCAGGTCCGCGTCGGCCAGAACCTCGCTGGCGATCAAGAGCGGGTAGGCGGCCTCGATCCCATCGTTGGCCATGGCCTTGACGAGTTCGTGGGGTGATCGCGGGTCTTGGGCGAGTCTCTCCGCGAGGTTGCGGCGAACCGAGACCTCCACGTCCTTCACCAGGCGGCGCAAGATGTCGCCCATCAGAGCGCGCTCGCGGTCGTTCAACGCTTCGCCCGTGTCGAAGAACAGATCGCGGACGGTGTCGAACAGTTCGCGGCGATCGTCCTTCGACTTGCTCCGGGCCAGGGCGAACAAGCCCTCCAGATCCGGAATCCCCGGCGCCGACGCGCGTTGCCCTTGTTTGATTCCGCTCACGTGGCCCCGTTGGCTGCACTGCTGGCGTGCGGGAAAGGGTGGGCGATCCGGGTTAAGATGCCCTTAAGCCTTGGCCCCACAAGCCTTGGCGCCACTCGTGGTCGCCACGGGCGGAGGGTTGCGTTAACATTCGCGCATGATCCGATTGAATCGGGCGATCGGCGGTGGCGCGGTCCTCGGGCCACTCTTGATGATGGCCGGCCTCGCGTATTCGGCGACGTCCGCCATGGCCGACCCGCTCGCGGATGTGCAGGCCGCCCCGACGATCAGCCTGGTCATCGACCAGGCCTACGTTTACCGGCAGCGGGCATCGATCACGCGGCAACCGATCGCCGGACTGCTCCTGCCGCTCGGCGCCGCGGCGGAGGATTTGCTGCTGAGCGCCGGAGTCGTCGTCGTCGTCGGTGCCGTTGCGCCTTCGACCACGGCGACGCTCACGATCACCGGCGAAGGCGAAGCCTTGGGCGGCCTGCTGTTCGGCGATCTCGACGGCTATCTCTATACCGGGGCCCAGGTGCGTGGCGCCCTCGCTTTCATGTTCGGGGGCGAAACCGCCTACAGCGTCGCCTATGCCGGACGGATGGAGCGGCGGCGCAGCCTGGAGCGCAATCTCGGCTACGAGGATCCGGCCAATGCCCCGTTCGCCGACGCCCTGGCGACCTCCGGCTCGTTCTACGACCGCATCGCCGAGGCGATCGGGGTGATCTACGGTGCACCGACGTTGATTGTCGCCCTCGACGTCGCCGACCCGATCCTCAAGCCGTTCATCGCCCGGGTTCTCGGCGATCTCGGTGATCCGGTCGCGCTGCCGGCGCTGATCCAGGCCCTGGAGGATTCGGAGCACGACGTGCGCTGGCAAGCCGCCTGGTCGCTGGGCCGTTTGGGCGACCCTCAGGCGGTCGAGCCCCTGATCGCCGCCCTCGACGATCGCGACCAGGACGTGCGCTGGTTCGCGGCCTGGTCCCTGGCCGAGATCACCGGCGAGCAGTTCGGCGACGATACCGAAGCTTGGCTAGCCTGGTTGGCGACCCGGCCGGGCGGTTAGGGCACCACGTCATACCAGGCGGGCAGGCTCGGCGTTCAGGGGTGCCACCAGGGTCGCGTCGTCATTGGCCGGGCTGTTGACCCGGGTGGAGACCGGGTAGGCCTCCATGGCATCCGTCGGATAGGGCGCGATCAAGGATCCCAGCGCCTCCGCGTCGAACCCCGGGGCCAACCAGCGCGCGATGGCTTCGTCGGCGAGGAGCACGGGCATGCGCTCGTGCACAGTCGCGACCAGGGAGTTCGCCGCCGTGGTGACGATCGTGCAGGTCTCCAACGCGGCACCCCCTGGGTCGCGCCAACGCTCCCACAGACCGGCCAGGCCAAAGGGGCGATCGCCCCGCAGCCGGATGAACCACGGCTGCTTGGCCCCGCCGATCTTTCTCCATTCGTAGAACCCGTCGGCCGCGACGACGCAACGGCGCTGGCGGAATGCCGCGCGAAACGAGGGCTTCTCGGCCAACGTTTCGCCGCGGGCGTTGATCATGCGCGCTCCGATCGCCGCATCCTTGGCCCAGGAGGGGATCAGGCCCCAGCGTAAGTACGCGGCCTCGGCGCCGCCCCCCGCGACGCGAAAGGCGAGCACTGGCTGGGTCGGCGCCAGGTTGAACCGTGGGTGGAAGTCGATATCCATCTGCCCAATGCCGGCGGCACGGGCCAGGGCGTCGGGTCTCGTGCGGATCGTGAAGCGACCACACATGCCGCCATCCGGAGCTTGTCGTTCGCCAAGGGGTACACCGGGGCGTCGCGAATGGCTATAGTCGCGCCCGTCCGGCGACGTCGTGGGGGGAGCGTGGACGTCCTGCTGATCGTGAAGGGGGCTGTCATCGGCTTCGCCGTGGCGGCGCCCGCCGGACCGATCGCCTTTCTCTGCATCCACCGGACCCTCGGCGAGGGACGCCTCAGCGGCATCGCGACGGGCCTCGGCGCGGCGCTCGCGGACACGGTGCTGGGTGCCGTCGCGCTGTTCGGCGTGGGACTCGTGGCCGACGTCCTGGCCGCCGACCAGGCGTACTTGCGCCTGGTCGGCGGGCTGATCGTCTGTGGCCTCGGCATCATCATCCTCTTCCGACCCGCGCGCATGGGCAAGACCGCCGACGACCATTTGACCCTGATCGGTTCCCTGGTGTCCGGGTTTGCCCTGACCTTGGTCAACCCCATCACCCTCATCGCGTTCGTCGCCCTGTTCAGCGGCGCCGGTCTCGGCGACCTCGTGGTCCATCGCGCCGACGGGCTCACCCTGGTGCTCGGGGTGCTGGGCGGCACGACGGCGTGGTGGATGCTGCTGGCCGTCGGGACGGCGTTGTTCCGCGGCAGCTTCACCGACAAGGGGCTGCTGTGGGTGACGCGCATCTCGGGCTTCGCCATCACCGGATTTGGCGTCGCCGGCGTGATCAGCGGGCTCCGCCGTCTGCTCGACGGCGTCTAATCCGCCAACGCCACGACGACCCGGTCGCGCAGCACCGGCAGCAGCTCGGCCGCGAACCAGGGATTGCGCTTGAGCCAGCCGGTGTTGCGCCAGGACGGGTGCGGCAGGGGCAGGCAATCGGGAAGATAGTCGCGCCAGGCCGCGACCGTGGCATCCACCGTCGGCTTCGCCCGCGCCCCCAGATAGAAACCCTGGGCGTGGCGGCCGACCAGCAGGGTAAGGCGGAGGTCGCTCATCAGGGGCCGCAGGCGGGGATGCCACAGGGGCGCGCATTCAGGGCGGGGTGGGCGGTCGCCGCCGCGCGGGTCCCGCCCCGGATAGCAGAATCCCATGGGCATGATCGCGACCCGGCCCGCGTCGTAGAACCGTGCCGGATCGAGGCCGGTCCAATCCCGCAGCCGGTCGCCGGACGGATCGTTCCACGGGATGCCGGAGGCATGCACGCGGGTTCCGGGCGCCTGGCCGACGATCAGGAGCCGTGCCGTGACGCTCGCCTGGAGGATCGGCCGCGGCCCGAGCGGCAGGTGCGCCGCGCACAGCGAGCAAGCGCGCGCCTCGGCCACGACCTTATCCAGCGCGGCGCACGATCGGGTCATCGAACAAGGCTAGATGAACGGTGCTGGAGCTTCAATCGACGGATGCCTAGATTACGTGTCATGCGCGCCGGCCCGCGGAACGAAGGGGGAGAGACCGCTCGGCACGGCGAAGTCCGGGCCGTGCTGCGGCGCCTGCTCGGGCCGAGCGCGACACCCGTCTCGATCGTCGCGCTGCCGGGATTGAGCAACGCCACCTATCGCGTGCGCCTGGCCGCGGACGACCTCGTCGTGCGCCTTCCCAGCCCCGCCGCGTTCGTCAATCGCGCGGCCGAAGTCGCCAACCTCGAAGCGGTCGGACGGTTGGGGATCGGCCCTCGCCTGTTGGCGGCGGATCGGGCCAGTGGAGTCCTGGTCTATCGCGCCGTGCTCGGCAAAGCCCTGGACGGCGCGAGCCTGGTGCGGCCCGGGATGGTCGAGCGGCTGGCCGCGACCTTGCGCCGGCTGCACGACTCGCGCACGCCGTTCGCCGGGCGATTCGACGCCGGCAGGGCGATCGAAGGCTACGCCGCGCTGCTCGCGGCGCAGGGGACCGCCGCGTCGCGCGATGGTGCGGCGCTGGCGGGCTCGGCGCTCCGCCTCTGTCGCCGGCTTGCGGAACTCGGTGCCCCGCGCCGCCCCTGCCACAACGACCTGGTGCCCGCGAACGTCATCGTCGACGGTCCAAACCTGGTTCTGATCGACTGGGAATACGCGGCGCCCAACGATCCGCTGTGGGATCTCGCCTACCTGGCCGTCGAGGCACCGCTCGATGCCGCCGCCGAGCAGCGCCTGTCGGCGGCCTATGGCGTCGACCCCGCAGGCGCTCGACGTTTGCCTCCACTGCGGGCAGTATGCCTCGCCCTCAACGGCCTGTGGGCACTCGCGTCCGGGCGGGTCGAGCTCGCCGCCATGGCGGACGACCGTCTGCGCCGCTTCACCCGATACCCAGCGAGGAACATCGACCGATGACGGCCATCCGCGGGCTGCTGTTCGACAAGGACGGGACCCTGATCGACTTCTACCAGACCTGGGGCGCCGCCTACCGGGCGGTGGCGGACACCTTCGCCGAGCTCACGGGCGAGCCCGAACTCGCCTGGCGTCTGCTGGTCGCCGGCGGCTACGATGCCGAAACCGGCCGGCTCGCCCCGGATTCGCCGCTCGCCGCCGGGACCAACGACGAGATCGCGGCGGTCTGGTCGCGAGAGCCCAGCGTGGCCCTAATTCCCAACGTCCGCGACCGTATGCTCGAGGCCTTCGGCAACGTCGCCGCGGCCCCGGTTCCGGTCACCGACCTGCCGGCGCTGTTCGCGCGCCTGAAGGGCCGTGGCTTCCGCCTGGGCGTCGCCACCAACGATCACACGGTGCCGACGCGAGCCACCCTCAAGGCCCTGCGGATCGACCACCTGCTCGACTTCGTGGCAGGGGCCGACGCGGGCTTCGGCGGCAAGCCGGGAGCAGGCATGCTGGTAGGCTTCTGTCTGGCGACCGGATTGGAGCCGGCCGAGGTGGCGATGATCGGCGATTCGGTCGCGGATATCGGCATGGCCCGGGCGGGTGCCGCCGGCCTCGCCGTCGGCGTGCTCACCGGCGTGACCCCTCGGCCGATGCTGCAGGACATGGCCGACCACGTGATTGACAGCATCGCCGAGATCGAGCTGCTCCTCGACCGGTTCGGCTAGCGCGTCACCCTGGAGCGGGCGCCGCGAGGGGAGGTCAGTTCGTGGTTTCGGTCGCGGCGTCCTCGGACACCACCAGGGCCTGATCCTCGGCCGTCGCCGTGGGCGTCGGCTCGGTCGGCAGGCTGGTGGCGGCGACCTGGGCGGAATACTGGGCCTGGCGCGGGCACATGCCGTCGGCCCCCGCTCCTCCGACCCAAGCGGTCGAGGCCAGGAACGATGCCAACCCCGCCAGCGTAACGATTCGTCCAATCATCTGCGTCATCCTTGTCGCGCCAACGACGATCAATCTAGCAGGGGAGACGACGGTTCCTCATCACGAAAGCGTGTCCATGCCACCTGAAGGCACCTTGAAAGCCGCGAGAATGGTTCCCAGATTCGTTGTAACGAGCCCCCAGTCGGGGCCGGACCGCGACCGGGCGCCTTCGGGCCCGGCAGAGGCGACACCTCGGGTCCGGTCGCTGAAAACGTTAGGGATAACCAATGAACAAGCATGACGCCGTCACTTCGACCCCGCGCAATCCACTCGAGCCCCACGCCTTCCTGGCCCTGGGCACGCCGAGTCTCGCCTTCATTCGCCCGGTGACCGTGAACGGGATGGCCGGGTTCGGCATCTTCGCCGCCGACGGCACCGGGATCGGCGCGGCGCCCAGCCGCGACCTTGCCTTCTCCACCGCCCGCCAGCACGACCTCGAACCGGTCAGCGTCCACTAACTGGCTTCAGGGCGGCGACCGCCGCCTCCAGCTCCGCGGCGATCGCCATCCAGCCGGCCTTGTCGTTGACCCGACCGGCGAAGGTGCGCGGTTCGCCGAGGATCACCCGCAGGCGTTTTGGGCGGGGCCGCGTCGCCCCTGGCGGCATGGCCGCGAAGGCCCCGTCGATCCAGCAGGGCACGACGGCCACGGCGGTGCCCCCGACCAGCATGCCGATCCCCGGCTTGAACGGGATCATGCGCCCGTCGCGCACCCGGGTTCCTTCCGGGAACAGCACCAGGATGCAGGGCTCCTCGATCAGCCGCGCGCGCAAATCCTTGAGGTCTCCGGCCGCGACCTTCCGGCGCCGCATCGGCAGGGCGTTGAGGGCGAGGGCCGCGAACGCCGCCAATCCGTCGCTCTCGAAGAACACGTCGCCGGCGGCGAGCGCGTAGGCGCGGGCTGCAAGCCGCGCGGGCAGCGCGGCGCCGAGCGCCAGGGCGTCCAGATGGCTCGCATGGTTGGCGACCAGGACGAACGGCGCGTCCGCCGGCAGATGCTCCCGCCCCGCGACCCGGTACCGATGCCAGGCCGCGAGGTAGACCCGCACCAGCGCGCTCCATGCCGCGTGGGCCGCCAGGCTCAGGAGCCCCGGCTCCCGCCGCACGCTGCGGAACCGGGCCCCGGGCGCCAGGTCCAGATCGCGGGCCGGCCGGAACCGCCACGTCACGTCGCCACCTCAGCCGCCGGTGATCAAGCGGGCGCCTCCGCCGAAGGTCAGCCCGCCCATGACCCGGATCAGGTGAAACGCGGCCGGCGCCACCAGCAGCAGGCTGTTGCAGCGATCCAGCAGTCCGCCATGACCGGGGATGAGAACGCCGGTGTCCTTGATTCCGAGATCGCGCTTGACCGAGGACAGCATCAGATCGCCGGCCTGGCCGAGCACGCCCACCAGGACACCCAGGGCGATCCGCGCGCCCAACGGCTCCATGCCCGTGCCCGCGAACACCGGCCCGCCGAGCCCGACGACCAACAGGGTCGTGAGCAGAAGCGCGCCCAAGGCCCCGGCGATCGTCTTGTTCGGGCTCGTGGCCGGCAGCAGCTTTGCCCGGCCCGCCGCCTTGCCGACGACGAAGGCGAACACGTCGTTCAGCCCCACCGCCACCAGCAGCAACAGCAGGATCGGCCGATAGCCGGGATCGTTCGCGAGATAGCCGAGGTGACCGAGCGCCGTGCCGAACAGCAGGAAGCCGAAGACCCCGAGCCCAACCCGCTGGATGTAGCCCGCGGGCCGGTCCTCGAGGATGGTGAGCCCGGCGATCAGTGCGAGGCCCAGGCCCGGCAGCGCCAGGAAGAACCCGTACCACGCGTCCAGGCCCGCGAACCCGGTGGCGAGGATGCCGACGGCGACGCAGGCACTCGTCAGCCGCTCGCGAAACAGCCCCGTGGCGCGCGCGTATTCCCGATAACACGCGATCCCGAGAAGTGCGAAACCCAGGATCGTCCACCCCGCCCCGCCGAGGATCGGCAGCAGCAAGACCCCGGCGATGACCACCCAGGACCGCCACCGGCGCCACATCTCCGTCCGCAACGCTGGCTCCGCGCCCACGAGGAGAATCGCGATCGGCGCGCACGCCAGCACCGCCACCACCCCGCCGACGATCCAAATCGTCGCCGGCTCAGCGAACGCCGCACCCCAGCCCCAGAAGCGATCCGATTCCATGTCGGCGCCGATCCTACCTCACGGATGCGGCGCGCCTAAATCCCAACCTGTCAGCGCCCGGCCCGATCCCCGGTCGCGGCCGGGGACAAGCCGGGCGACCCAGGGCCACCGCCCGCCGCCGATCCCCCTCGCGCGGCCCGGGGCGTCCGCTACAATGAGCCAGCCCTTTGCGGGAGGACCGTTCGTGGAACGGGAACAGCGCCGGCTGGCGGCGATCCTGGCGGCGGACGTCGTCGGATACTCGCGCCTCATGGCGGCCGACGAGTCGGGCACCCTCGCCCGCTTCAAGCTGCTGCGCTCCGATCATGTCGAACCCGCGCTCCGCCGCCACGGTAGCCGGGTGGTGGGCGAGGCAGGCGACAGCCTGTTGGTCGAGTTCGGCGCGGCCTCTGACGCCGTGACCTGCGCGGTCGAGGTCCAGGCGAAGCTCGCGGAGTTGAACGCCGAACTCCCCGACGACCGCCGCATGCGCTTCCGCATGGGCGTGAACCTCGGCGAGGTGATCGTCGACGGCGCCACCATCCACGGCGACGGGGTGAACATCGCCGCCCGCCTGGAGAAGCTCGCGGAGCCCGGCGGCTTGGTGATTTCGGGAACGGTCCACGATCACGTCAAGGGCCGGGTCGCCGTTCGGTTCGAGGACCTAGGCAACCAGACCCTGCACAACATCGCCGAGCCGGTCAGGGCGCTGCGGATCGTGTCGGAACGCACCGCGGCCCAGGGCCGCACGCTGAATCGGGACGACCGCGCCACCGTCGCGGTCCTGCCTTTCACCAACATGTCCGGAGACCCCGAACAGGAATATTTTTCGGACGGCATCACCGAGGACCTGATCACGGCGCTGGCGAGAATCCAGGACATCTCCGTCATCGCCCGCAATTCAACCTTCACCTATAAGGGCAAGGCGGTGAAGGTGCAGGACGTTGGCAGCGATCTCGGCGCTCGCCTCGTCATCGAAGGCAGCGTGCGGAAGAGCGGCAACCGCGTGCGCATCACGGCGCAGCTGATCGACGCCGAGAACGGCGCCCATCTGTGGGCGGAACGTTACGACCGCGATCTCGTGGACGCCTTCGCCATCCAGGACGAAGTCGTAACAGCGATCGCGGGACACCTTGGGTTTCGTTTCGCCGATGCGTTGTCGGGGAGGCAGGGACAGGCGCCGACGCCGAGCTTATCGACCTACGACCACGGCCAACGCGGGGCAGCCGCGTTTCGCCGCGGTGACGAGATCGCTTCGCAATACCACTTCCTGCAAGCCATTCGATCCGATCCCGGCTACGCCCCCGCCTTGGCCGGCGCCGCGATTCTCTACAGCTACAGCCTCTTCTCCGGCCGCTATCGGCAGTTCCGCATTGGCGCGGTGGAAACGGCCGAAGCCGTGGAGGTGGAAACGAGGCGCTACGCCGAGCGCGTGCGGCCCGGGGGCTTCGACGTCGAGGCCCTGGCGCGCTGCTATGCCCGTTTGTCCCGGCGCCCCGAGGACGCCGAACACTGGGGCGAAGGCTTCCGCAAGGCGGGATTGATCAATTGAGCGCGCCGAACCCTTACGCCGCCGCCTGCCGCCGTTGCGCCACCAGGTCGAGCCAGCGGTCGGTCACGCGGTGGCAGAAGGCGCGGCTGCCGGCCATGTGCAGGGGGATGTCGGCCGCCATGCGCTCGGTGAAGTCGGGATCCACCTGGGCGATGTAGTCGCGGCTCACGTCGTGCCACAGGCGCCACAGGTCCTCGGTGATCTCGAAGTGGCACTGGAAGCCCCAGGTCGTCCCGCCCACGCGGAAGGCCTGGTTCGGCAGCTCGCCGGTCAGCAGGTGGGTGGCGCCGTCGGGCACCTCGAAGGTGTCCTCGTGGAACTGGAAGAGGTGGATCGCGTCGGGGGTATCGCCGAGCAGCGGGTCGGTCGCGGCCGCCGCGGTCTTGAGCAGGCGGTGGAATCCGCGCTCGTGGCCGCCGTGGCGGTGCACCGGCTTGCCGAACGCCCGCGCCAGAAGCTGCCCGCCCAGGCAGATGCCGATGATCGGCTTGGCGGCCCCGTGAAACCGATGGATCAGCCGCACCGCTTCGGGCAGGTGGGGGAACAGGTGGTCCTCGTTGGCGTTCATCGCCCCGCCCAGCACGATCAGCCCGTCGAAGCCGCGATCGTCGTCGGGCGTGGCATCGCCGCGGTCGGCGTCGTTCAACACCGTCTCGACGCGGCGCCGCGTCGTGACCTCGGCGATCGCGCCAAGCTCGCTCTTGCCGTTGTGCTGGATGACGAGAACACGCATCGGACCGTCCCTGTCGCCGCGTCGCGCTCCAAATTGGCGCGTCGAGGACGCCGATGCAAGCGGCAAGCCTGGTAACCTGTCATGCGATTCTCGCATGGGTGATCTGCGCTATAGTGCATTGCAATAATCAAATAAAACCATTAGGTTAGTGTTTGTCGACGGGATCGATGGGCGGGTCAGACCCAAAACTCGCTTGCCCGCGCAGGCCTTTCGGGCCCGACCCCACGGATGTCCACAACGGCGTCCGTCGGTGGGCCGATCCCGCTCTGCTCGGCGCCCTCATGGCGCTGTTCCGTAACACTTTGTCGCTCGTGAAAAGAGACGAACCATGCGTACGATTCGATGGCTCTCAAACCTTTTCGGCGCGACGACGACCGGTGGTTCCAGTGCCCCTGTCCTCGGTGCCGAATGGCTCGCCTATCTGCGGCTGGCGCGGGTTTGATTTTCGGCTGGCCGCCGGGGCTTGACAATGGGCCCCGGCGGCCAGAGTTCTTGGGCCCATGGCGACGGTTCTCACCACCGACCTGCCCGGCCTCACCTGCCTCGCGCGCGGCAAGGTGCGCGACGTCTACGATCTCGGCGACCGCCTGCTGATCATCGCCACCGACCGGATCAGCGCCTTCGACGTGGTGCTGCCCACCGCCATCCCCGACAAGGGCAGGATCCTCACGAAGCTCAGCCTTTTCTGGTTTCGCCGACTGGGCGACATCGTCGCCAATCACCTGATCGCGGGGGCGACGGTGGAGCTGCCGCCGGAGCTCGCCGAACGGGCGATGGTGGTGCGCAAGCTCCGCATCCTGCCGATCGAGTGCGTCGCCCGCGGTTATCTCGCCGGCGGCGGCTGGAAGGACTACCAGCGCACGGGCAAGGTCTCGGGCATCGCGCTGGCACCGGGCCTGCGCGAGGCGGAGCGGCTGGCGGAGCCGATCTTCACGCCCTCGACCAAGGCCGAGCGGGGCCGCCACGACGAGCCGATCTCCTTCGCTCAAACCATTGCGGCGTTGGGAGAATCCACCGCGACGAGGGTCCGTGACCTGACCCTTGCGCTGTACCGGGCCGCCGCCGCCCACGCGGCGACCAAGGGCATCATCGTCGCCGACACCAAGTTCGAGTTCGGCGTGGCGGATGGCGAGATCATCCTGGCGGACGAGGTCCTGACCCCGGACAGCTCGCGCTTCTGGCCGCTCGACGGGTACCGGCCCGGCGCGTCCCCGCCGTCGTTCGACAAGCAGTACGTGCGCGACTGGCTGGAGCGGGACTCCGGGTGGAACAAGACCGGACCCGCGCCGGACCTGCCCGGAGCCGTCGTGGAGCGCACCCGGGAGCGCTATGTCCGAGCCTACGAGCGCCTTACGGGCGAGACATTCGCCTGACGCATAGCTGGGTCGCAAGCTTATCGCTTGTGCAAAAACCACAAATTACCAAATATCTCCACATTGGCTTGCACGCCGGCGCGGAGACTGGCTTCGGTCGATTGTGCAATGCAGCAAACGAGGAGTCAGATCATGAGTGCCGTGTCGATGTACCGTACGGTTCGTGACTGGGGGCGGAACCGCTCGCTTCGGCGCGAG
>SHVY01000051.1 GCA_009694045.1 Alphaproteobacteria bacterium | reverse complement strand
ATTGGCGGAGACGGAGGGATTCGAACCCTCGATACGGGTTCACCCCGTATAACGGTTTAGCAAACCGCCGCCTTCAGCCTCTCGGCCACGTCTCCGCGATCGGTCCAGGGTGCTGGGGGCATTTAGTCGGCAGGGCGACAGCCTGTCAATCCTAGGCGGCGACCCAGCTATTTCAGCAGAATGTTGGTGATTTCGCGAAGCTGGGTGCGCGCGCGCAACACGTAGAAGCCCTGGCTCGCCAAGTGGCTCGGCAGGATCTGGCTAGCGGGGTCGCCGCTCACCACGACGATGGGCTGCAGCACCGCGGCCTCTTCGAGGGTGTGCAGGGTCTGGGCCCAGGCTGCCTCCAGGCGGCGGTCGGCGAGGACATCTTGATAGTCGCGCCCAAGCTCGCGCAGCAACAAGTAGTAGGAGTAGCACAGCCCTTTCGTCCGATAGAAGATATCGTCCGAAACAAAGTCGAACAGGATCGGTGCGCGTTCATTGATGCGCTCCTCGATGTTCGCCGAAGCGGAGCCCAGGTCGGCGGTGAAACGCTCGATGGTCGCCATCAGGTTGTCGGCACGGCGATCGAAGGTGGCTTGGCCGTTGGCGAGCCGACGGTTGTAGGCGAGAAGCGCCTCGCGCGCGGCCCGATACTGGGCTTCCGACGTAGCGGTCGGGAACAAGGAAACGCGGGGGTCCCAGACCCAGACCTTGCCCGAATACTGTAGCAGGCTCGCGGCCCGCTCCAGGTCGCTGTCAACCTGGCTGGAGCCGCGGGTCCGCCCGAGTTGATCCCGCATCTCAAGGGCGAAGCGGGCCAGGCCGGATTGAATGCCAAGCTGGAAGTTCGGCATGTTGTCGAGGGCACCCGAGGGAAGAAAGAACGGATCGTTCGGGACCCAGCCATGATCCTCGACCTCGCGCTCGATCAGGGCCGCGGCCATGGCGATCGCCCGGCTCTCCTTGGGGCTGACGTCGGTGTCGGCGAAGAACGCGGGCGCATCGTCGATCGTGTGCACCCAAATCATCCCGACCGGGTAGTAAAGTGCCAGCAGGGCGATGACGGCGACAACGCCGAGCCACAATTTCCGGCCGCCGATCATGTCGCGCACCCGACCGAGACGGGGCAGGCGCGACCGCAGATCCGACAAAGGTTCGCTCATGGGACTTGGTATAACGTTGCCTGTTGGCGGCGCGCGTCTACGCCGTATATGGGCTTAAACATCGGGACCTGCAAGGCGAACGGGGGGGTGCCATGGGCAGACGCACGATCGACCTGAGCAGGATCAAGATGCCCACGCCGCTGCGCGATCGCCGGGCCTACGAAGAAGAGCTGAAGCGCCTGCAACTGGCGATGCTGCGCATTCAACAGTCGTACTTTCAGCAGAATCGGCGCGGCATCGTCGTGTTGGAAGGCATGGATGCCTCCGGCAAGGGTGGCGCCATCCGCCGTATGACCGAGACGCTCGATCCCCGGGCTTCAAGGTTTGGCCAATCGGTCCCCCGCGCCCCGAGGAGCAGGGGCGACACTATCTGTACCGCTTTTGGCAGCGCTTGCCTGAGCCAGGCACGATCGCGGTGTTCGATCGCTCCTGGTACGGCCGGATCCTGATGGAACGGGTCGAGGGGCTGGCACCGAAGTCAGCGTGGAAGCGGGCCTACGACGAGATCAACCACTTCGAGGACATGCTGGCCGACGACGGGGTCCGAATCGTCAAACTGCTGTTGCACATCACCAAGGGCGAGCAGCTCCGGCGTTTCGCCGAGCGCCTGTCGAACCCGCACAAGCGCTGGAAGCTCACCGAGTCCGATCTCCGCACGCGCGAGTTGTGGTCAGGCTACCAGGAGGCGTTCGAGGACATGATCCGGAGAACCGAATCACGCGGTGCGCCTTGGTTCGTGATCGGCGCCAACCGCAAATGGACGGCCCGGGCCGAAGTGCTGAAGGCCGTCACCAAGGCGCTTTCCAAGGATGTATCCCTCGATCAGCCGGCGATGGACATGAAGGAACAGCGCGCCGCCTGCCGCCGCCTCGGGCTCGACCCGAACGAGGTCCTGGGCGCAAAGGCTAGTGGTTCGATTCCGACGGATCGACCCCGATCCGTCGAGCCAAACCCCCAGTGAGACTCTCATCCTGTGGTCCGCCCCAAACACAATGATCGGGAATCAAGCGTCTGGGGCGGACCACTAGGTAGCGGGCACCGCCTTGCCACGCTGCACCGCCGGACGCGCGGCGATCTCGTCGTACCAGCGCCTGAGGTGCGGGTAGTCCTGCCAATCGATCCCGTGCCACTCCCAGCGCATGACCCAGGGCCAGGTGGCGATGTCCGGCGATCGAATAGGACCCGGCTAGTACCGACTTTCGCGAGTTCCGGAGTTGCCGACGGCGACTCCGGAAGCGGTTGGCCTGGCCGAACATCGGCCCGATGCTTCCCATCTGGAACATGAGCCATTGCAGCACGGCCATCCGGGCCCGCTGGCCCGTGGGCATCAGCCTGCCCGTGATCTTCGCGAGATAGACGAGAATGGCGCCCGATTCGAACACCGCGAGCGGGCCACCGTCGGCGTCGCGTCGGTGTAGAGCTCGATCATCACGATCCTATTCCGCCGCGCGGGACTGGGGTCGGATCACGTAGTCGTAGTGGATCGGCATGCGGAGCGCGCCCAGCCGGCCGAGCGTCATGGCGGCGTGGTACGGCCAATAGGGATCGCGCAGCGATTCGGTCGCGAGCAGGACCATGTCGGCCTTGCCACTGGTGATGATCTCGTCGGCCTGATGCGCCGCGGTGATCTCGCCGACCGCCGCGGTGGCGATCCCGGCCTCGCGCCGGATCCGGTCGGCGAAGGGCACCTGCCAACCGGGCCCGAAGGGTGGCTTTTCGCCGGGCACGGTCCAACCGGAGCTGCAATCGATCAAGTCGACGCCCTCGCCCTTGAGGCGACGTGCCAGGGCGATGGACTCCTCGATCGTCCAGCCGCCGGCGATCCAGTCCACACAGGACAGGCGGAGCCATAGGGGCTTGCGCTCCGGCCAGACCTCGCGCATGGCGCGCACCGTCTCCAGGGTGAAGCGGACGCGATTGTCGAAGCTGCCACCGTAGGCGTCGGTGCGCCGGTTGCTGTGTGGCGACAGGAAGCTGTGCAGCAGATAGCCATGGGCGTTGTGCAGCTCGACCATGTCGAAGCCAGCCTCGTCCGCCCGTACCGTCGCATCCCGGAACGCCCGGCACACTGTCGCGATATCATCCGCGGTCATCGCCGTCGGTGTGTGCGTCACCTGACCACCCGGAGGATCGAACGGGATCGCCGAGGGGCCGATGGTCTGCCAGGCGCCCTCGGCCTGCGTGAGCGATCGATCGCCCTGCCACGGCGGGGTCGTGCTTCCCTTGCGGCCGGCGTGGGCGAGCTGGATGGCGGCGACCGCTCCATGATCGCGGATGACGGACGCGACCCGGGCAAAACCCTCCGTTTGGTCATCCGACCACAGGCCGCTGTCCACGGGGCTGATCCGCCCGCGTGGCTCGACCCCCGTGGCTTCGACCATCACCATGCCGGCACCGCCGACCGCGCGCGATCCAAGATGCACGACATGCCACTCGGTCGCGGTACCGTCTCGCGAGGCGTACATGCACATCGGCGAGATGCCGATGCGGTTGCGGTAGGTGACGCCGCGTTGGGTCAGCGGGTCGAACAGATCGGCCATGGGGTATCCGTCAGACGTGGTGCAGGGCTTGGTCGAGGTCGGCGATGAGGTCGTCCGCGTTCTCCAATCCGACCGAGAGTCGCAGGAGGTCCTGGGGCGTCTTGGTCGGCCCACGCTCGATGCTGGCACGATGCTCGACCAGGCTTTCGACACCGCCGAGCGAGGTCGCCCGCTTGAACACGTGCAGGTGTGCGGCCGTCGCCACCGCCGCCTCGCGTCCGCCCTTCACCCGGATGGAGAGTATGCCGCCGAACCCGCCGCGCATCTGCCGCACGGCGATGTCATGGCCGGGGTGGCCGGGCAGGCCCGGATAGAGCACGGCAACCAAGCGTGGATCGCCCGCGAACCGTTCGGCGATCGCGAGGGCGGTGGCGCTCGCCGTCCGCACCCGGACGAACAGCGTCCGCATGCCGCGCAGCAGGAGCCACGCCTCGAAGGGCCCCAGCACGGCGCCGTTTTCGCTGCGCAGGTCGGCCAGCCGCGTGCGCAGGTCGTGGCGGTCCGGTGCGGCGATCAGCGCTCCGGCCAGGACGTCGCTATGGCCGTTCAGATACTTCGTCGCCGAGTGCATGACCAGATCGGCGCCCAGTGCCAGGGGTCGCGATAGCACGGGCGTCGCCACGGTGCTGTCCACGGCGACCAGGGCTCCGGCCCGGTGGGCGATCGCGGCCACGGCGGCGATGTCGGTCAGGGCCCAGGTAGGGTTCGCCGGGGTTTCGAGCCACACGAGCTTGGTCAGGCCAGGGACGATCGCGGATTCGAAGGCCGCCAGATCGCTCCCGTCGACGGTCGTCGTGCCGAGGCCGAGTGCCGCGCCGGGGCCCTCCAGCCAGCGCGCGACGCCGTAATAGACCGGCTGCTGGATCACCACATGGTCGCCGCGCGCCAGCGTTCCGAACGCGGCGGCGGCGGCCGCCATGCCCGAGGCATAGAGCAAGGCTCCGCAACCACCCTCGAGCGCCGTGAGCAGATCCTCCGCCTGGCGGGTGGCGAACGCGCCATCGCTGCGAGCGTAGGAGACCCCGCCCGCGTAGCTGAGGTCGCCTTCGCGCTCGAAGGTGGTCGCCATATGCACCGGCGGCACGATGGCACGGGTGCCGGGCTCGATCAGGCCCAGCGCCTGGGCGGCGAGGGTCTCGGGATGGAGTGGGACGTTGCGGGACATACCGTTCACCCCGCGAGTTTGCGCTTGAGCAATTCGTTCAGGGCCTGGGGGTTGGCCTTGCCGCCCATGGCGCGCATCACCTGGCCGACGAAGTAGCCGAACAGCTTATCCTTGCCGGAGCGGTACTCGGCCACCTTCGCCGCCTCGGCCGCCATGATCGTTTCGACCGCCGTCTCGATCGCGCTCGCGTCCGTGACCTGACGCAAACCTTTCTCCTCGACGACGGTCATCGCGTCCTTGCCGCTCTCGACCATGGCCGCGAACACGTCCTTCGCCAGCCGCCCGGAGATCGTGCCGTCCGTCATCAGGTCGAGCAGGCCGCCGAGGGCCGCGGCGCTCACCGGCGACCGGTCGATGTCGAGCCCCAGCCGGTTGAGGGCGCCGAACAGCTCGACCGTGATCCAGTTCGACGCGGCCTTGGCGTCCCGCCCCTTCGCCACGGCCTCGAAGTAATCGGCCGAGGCTTGTTCCGCCACCAGCACCCCGGCATCGTACGGGGACAGTCCGTAGTCGGCGATGAACCGCGCTTTCTTGGGGTCGGGCAGTTCCGGCAGGGATCCGCGAACTTGGTCCACCCAGGCCGGATCGAGCACCAGGGGCAGCAGGTCGGGATCGGGGAAGTAGCGATAGTCGTGCGCTTCTTCCTTGCTGCGCATGGTCCGCGTCTCGCCCTTGGCCGAGTCGAAAAGCCGTGTCTCCTGAGCGATCGCGCCGCCGCCTTCCAGGATGTCGACCTGGCGGTTGGCCTCGTACTCGATGGCCTTCTGCACGAAGCGGATGGAGTTGACGTTCTTGATCTCGCAGCGCGTGCCGAGCGGGTCGCCCGGTCGACGCACGGACACGTTGGCGTCGCAACGCAGCGAACCTTCCTCCATGTTGCCGTCGCAGGTGCCGATGTAGCGCAGGATTGAGCGCACCTTCTTGAGGTAGGCCCCGGCTTCCTCTGGGCTTCGCAGGTCGGGCTCCGACACGATCTCCATCAGCGCCACCCCGGCCCGATTGAGATCCACATGGCTGGCGTGGGGGGCGATGTCATGCAGGCTCTTGCCCGCGTCCTGCTCCAGGTGAAGCCGGGTGATGCCGATGGTGCGCGACGACCCGTCCTTCAGGTCGATCGTCACGGTGCCGCGGCCGACGATCGGCTGCTGGTACTGCGAGATCTGATAGCCCGCGGGCAAATCGGGGTAGAAGTAGTTCTTGCGGTCGAACACCGAGGTCAGGTTGATCCGCGCGTCCAGCGCGACGCCGGTCTTGACCGCCTGCTCGACGCAGATCCGATTGATCACCGGCAGCATCCCAGGCATGGCCGCATCGACGAAGCTCACCTGGGTGTTGGGGTCCGCACCGAACGCCGTGGCGGCGCCCGAGAACAGCTTCGCCCGCGAGATCACCTGGGCGTGCACCTCCAGGCCGATCACGATCTCCCACGGACCGTTCGAGCCCTCGATCAGCAGGGCCGCCATCAGCGTGCCCCTCCTGGCCCATGGCTGAACCCCGCCGCGTCCTCGATGGTCTTGGCGGCGGCCAGCACCATATCCTCCTCGAACGCTCGCCCGATGAGCTGGAGCCCCAGCGGCAGCCCATCGGCCGAGAGGCCGGCCGGGACCGAGATGGCGGGCAACCCCGCGAGATTGGCGGGGACGGTGAACACGTCGTTCAGGTACATGGCGATGGGATCGTCCATCTTCTCGCCGATCGCGAAGGCGGCCGACGGCGCGGTCGGCGCCAGCACCAGGTCCACGCTCTCGAAGGCGGTCGCGAAATCGCGGGCGATCAGGCTGCGGACCTGCTGGGCCTTCAGGTAGTAGGCGTCGTAGTAGCCGGCGGACAGCACGTAGGTGCCGATCATCACCCGGCGTTTCACCTCGGCCCCGAACCCGGCGGCGCGGGTCAGCTCGTACATCTCGTCGATCGATGCGCCCGGCACGCGCAAGCCGTAGCGCACCCCGTCGTAACGGGCGAGGTTGGACGACGCCTCGGCGGGCGCCACGATATAATACGTCGGCAGGGCGTACTTGGTGTGCGGCAGGTCGATGTCGCGCACGGTGGCCCCGGCGGCCTTCAACCAGTCGATGCCCTGTCGCCATAGGGTCTCGATCTCGCTGGGCATGCCGTCGACCCGATACTGCTTCGGGACCCCGATGCGCAATCCCTTGGCCCCGCGGCCCATCATCGCCTCGTAGTCCGGGACTGGCCGGTCCACCGAGGTCGAATCGAGCGGGTCATGTCCGGCCATGGATCGCAGCAGGATCGCGCAATCCCTCACATTGCGGGCCAGCGGCCCGGCTTGATCGAGGGAGGACGCGAATGCGACGATGCCGAGGCGGGAGCAGCGGCCGTAGGTCGGCTTCAGCCCGACGATGCCGCAGAAGGACGCGGGCTGACGGATCGACCCGCCAGTATCCGTGCCGGTGGCGCCGAGGCAGAGGCCGGCGGCGACGGCCGCGGCCGATCCTCCCGACGACCCGCCGGGAACCAGATCCGCGGCGCTACCCGGGCGGCGCCAGGGGCTGAGGGCGGGTCCGTAGTAGCTGGTGATGTTCGACGAACCCATGGCGAACTCGTCCATGTTCGTCTTGCCGAGCATGACCGCGCCATCGCGCCACAGGTTCGCCGTCACGGTCGATTCGTAGGGTGGGTGGAAGCCGTCGAGGATGTGCGAGCCGGCGGTGGTCAACACGCCCTTGGTGCAGAACAGGTCCTTGATGCCGAGTGGGATACCCTCGAGCGGCCGCGCCTCGCCCCGCGCCAGTCGGGCATCGCTTTCGGCGGCCTGGGAGATCGCGTGCTCCGGCGTCTCGGTGATGTAGGCGTTGAGCCGCCGGGCGCCCGCCATGGCGGCGAGATGGGCCTGCGTCAGCTCGAGGGCGGAAAACTCACGCGCTCGCAGCCCGTCCCGCGCCCCGGCGATGGATAGAGTGGTCAATGAGGCCATCTACTCGATCACCTTGGGCACGACGAAGAACCCATGCTCCATCTGGGGGGCGTTGGCGAGGATGCCATCGCGGTCGCCGATGACGGTGACCGTGTCGTCGCGCTGCTTCAGGCTGACCGCCACCACGCTGGTCATCGGCGCCACGCCCTTCGTATCCACCTCCTTGAGCTGCTCGACGAAGGCCAGGATGTTCGAAAGCTCACCGGCGATGCGATCACGGTCGGCCTCGGGAATCCGGACACGGGCAAGCCGGGCGATCTTCGCCACGGTAGTCTTATCGAGAAACATATGACATTGTCCCCGCCGCGAGTGCGATGACGAACCAATCAAGAATCCTTGAGCCCGGCGGGCGCGGCCCCCAGGCCGGGCGGCGGAAGGTAACACCCACCTTGGGTACCGGCAAGGTTCTGGCGTCGATCGCCGAATTGGCCCGCGAACTCGCCCCCGGACACGGCCTTCTTGGCCTTGATGTCGGCAGCAAGACCATCGGGCTCGCGGTCTCGGACGTGACCCGCATGGTCGCGACGCCCCTTACGACCATCCGGCGCAAGCGGTTCCGCGACGACGCGGCCGAACTCGCGCGGGTCGCCGCGGACCGCGCCGTCGCCGGGTTCATCGTCGGCCTCCCGGTGAACATGAACGGCAGCGAAGGCCCGCGTTGCCAGTCGGTCCGCCAGTTCGCCGCCAACCTCGCCGATGCGATCGATCTCCCGATCGCCTTCTGGGATGAACGACTTTCGACCGCGGCCGTCGAGCGGATGATGATCGAGGCGGATTTGAGCCGGAAGCGGCGCGGCGAACTCAACGACAAGCTGGCCGCCGCCTACATCCTGCAAGGCGCGCTCGACGCGATGGGTCGAGCGTGAGCGACATCGTCCTCGGCCTCGTTCCGGTCTTTCTCGTCATCGCGGCCGGCGTCGCCATGCGCCGCGCCGGGTTCCCCGGCGACGGCTTCTGGGCTCCGGCCGAGCGCCTGACATACTTCGTGCTGTTGCCCGCGCTTCTGGTGAAGAACCTGGCGGACGCAGATCTCGCGAACCTGGACATCGGGCCGCTGCTCGCGGCCATGGTCGGGACTTACCTCCTGGTCGCGGTCTTGCTTCTCGCCGCCGCCGCCGCCGTGGGCGTGCGGGGGGCCAGCTTCGCGACCGCGTTCATGGGGGCCATCCGCTTCAACACCTACGCCGGGCTCGCCGCTGCTCTCTCCATCCACGGCACGCAAGGCGTCGTGCTGTTCAGCGTGCTGATCGGGGTCATGATCCCCCTGCTCAACGTCATGAGCGTTGCGGTGCTCGTCCGCCATACGCGGGGCGGAGGCGTCGTCGCGATCGTCTGGCATGTTGCGCGCAACCCGTTGGTTCTCGCCTGCGCCGGTGGGGTCGCTTTGAACCTGGCGGGAATCGCCCTTCCGGCGGTCATCGGCGGCGTGCTCGAGATTCTCGCTCGGGCCTCCCTGGGGATCGCGCTGTTGGCCGTCGGGGCGGGGCTGACCCTGCACGGGCTGCGCGCGAAGCCGGGGCTTCTGATCGGCGCTTGCGCCGTGAAGCTCCTGGTGTTCCCCCTGGCCGTGGGCGGCGCCTGCTCGCTGGCCGGTATCGGCGGGACCGAACGCGCGGTCGCGATCCTTTACGCGACCCTTCCCAGCTCGCCCCAAGGCTACATCCTGGCACGCCAGATGGCCGGCGACGGACCCCTGATCGCGGCGATCATCAGCCTGTCGACGGGGCTCGGCGTCGTCACCATCCCGATTCTTCTCGCCGCGCTGACCTAGACGAACGATGGACCCCGCGCTATGAGTGGCCGCGTGAGCGCCGAACCGCAGCCTTTCGTGTTTCCGCACCGACACCTTCTCGGCATCGAAGGGCTTTCCCGGGACGATATCGCCCTGCTGCTCGATCTGGCCGAGAGCTACATCGCGTTGAATCGCCGGGCCGAGAAGAAGCTGGACGTGCTCCGCGGGCGCACGCTCATCAACATGTTCTTCGAAAGCTCAACCCGTACCCGTACCTCGTTCGAGCTGGCCGGCAAGCGGCTCGGGGCCGACGTGATCAACATGTCGACCTCGTCTTCGTCCATCAAGAAGGGCGAGACCCTGATCGACACCGCCTTGACCCTCAACGCCATGCAGCCCGACGTGCTGGTCGTGCGCCATCCCGATTCCGGCGCCGTTCGGCTGCTTTCCAACCATGTGGAGTGCGCCATCATCAACGGCGGCGACGGCAGCCACGAACATCCGACCCAGGCCCTGCTGGACGCCCTGGTGATCCGCCGTCACCGTGGCCGGCTGGCGGGACTGTTGATCGCCATCTGCGGCGACATCATGCACAGCCGGGTGGCGCGTTCGAACATCCACCTGCTGACGATCATGGGTGCCCGCGTACGCCTGGTGGCGCCACCGACCCTGTTGCCGGCGGCGATCGAGCGCATGGGGGTTGAGGTTCACCATGACATGCATCGGGGTCTTGCCGACGCCGACATCGTCATGATGTTGCGGCTGCAGACCGAACGGATGCAGGGGAGCTTCGTCCCTTCGGCGCGGGAGTATTTCCACTTCTACGGGCTGACCTACGAGAAGCTGGCGGTGGCGAAGCCGGATGCGCTCATCATGCACCCCGGGCCGATGAACCGCGGCGTCGAGATCGACAGCGTGGTGGCCGACGACATCACCCGCAGCGTCATCCTGGAGCAGGTCGAGTTGGGCGTCGCCGTGCGCCAGGCATGCCTGGAAGTCCTGGCCCGCAATCTCCCCGGCATCGGGCACAACCGGTAGGACGGACCCATGGCCGATTTCTTCGCCACTGCCCAGACCAAGGCCGCCCCGTCGGGCCGGGTCGCGTACGTGAACGCCCGCCTGTTCGATCCGGAATCCGGTCGTGACGAGGGGGGCGCCCTGCTGACCGACGGCCGACAGATCGTCGATTTGGGTCCACGGCTCTTCAACGAGGGCGTGCCCGAAGGCACCGAAGTCGTGGATTGCGGCGGGTTCCTGCTGGCCCCCGGGCTGGTCGACATGCATGTGCATTTCCGCGAGCCCGGGCACGAGCACAAGGAGACCCTGGCGACGGGCAGCCGTGCCGCCGCCGCCGGTGGGGTCACGACCGTCGCCTGCATGCCCAACACCGAACCGCCGATCGATGACGTGGCCTTGGTCCATTTCATCGAGCGCCGGGCCCGCGACACCGCGATCGTCAAAGTGCATCCGATCGCGGCCATCACCCGGGGTCTGCGCGGTGAAGAGATCGCCGAGATGGGCATGCTCAAGGAGGCGGGAGCGCTCGCGTTCTCCGACGACGGGCTGCCGGTCTACAACAGCCGGGTGATGCGGCGGGCACTCAGCTATTCCACGACGTTCGATGCCTTGATCGTGCAGCACGCCGAGGATCCGCAGCTCTCGAGCTGCGGCTGCATGAACGAGAGCGAGACGGCAACCCGCCTCGGACTCCCCGGCATCCCCAACGCGAGCGAGGTGGTGATCGTCGAGCGCGACATCCGGCTGGTCGAGATCACCGGCGCGCGCTACCACGTGGCGCATATCTCCACGGCCGAGGCGGTCGACGCGGTCCGCCGCGCCAAGGCGAGGGGCCTCAGGGTCTCGGCCGAGGCCGCGCCGCATCACTTCACGCTCAACGAAACCGCGGTCGGCGACTACCGGACCTTCGCCAAGATGGCGCCACCGCTGCGCAGCGAGGCCGATCGGCAGGCGGTGCTCGAGGGACTGAAGGATGGGACCATCGATGCCATCGCCACCGACCATGCGCCCCACGACCAGGACAGCAAGCGCCTGCCCTTCGCCCACGCCGCCAACGGCATCGTCGGCCTGGAAACGCTCCTGCCGCTGGCGCTCGAGCTCGTCCACGCCCGCCACATGAGCCTGCGCGAGGTCCTGGCTACCGTGACGATCAGGCCGGCGCGGCTCCTTGGGCTCGAGTGCGGCCGGTTGGCGAAGGGGGCACCGGCGGATCTCACGGTCATCGACCCCGATCGATCCTGGCAGGTGGACCGGGACCGGTTCCAGAGCAAGTCGAAGAACTCGCCGTTCGATGGGCGCGCGGTGCGCGGCCTGGCGTTGCGGACGGTGGTTGGCGGTTGCACCGTGTTTCGCCGCGACGGCTGAGCGATGCCCGATCCGCTCGGCGACTTCGCCTATACGTGGCCGTTCTATCTCAGCGGGCTCCTCGGCTACCTCCTCGGGTCGATCCCCTTCGGCCTGGTGCTGACGCGCCTCGCCGGCTACGGCGATATCCGCAAGATTGGCTCGGGCAACATCGGCGCGACCAACGTGCTGCGCACCGGGAACAAGGTGCTGGCGGCGGCTACCGTGCTGCTCGACGGCGGCAAGGGCGCCCTCGCGGCCTATCTCGGGTTCCGTTTCGGCCCCGACATGGCGGTGATCGCGGGGACGGCCGCGGTGGTCGGACACCTGTTTCCGATCTGGCTGAGGTTTCGCGGCGGCAAGGGGGTCGCGACCACCCTCGGGGTGTTCCTCGGGTTGAATCCCGCCGTCGGCGCGCTCGCCTGCGCGGCTTGGCTGGCGGCGTTCGCCCTCACCCGCATCTCGTCGCTCGGTTCCATCGTCAGCTTGGCCGTCCTGCCGGTGCTGGCGTACTTCGTGGCCGACCGGCAGACGACCGAGGTCGCAGGACTTCTGGCGGTCCTGCTGATCGCCCGCCACCACGCCAACATCCGCCGGCTGCTCCGCGGCGAGGAACCGCACATCGGGCGCTCATGACCAAGCCCCCCGCCTTCACCGCGCCCGAGCGGCTGGCGCGCCTGCGACTGATTCGCACCGAGCGCATCGGGCCCATCGTCTTCCGCCGCCTGATTGCGACCTTCGGCAGCGGCCAGGCCGCGCTGGACGCGGTTCCCGGTCTCGCCCGCCGGGGTGGCGAGCGCCGTCCCTTGCGCCTCTATGCCCGGGAGGAGGCTGAGCGCGAGATCGTCGCGGCGGAGACGCTGGGGGCACACCTCGTCTTCATCGGCGAATCCACCTACCCGCCGCTGCTTGCCGAGATCGCCGATCCGCCGCCGGCCCTGTATCTGCGCGGCCGGTGCGACATCCTGGCCCGCCCCATGGTCAGCGTGGTCGGCGCCCGCAATGCGTCGGCGGCCGGCCGCAAGACGGCGGGCGACATCGCCGGCGGGCTCTGCACCGCAGGGTTCGTGGTCGCCTCGGGCCTGGCCCGCGGAATCGACGCGGCGGTGCACGCGGCCGCCCTGGCCTCCGGGACGGTCGCGGTGGTGGCCGGCGGCGTCGATGTGGTCTACCCCCAGGAAAATCGCGGCCTGTTCGACGCGATCCTCGCCCAGGGGGCGATCATCGGCGAGCAGCCGCCGGGAACCGTGCCCCAGGCAACCCACTTCCCCCGGCGCAACCGCATCATCTCCGGCCTGGCCCGCGGCGTCGTGGTGATCGAGGCCGCGTTCGGCTCCGGATCCCTGATCACCGCTCGGTTCGCGGCGGAGCAGGGGCGCGAAGTCTTCGCCGTTCCGGGCTCGCCGCTCGATCCCCGAGCCCGGGGCACCAATGACCTGATCCGCCACGGTGCGACCCTTACGGAATCCGCCGCCGACGTGGTCGCGGGGCTCGAAGGCTGGTCGGCGCCGCGGCCCGAATCCGGCACCGTGGCGGACGATCCACCGCCGGCAACGGTGGACGATGGCGAGATCGATCGGGCACGCCAGGAGATCCAGGGTCTGTTGGGGCCGACCCCCATCGAGGTTGACGAAATCCTGCGGCAGTGCCAAGTAACGCCCGCATTGGCCCGGATCGTCCTGCTCGAGTTCGAGTTGGCGGACCGGTTGGAGCGGCATCCCGGGGACAAGGTCGCTCTCGCGTTCACGAATCGTTAGCCATTTTCCCGTCTCATCTCCGCCGATGGGCCCTGACTGATGGACGTCGTCGTCGTTGAATCTCCGACCAAGGCGCGGACGATCGAGAAGTATCTCGGTCCCGGCTATGCCGTGCTCGCGAGCTACGGCCATGTCCGCGACCTGCCGGCCAAGGACGGTTCGGTCAAGCCGGACCAGGACTTCGCCATGGTCTACGAGACCGAGGAACGGGCCACCAAGCACCTTCGGGCCATCGGCAAGGCCCTGTCCGGGGCCAAGCATCTCTATCTAGCCACCGACCCCGACCGCGAAGGCGAGGCGATCGCCTGGCACGTGCTCGAGGCCCTCAAGAGCTTCAACGCCCTGAATGACGTCGCGATTCACCGGGTGGTGTTCAACGAGATCACCAAGACGGCGGTCAATCATGCGATCGCCCATCCGCGAGCCATCGATTTCGACCTGGTCAACGCGCAGCAGGCACGGCGCGCGCTCGACTACCTCGTGGGGTTCACTCTGTCGCCGGTGCTCTGGCGGAAGCTGCCGGGCTCTCGCTCGGCCGGCCGGGTCCAGTCCGTGACGCTCCGGTTGATCTGCGACCGGGAGCTGGAGATCGAGCTGTTCAAGGCCCGCGAGTATTGGACGGTCGATGCGGATCTGACGACGACGAAGAACGCGGCGTTTACCGCCCGGCTCACCCACCTGGGTGGGCGCAAGCTCGACAAGTTCGACCTCGCCGACGCGGGTGCGGCCGAGGCCGCGGCGGTGACGCTTCGGAGCAACGGTTTCGCCGTCACCCATGTCGAACGCAAGGACGTGGGCCGCAACCCGCCGCCCCCGTTCACCACCTCGACCCTGCAGCAGGAAGCCTCGCGCAAGCTCGGCTTTGCCGCCCGGCGCACGATGCAGCTCGCGCAGCAGCTCTACGAGGGTGTCGATCTCGATGGCGAACGGGTCGGCCTCATCACCTATATGCGGACCGATAGCGTGGTGTTGGCGGGCGAAGCGATCACGGAAACGCGCGACCTGATCACCCGCGATTTCGGCCCGCGCTATCGTCCGACTGAGCCCCGAGTCTATCGCTCGACCGCCAAGAACGCCCAGGAAGCCCACGAGGCGATCCGCCCGACCAGCCCGGAGCGCAAGCCCAGGGATCTGCCTCGCAGCCTGGACCACGATCAGGCACGACTCTACGAGCTCATCTGGAAGCGCACGGTCGCATCGCAGATGTCGGCGGCCGTGCTCGACCGCATGACCGTGGATATCGAGGCGGCGGGCGGGGCGGCGACCCTGCGGGCCGTCGGTACGGCGATCACCTTCGACGGGTTTCTCAAACTCTACGACGAAGGCCGCGACGATCCCAATGGCGATGACGATGGGCGCATGCTTCCGGGGATGGCTCAGGGCGACGCGCTGTCGCTGGTGACCGCGCGGCCGGAGCAACACTTCACCGAGCCGCCGCCGCGCTACAGCGAGGCAAGCCTCGTCAAGAAGATGGAGGAGCTCGGCATCGGCCGGCCCTCGACCTACGCGTCGATTCTCTCGGTGTTGCAGGATCGGGAGTACGTCCGCCTGGACCGCAAGCGCTTCATCCCCGAGGACCGCGGGCGTCTGGTCACGGCCTTTCTCGAGAGCTTCTTCGAGCACTACGTGGAGTATGGATTCACCTCTGATCTCGAGGATCGCCTGGACGACGTCTCCAACGGCAAGCTGGATTGGAAGCAGGTTCTCAGGGACTTCTGGCGTGACTTCAGCGGCGCCGTCGAGGGGACCAAGGAGTTGCGGGTCAAGGACGTCCTCACGGCGCTCGACGAGCTCTTGGGGCCGCACTTCTTCCGCAGCGACGATCCGGCGATCGACCCGCGCACCTGCCCCGGTTGCGCCGACGGCCGCCTCAACCTGAAGCTCGGCCGCTTCGGCGCTTTCATCGGCTGCGCCAACTACCCCGATTGCCGCTATACCCGGCGTCTGGCCGTGCCCGAGGACGGCAACGGGCAGGCGGTCGACACGGGGCCGCGCGAACTGGGAGCCGATCCGGAATCCGGACAACCGGTCTCGCTGCGCCAGGGCCCCTATGGCACCTATGTGCAGCTTGGCGCCGGCGGTGAAGGCGTGAAGCCCAAGCGGGCGTCGCTGCCGAAAGGCATTCCAGCCGATACGGTCGATCTGGACAAGGCGGTGAGGCTTCTCGCGCTGCCGCGCGAGGTCGGCCTTCACCCCGAGACCGCGACCCCGATCCTCGCGGGCATCGGGCGGTTTGGCCCCTACCTGAAGTACGGCGACCGTTACGCGAGCCTGCCGGCCGAAGAGGACGTCCTGGAAATCGGTCTGAACCGCGCGGTCGATGTGCTGGCCAGCTCCAAGTCGAAGCGCAAGTTCGGCGAGGCCCTGCGCATGCTGGGCGACCATCCCGACGACGGGGCACCGGTCGCGATCAAGTCCGGCCGCTACGGCCCCTATGTTCAGCACGGCCGGGTGTTCGCGAGCGTTCCGAAGGGATCCGACGTCGAAACCCTGACGCTGGCCGAGGCGGTCGCGCTGATCGCGGCGCGGGCGGCCAAGGGCGGCGCCACCGGGTCCCGCCGCCAGCCGGCGGCCAAGGGCACGAAGACCACCAAGCGAACCAAGGCGGCGGCCAAGCCAAAGGCAACTGCAAAGCCCAAGGCCAAGCGGACGACCTCCCGCAAGTCCTGAGTCCCCTTGCCGCGCCAGCGATCCCGCCACGAGCTTCCGGACAGGAACGAGATTCTCGCGTTCATTCGTGAAAGCCCCGGGCGCGTCGGCAAACGCGAGATCGCCCGGGCATTTGGGGTCAAGGGCTCCGATCGGGTCGCGCTGAAGGAACTGCTGCGCGACCTGGCGGCCGAGGGCGTCGTCGAAGGCGGCCGCCGCCGCTTCGTCGATCCCGGCAAGGTACCCGAGTTCGCCGTCGTCGCCGTTACGGCGATCGACGGCGATGGCGAGGCGTGGGCCGAGCCCGTGGACTGGCGTGGCCCGTCCCCGACTCCCCGGGTTCTGTTGGTGTCCGAAGCGACCCGGGCGCGGGCGCCGGGGCTCGGCGAACGGGTTCTCGCCCGATTGCGCCCGGCCGGAGAGGGATTTCTGTACGGCCATGTCATTCGCCACCTGCCGCGCGAGGAGGGCCGCCTCGTCGGTATCTACCGGCGGGGGCCCGGCGGGGCCCGCATCACGCCGACCAACCGCCGGATCGGCGGAGACTTCGCAGTGGCGGGCGGCAGCGTCGCCGCCGCCGAAGGCGATCTCGTGATCGCCGTGCCCGAGGCCAACCGCCGCTTGGGGTTGCCCGAGGCCCGTGTCGTCGAAGTCCTTGGCTCCCCCCGGCAGCCGCGGGTCGCGAGCCTGATCGCCATCCACAGCCACGGGCTTCCGACCGAGTTCTCGGCGGACGCGCTGCACGACGCCGCCACGGCGCGGCCGGTTACGGGGCTGGGGGCGCGAACCGACTTCCGGCATGTGCCGCTCGTCACCATCGACGACGAAGACGCCCGCGATTTCGACGACGCCGTCTGGGCCGACGCGGATACCGATCCGGCCAATCCCGGAGGCTGGCGCGCGATCGTGGCGATCGCCGACGTCGCCCACTACGTGCGGGCCGGCGGCGCGCTCGATCGCGCGGCCCGCGAGCGGGGGAACTCGGCCTACTTCCCCGATCGGGTCGTGCCCATGCTGCCCGAGCCTCTGTCGAACGACCTGTGCTCCCTGAAGCCGGGGCAGGACCGGCCGTGTCTCGTTGTCGAGATGTCGATCGGCGCGCGCGGGGAGCTCCGGCGTCACCGGTTTCAGCGGGGCCTCATGCGGTCGACCGCGCGGCTCACCTACCGGACCCTGCAGACCGCCGCCGATGGCGGCGCGCCGGTGGCGGTGGCGACGGACGCCCTCTATGGCGTCTTCGGAGTGCTGCGCGAAGCGCGCCGGCGACGGGGTGCGCTCGACATCGATCTGCCGGAACGGCGGGTGTTTCTCGACGAGGAGGGCCGCGTCAACGCGATCGTACCGCGCGCACGGTTCGACAGCCATCGACTGATCGAGGAGTTGATGATCGCCGCCAACGTGGCGGCCGCGGAAACGCTGGAGGGCCATCGCCGCCCGGCCATGTACCGCGTCCACGACCAGCCGACGATGGCGAAGGTCGAGGCGCTGCGCGAGGTGCTGGCGTCGTTCGGGCTGAAGCTGCGCAAGGGCGCGCGGATCGAACCCAAGGACTTCAACCACATCCTCGCGGCGACCGCCGGCACGCCCCACGCGCCCATCGTGCACGAGGCGATCCTGCGCTCCCAGGCCCAGGCGGTCTATGATCCGGCGAACATCGGCCACTTCGGGTTGGCTCTGCGACGCTATTGCCATTTCACATCGCCAATCCGGCGCTACGCCGATCTGGTCGTCCATCGCTCCCTCATCGAGGCGCTGGGTCTGGGCCATGACGGCTTGACGCCCACCGAGACATCCGACCTGCCCGCAACAGGGCTGCATCTCACCGTCACCGAACGCCGCGCCACCCGGGCCGAACGTGATGCCATCGACCGCTATGTCGCCGAGTTCCTCGCCGACCGGGTCGGCGCGACCTTCTCGGGTCGGGTCACGGGAGTGGGCCGGTTCGGTCTGTTCGTCCGCCTGGACGAGACCGGGGCCGAGGGATTAATTCCCGCGAGCCGCATACCAGGGGGGCCCTTCCGTCCCGACGAAGGCGGGTTTGTCTTGGCCGGCCACGGCGTGACGTACCATATCGGCGAGGCCGCCGAGGTCACCCTGGTCGAGGTCGAGCCGGTGACCGGCGGCCTGCGGTTCGAACTGGCGGGTGGCGAGGCCAGGAAAGGCCGGCGCGACGGCCCGCCACGGCGGCGACGGCGAGTCTGATACGGCAGGACTCGTCCATCGAGTCGCGCTATAAGTTGCCCCGACAGGGGGATGTCACCGATGAACACAGAACCGCAACGTACCGTCGCCGATGCCCGCCCGACCCGGGCCCAGCGCCGCTGGCTCGTCCGCGGCCTCGATCAATCGGGCGGCAAGCTGCCGTTGTTCGACGACGAGGGCCAACAGATCGATGGGCGCACCATCCAATCCTGCCTGCGGCAGGGTTGGGCCGAACCCTGGATCGCCAACCCGATCAAACCCGATTGGCTGGTGTGCCGAATCACCTCCGCGGGTCGTGCGGTACTGGGCCGCCCGTCCGAGGATTAGGTGCGGAGCGAGGCCCGCCGCCTCCAGGTTTCCATCGCGACACCATGAATGCCGAACCTCTGACACCGGTACGTCCCCGCGACGCGGCCAGCGTCGTGCTGGTGCGCGGGCGGGGAGACGCGGCCGAGGTGCTGATGGGTCGGCGGCGCAGCAAGGCGGCCTTCCTGCCCGACATTTACGTCTTTCCCGGTGGCCGGGTAGACACCGCCGACATCGCGGCCGGCCGCTCCCTGCCGGTGCCCACGGACCTGATCGATCGACTGACTCGGCGCTGCCGCACGCGGAGCGCGATGGCCCTGGCGATCGCGGCCTTGCGGGAGACGTACGAGGAGACGGGACTGCTGCTGGCCGATCCCGAGCTCGAACCGCTCGACCATACGCACGCGGCGAGTCCCCTGTGGCAGGCTTACGCCGAGGCCATGGCCGCCCCGGCTCTCGGGCGGCTGCGCTATGTCGCCCGCGCCATCACGCCCACGTCGTCACCCCGCCGCTTCAACACGCGATTCTTCATGATCGATGCCGACTACGCGCGAGGCACGCTCCTGACGGAAAGCGAGCTCCTCGATCTTCACTGGGTGCGCCTGACGGACGCGAAGGCCAAGCTGAACGTCGTGGACGTGACGGAATTCGTGCTCGGTACGGTGCGTCGCCACCTGGTCGGCGAGGCGGACGACAAGGTGCCTCTCTGGCACTACATCAATGACGTTGCCCACACCATCTACGAATGAGGTCGTTCGCAGACCGGTCCTGATCGCCGCGTTCTGCACCGCGACGGTCGTGACGTTGCTCGGTGGCTTGACGTGGCCACTGCTGTCGCTCCGGCTCGAGGCGATGGGGTACGAAGGGACCGCCATCGGCATCAACACCGCGTCGCAGACCGTCGCGATGGTCCTGATCGCGCCGTTCGTCGCGCCGCTCGCGGCGCGGTTCGGGGCGGTGCGGCTCATGCTCGGCGCCGTCGCCGGCGCCGTCGTCGTCCTGCTGCTGATGGCGGCCTGGGACTCCTACGTCGGGTGGATGGGCCTGCGGTTCTTGCTCGGCACCTGTTTCGAGATCCTGTTCATCCTGGCCGACGTGTGGGTGGTGCAACTGGCCCCCGAATTGCGTCGTGGCCGCATCCTGGCGATGTACATGTCGGTCTCGCTGGTTGGCTTCGCCATGGGGCCGCTGATCATTGATGCCGTCGGCTCCGGCGGCTGGCCGCCGTTCCTGGCCGGTGCCGCCTGCGTCACGCTGGCGGCCGTTCCGTTGTTTCTGGCCCGCCGCCATGGCCCCCGTGCCGAGGGGCGCCGGACCTCCAGCTATCTGGGCTACGTGCGGCGCACCCCGGTCATCATGCTAGCCGGGGCGATGTACGGTTTCATCGACCTGATCGAGCTGTCGCTGTTCCCGGTCTACGCGGTGCGGTCGGGCATGGAGGAGGCGGCGGTCGTGCGCGTGCTGTCGACCGGTGTTCTCGCGTCGATCGGCCTGCAGCTCGGGATCGGCTGGCTCAGCGACCGGATCGGTCCGTGGCGGATGCTGCTGGTTTGCACGCTCCTCGCACTGGCGTGCGCCGTTGCTTTGCCTTTCGCCATCGTCGGTTGGTGGCCGACCATGGTCGTGGTCATGATGTGGAGTGGCGCCATGGGCGGGTTCTTCACGGTCGGGATGATGTTGATGGGTCAGCGCTACGGAGGCATCGACCTGGTCGCGGCGAACTCGGTGTTCGTGGTGATGTTCGGGGCCGGCAGCATGGTCGGCCCGCTGGCCGGAGGTGCTGCCATGGACCTTTGGGACCCGCACGGCATGGTGGCGGCCATGGTCGTTGCCTGCCTCGCTTTCCTGCCCTTCATCCTGTTTAGTCCGGACCGCGCGGCGAAACGGCCATGATGTCCTTACCAGTCGGTAACCGGTTCCGGGCTATGCATGGGCGTGGCAACGGTGATAACCGTCGCCTGGCACGGTGTTTGCGGAAGATCGGCGTTGCCGGGGAAGCTCAGGTCGGCTTGAGCAGCCGCTTTGGTTTGCGGAAGGCGGCAGGTTCGAATCCTGACTCCTCCGCCGATCCACCGTTTGGCCACGTCCACCCATGCCCGCCTCCATCCTCTGAAACCAAGTCCTACAGCCATTTTCCCGCTACAGCCGTCTGGACGCGTCCAGGGACGGGTTCTACAATCTCGCTCAGGGTTGTAGGCTGGTTTGTAGGCTGGATGGTTGGGCGGATGACAAACCAGGTTGGCAAACTTTCGGCGCTCGGAGTTGCCCGCGCGACGGCGAAGGGCCGTGACGGGCGAGCTTCACGCGCGATGGTTGGCGAGTGACGCGACGTTGAAAACCGTCCTGCCTGCCGTGCTGGCCGAGCTTGAGCGGCGGGCCACCTCTGGCGATCCCGAGGCCGCCGCGTACCTGGGCGAACCCGCTGGCCGCGTCGAGCGCGTCAAGCGGCGCGTCTACCGCTACCGCCCGCCGCGCGACTGACGACTATTTTTCTCGGGCGCCGGGCACTTGAGAATTGCAGCGCCCAAAAGATGGCCCTGTAGGAGTATCTGAATGGGCACCCGAAGCTTACCGAGGTGCCTTCACATGTCCATCCGATCATCCACCGTCGCCGTCGCCGCCACGCCGCGCCTGGCAATCTCCGTCGCTGAGGCTACCGACGCGCTCGGAATTGGCCGGGCGCACGCTTACGTTTTGATGCAACGCGGCACCCTGCCCTACGTCCGCGTGGGGCGCCGCCGGTTGCTGCGAGTGGCAGACCTTGTGGCCTTCGTGGCGGCCTTGCCCACGTCGCCCGAGGCGTCGGCCTGAGGCTCGCCGCCGATGGCTAAGACGCTGAGAAACGGTCCGCCAAGGGCGATCCGCACCACGCCCGCGTGTACGACTACGAGCGCGAAAGCCCGGCCTGGCGATCCCTCTCGGGCTACGCCGTGAAGTTGTTGATCGCGCTGCGTGGCCGTTGCTTCGGCTTCAACAACGGCGAGATCAAGCTGGGTGTCCGGGCCGCCGCCGAAGAGCTTGGGACAAGTCCGCACACGGCCGGCCGCGCCTTCACCGAACTGCAGGCGAAGGGCTTCATCCGCTGCACTCGCGCATCGCTGTT
>SHVY01000050.1 GCA_009694045.1 Alphaproteobacteria bacterium | reverse complement strand
CGCCTCACGGATACGGCCCGGCGGTGGCGTCGTTGCCGCCGTCGACGGTGAGGGTGGCGCCGGTGACGTAGCTGGCCTCGGCGGAGGCGAGGAAGCGGACGCAAGCCGCGACCTCGGCCGGGGCCGCGAGGCGGCGCATGGGGATGCCGGCGGCGAGATCGCGGAGGTTCGCCTGGAGGTCTCCGCCCTTGGCCGCCAGGATGTCGTCGACCATCTGGGTGTGAATCTCCCCGGGGCAGACGGCGTTCACCCGGATGCCCTCGCGGGCGTGGTCGAGCGCCATGCAGCGGGTGATCTGAACGACGGCCCCTTTGCTGGCGCAGTAGGCGACGTGGTTGGGCTCGCCGTTGAGGCCCCATTCGGAGGCGATGTTGACGATGGCGCCGCCGCCGTGGGTGCGCATGTGAGTGACCGCCGCGCGGCTCATGTAGAACAGCGCGTTGACGTTGACGGCGAAGGTGTCGAGCCACTGGGCGTCGGTCGTATCGGGGCCGTTCGCGGTGTAGAGGATGCCGGCGTTGTTCACCAGGACGTGCAGTCCGCCCAGGCGACGGACCGTGTCCGCGACCAGCCGATCCGGCGCGCCGTCCTCGCGCAGATCCGCCCGGGTGAACTCGGCGTGCGCGCCGCTCGCGCGCAGGCTGGTCACCACCGCCTCGCCCCGGGCAGCGTGGCGTCCGGATATCATGACGGCGGCGCCAGCCTCGGCGAGCGCGCGGGCGCAGGCCTCGCCGATGCCGGTGGTCGAGCCGGTGACGAGCGCGACTTTTCCTTGAAAGCTCATGAGAACCCCTCCCCCTACCCCCTCCCGCAAGGGGAGGGGGAGATTCAGTGCAGCGGTTCCGACGGGCCGACGGTGATGGTGCGGCGGATCTCCTCGGACTTGAAGCCCAGGGCCATGGGGCGCTGGACGCCGGGGAGGATCGCCACCTCGTAGAGCTCGCTGACTATCCCTTCCGCCCGCAGCCAGTGGACGGCGTCGCCAGTCCGGGTGTCGATGATGAGCAGGCCGCAGCGTGATTCGCCGCCGCGCTTCGCCAGCTCCTCGTCGAGGGCGAGGCCCTGGAAGGTCTTGTTGTCGCGCGGCCGCGACAGGCCGATTACCGCGAAGGGACCGAGGAAGGCGAGGCCGCGGGCGTAGCCGGGGCAGAATGCCACCCGTTCGGCCGCGCCGGTCGCGGGATCGACGGTGCAGAGGAAGCCGTTGCCGGAATCGAGCACCCACAGCCGACCGTCGTGAATGCGCGGCGAATGGGGCATGGACAGGCCCTCGGCGATCACCTTGTCCGCCGGCACGTCGATGATGCAGCCACCGTCGCGGCGCCGGTCGCGCCAGCCGTCGGCCAAGTCGGAGCGGCTGACCGCCGTGACGTAGCGCGGGCTGCCGTTCTCCATGGCGAGGCCGTTCAAGTGGCAGCGGTCCTCGGCCGCGAGCTTGGTGATGAACGGCGGCTGCCACAGGGGCGTGAAGCTGGTGCGCACGCTGGTGGTGGCGAGGCAGCCGAACAGGGTGTTGACGAAGACCGGGCGCCGATGGCGATCCACGGCGATGTCGTGGATGTCGAGATCACCGGTGGTGTAGCCGACCTGGGGGACGTACAGGCGGTCGTAGCCGTTGTGCCGCTGGCCCGGCTCGAGCGCGTTCTCGAAGCGCCAGAGCTGGTAGAGCGAGCTCATCCAGAAGCCGGTGGCATCGACGCCCAGACCCATGCAACGGTTGAACGTGCGCTCGAACACGCTGAGCTTGCCGTCGGGCTTGAGGCCGAGGAGGAACAACTTGCCGGTCTGGTAGGTGGTGAACAGCAGACTGCACCCGTGCTCGGCCATCCACGACGTGAACTGCCGGGAAACGGTGAGTTCGAGCTTCGGCTGCGCCGTCGTATCGTTCATGGGGTCACCCTAAGGCAGGTCCGCGACGAGTCACAACACCGACGGCTCGCCCGGAAGCGGGACGGCGAAGGGCTTCAGCTCGCTCATCACGAAGTTCGACCGGGTGGTGTGGACCCCCGGCATGCGGAGGAGCGCCTTGAGGGCGAAGGCGTTGTAGGCCTCCAGATCCGGGACCATGACGTGCAGCATGTAGTCGACCTCGCCGCCCAGCAGGTAGGCGGCGACCACTTCGGACCGGGCGAGAATCGCCCCCTGAAAGGCCGCAACCGTCTCCTCCGCATGGCTATCCAGCCCGACGAAGACGAAGACCTGAAGCGAAAGCCCCACAGCCTTCGGATCGATCAGGGCGGTGTAGCCACGGATCAGGCCGTCAGCCTCCAGCCGCCGGACACGGCGAAGGCAGGGGGTGGGGGATAGCCCGACCCTGCCCGCCAGATCGACGAAGGATTGCCGCGCGTCGCGCAGCAGTTCGCGCAGGATGCGCCGATCGGTGAGGTCAATGGCGGTGAGCACGATTACCCCACAGGACGATCTACCATTAGACGAATCATGCACCAGATCCCGTTGGTTAGCGATTGATAGCACGAATTTGCTCACCCATCATGGAGTATCATGCGCCTGGTGGTTCGACTCCGCCGGATCGATCCCGATCAGTCGCGCCGAACCCCCAGTGAGACTCTCATCCTGTGGTCCGCCGCAAACACAATGATCGGGAATCAAGCGTTTGGGGCGGACCACCAGGAATTGTTCGGAGGCGAACCTTGCCGGACGGGGGTGGTTCCAGGATTGGGCGGCGCACCTACCGCAGCCCATCCTTGCCTTCGATCTCGTGGGCCTGCAGGCCGCCGATGCGGGGCAAAGGTCGGCCGCTGTCGGTGACGGCGACGGCCACGACGATTTCGTCGGCGCGGGGGGCGTCGGCGATCCGCACCTCCATCGCGTCGAAATGGCTGCGGACGAAGGCCGCGTTCTTGTGGCCGAGCGGCACGTCGATGGCGACCCCCGGCCCGCCCATCTTCTTGGCCGAGGGCACCAGAGCGGCACCCTTCTCCACCGCCGCGCGCAAGGGCTTGCCGAGGCGCGGGTGGAGAATCGCGGCGGCGTGCTCGAGCTCGCCGCCCTCACCCACCACCGCTGCTTTGCCAAAGCTCTCAATCTGGGACGGCTTCACCCCGAGCGCCGCCACCGCCTTGCGGCCGAGGAACTCGCCCAGCTCCTCGCCGATCGCCATCAGCTCCTCGAGGTCCTCGACATAGCGACCGGCGCACGGGTTGACGATCACGGCGACGGCCGCCGCTTTCCTGGTCGGCGGGTCGATGGTGCGTCCCATCTCGGTCCGGGTTTCCTCGACGACGATGACGAGGCGCCTGATGCGCGCGAGGTTCATCGCAGGCCGTCCTCGCCCTTGACCTCGTGGGCCTGGAGGCCGCCCGCGCGGTGATGCACCCGGGGGCCCGTGGTCATCACCAGGATCATGACCATCTCGTTCGCGCGGGGGGCGTCGGAGATGCCCACCTCGATCGCGTCGAAGTGGCTGCGCACGTACGAGGCGTTGATATGGGTGACCGGCACGTCAAGGCGGGTGCCGGGACCCCCGACCTTCTTCGCCGATGGCACGATCGCCCGAGCCCCGCCCAGCACCTCGCGCATGCCGTAGCCGCCGGGGGCGTGCCACAGGGCGCCGTGCTCGGTCTCGCCCGCCTGGCCGACGATGGCGCCCTTGCCGTAGCCCTCGATCGCCTTCGGATTGCCGCCGAGCGCCGCCACCAGACGTTTCGCCAGGTCGAGGCCCAGTGGCTTCAGGTCCTCCATCAGCGGCATGATGTCGGGTTCGTAACGGCCGGCATAGGGATTGTGGATCACCGCGGCGGCGAAGCCACGTTTCGGCGCCGGATTGGCACGGGGACCGCCCTCGTGAAAGATCTCCTCGACCCCCACCACCAGCTTGCGCACCACCACCAGGCTCACCGCCGCCTCCCACCGCTCGGGTGGGCGGAGTGCAGCATGCCCGAGACCCCCTGTCCAGCCATGCGCGAGCGCCCGCGCAAGGTGAGGAAAGCGGCGACGATCAGCCCCTTCCCGTGCATCGCCCGGGCGGCCATGACGCCATGGGCAAGCGCCTGGTCCAGCTCGGCGTCCGTCAACGGCCCGAGGTCGACGGTCACCGGAAGATCGCCGAGATCGCTGTCCGGATCGAGGTCGCGCGCGGGCCGCCGCGTGATCGCGGGATGGCCCGGCAGATCGACCGCGTTGGCGATGAGGGTCGCCGCCGCGTCGGCCTCGGCCGCGGTTCGCGCCAGCACGGTCACCGCGTTGGCGATACCGAGGGAGAAGCTGCGCCCGCCCCGGCCGCTGGTGGCTAGCCCACGGACCGGCGAGGCCGCGTCGATCCGCGCCACCGCATCGATCGCGGGCGCGGTCGCGTCGGCCACCACCCCGGCGTCGAACCGCTCGCCCGGCGCCAGATGAAGCGCGATGTCGCCGCCGTCGTTAACGTAGGCCATGGCGAGGTCCGTGGCCGCAACCATCGCCGCCAGCATCTCGTCGGCGACCGCGCCGGCGACCGCCGCCATCGGCGTCACGAACACCCCCCGGTGTGGCCACACGGCCGCCGCCATGCGCCGGGCGACCGGACCGGTCAAGGGCGGCGGTTTCGCGCCCATGGGGGCGCGCAGCACGGAGAGTTCCGCGACCAAGGTCGGGAGAATGTCCGGGAACCGCGCGCACGCCGCCGCGAACGCTGCCGCGACGTCCGCGCCTCGGGCGCCGATCACCAGATCGATCGGCCCGTGGTTCAGGTGCAGTCGGTTGCCGGAGAGAATCGCCGCGGTCGGGCCCGACGTCACCGCACCGCGACCTGGCGGGTCGTCACCTCCGCCAGCACCCGCTCCAGCGGCACGACCTGGTCCATGTGGCCGCCGAGCGCACGGTAGTCGTCGGCTGCCAGGGTGAACTCGATCGGCGCGACCAGGGCGGGCGTCGGCACGTAGCCGAACGCGTTGTCCGGCAACCGCGTCACGTCGACCATGAAGGTGATGCCTCCGCCCGGCCAGACCGTTACGGCCGCGCCCCCGCAGGTCACCCGGGTCAGCATCGCCTGGACCGAGCGGGTAAGCCGGACAGGGTTTTCCGTCACGCCCGCGCGCAGGGAACCACCCGCCCCGGCCATGAAGAGCACCGAGGTGAGCGCGGGCTCGCAGTTCTCGCCGATCCGCTCGACGACGCGGGCGACCGCGTCCGGCATGGGCGCGGGCAGGGGGACCTTGGCGTCGTCGAGGACGAAGTACGCCGAATCCTCGCCGGTGGTGCTGACCATCAGGAGGCGCAGGCCCGGCCAGGCGGTCTTGGGGTCGATCTTCTCGATGATGACGAGCGGATCGGTCACATCGGTGCCGCCCCAGCCCTGTCCCGGCTGTGCCACCTGGAAGTACCGGCCGGGCGTGGACTTGCGGCCGCGCACCCGGATGCCGGCGGGGCGCATGCCCAGGAACCGGCCCGCCTGGTGTTCGGTGAGCACGCCGGTGATGTGGTCGTCGACCACGATCACCTCGTCCACATGGTCGCGCCACTGGCGGGCGAAGATGCCGATGGTGGCGGAGCCGCAGCCGACCCGCATGCGCTCCTCGGGCGCGCCGTTGATGACCGGCGCCTTGCCCGCCTGGATCAAGAGCGTCGCACCCTCGTCGATCACGAGCTCGACCGAACCCTGGTTGCACAGCGCGAGCAGGGTGTCGCAGGTCACGACGCCCTCGCGCTTGCCCCCACCGGTCAGGTGCCGAACCCCGCCGAGCGACAGCATCTGCGAGCCGTACTCGGCGGTCGTCACGTGGCCCACGGGTTCGCCGCCGGCCCTTACCGTCGCCTGCTCCGGGCCAATGTGGCGGTCGGTGTCGATCTTCACCTTGACGCCGCAGTAGCTGAAGATGCCCTCGGTCACGACGGTTACCGTGTCGATGCCCGCGACCCGCGAGGCGACGATGAAGGGTGCCGGCTTGTAGTCCGGATAGGTAGTGCCCGAACCGATGCCGGTGACGATCACGGGCGAGCCGGGCGTAATCTCCCCGCTCCACCCCTCGGACCCGGCGAGGAACGGCACCAGGGGCCCTGCCTCGCCCGCGACCTTCTGGGCGAGCACCAGGGGATCGGTGCGGACCAGCTTGCCCTCGACGTTGGCGTAGCGATCGCACGCCCCCGCCCGCCCGGGCCGGATGCGGCACAGCACCGGACACGCGTCGCACCGCACGACGCGCGCGGCCAGATCCTCGGGCGAAAGGTCGTCGGACATGGGCGATCCCACATGGACCCGCGCGGCTCTACCGTCATAGATCATGTGGCCGGCGAAGGGAATTGCGGCGGACTGGCCCGGACGGGCCCCGAGATTGGCTTTGTGGGGGCGATCGAGGTCAATCGACTTACGCCCACCCCGCCGCCTTGAGCGCCGCCCGCAAACGGTGTGGCAGGGCGGGGAGTTCCGTCACCCGCACCCCCGTCGCGTGGTGGATGGCCCCCAGAATCGCGGGGGCGGTGGCGATCAGGGCGGGCTCGCCGATGCCCTTGGCGCCGTAGGGACCGAGGGGTTCGCGGTCCTCGATCAGGATGGACTCGATCGCCGGCATGTCGCCGAAGGTCGGGATCAAATAGTCGTGGAGATTCTCCGTTTTGCCCGGCACGAACTCCTCCATCAGAGCGAACCCCAGGCCTTGGGCGATGCCGCCGTGGATCTGGCCCTCGACCAGCATGGGGTTGATCGCCCGGCCGACGTCATGGGCGGCGACCATCCGTTCAACCCGCACCGTGCCCAGCTTGACGTCCACCGCCACGGCGGCGAGTTGGGCCGCGAACGCATAGGTCGCGTAGGGGCTGCCCTGGCCGTCGCCGTCCAGCTTCGTGGTCGGCGGGTCGAACCGGCCTTCGCCGGTGAGCACATCGCCGTTCGCGTCGGCGGTCATGCCTGAAAGATCGACGTGGCGCGATCCCGCGTGGTCGCGAACGCGAACCGTTCCGCCGTCGATCGCGAGGTCCGCGTCGTCGCCGGCATTGGCGAGGCGCAGGAGCTTCGCCCGCAGATCGCGACCCGCCAGCTCCGCCGCCCGGCCCGAGACGAAGGTCTGGCGCGAGGCCGAGGTCTTGCCGGCATCCGCCGTCCGATCGGTGTCGCCGGCGACCAGGGTGAACGCGCTCGCCGCCACCCCCAAAGCGTCGGCGACGATCTGCACCAGCACGGTGTTCGAGCCCTGGCCAATGTCGACCGCGCCGCTGTAGAGCGTGAGCCGGCCGTCGCGTGCGAGCCCCACCCGCATGGTCGAGGGATTCGACATCGAGGTGTTGCCGCAGCCGTACCACATGCATCCCACGCCCACGCCGTATCGGATCGCTCCATCGGCGCGATTGCTCCGCTCGGCCTCGGACCTGAGCGCGCGCCAGCGCGGGCGCAGCGCCTCGAGGCAGGCGGCGAGGCCGCAGGAGTGCGAGAGCCGCTGTCCGGTCGCGGTCGGGTCGCCGACCCTGAGCGCATTCTCCAGGCGAAATTCCAGCGCGTCCTGGCCGAGCTTGGCGGCGAGATCGTCCATCAGCGCCTCGTGGGCCACGGCCGCCTGGGGCACGCCGAAGCCGCGGAATGCGCCGGCGGGCGTTAGATTCGTATAGATCGCCCGGCTGGTGGCCCGGACCGCGCCCACCACGTACGGCCCGGTCGCGTGAATTGGCACCCGGTCGGCGACCGTCGGCCCCCAGGAGGCATAGGCGCCGGTGTTGAAGTCGCCGTGGAAATCGAATCCCGTCAGGCGGCCGAGCGTATCGACCGCCGCCCTGGCCGTGATGCTGGCCGGGTGGCGTTTGGTGGTCGCCGCCATGGATTCGGGCCGGGTGAAGGTGCAGCGAACCGGCCGGTCGAGCACCCAGGCGGCGACCGCGATCAGCGGCTGAACGGCGACGTCGAGCTTGCCGCCGAAGCCACCGCCGATCCCGGTCGGGATGATACGCACCGCCTCGGGTGCCAAGCCCAGAACGCGCGCCACCTCGTCGCGGTCCATGTAGGGGGTCTGGGTACAAGCCGCGACCTCGATCCGGTCGCCAACCCGCCGCGCCCAGCCCGCTTCGGGCTCGATGTAGGCGTGCTCGACGAACGTCGTCCGGACCGAAACCTCGGCGAGAGCGTGGGCCCCGGCGAAGGCCGCGACGAGATCGCCGCGCGCCACCCGACCGCGGGTGAGCACGTTGCCCGGCCGGTCCGCATGCAGCAGGGGCGCACCCTCGGCCAGCGCCGCCGCCGGATCGTGCAGCGGGTCCTCCGGCTTCCAGGTGATCGGCATATCCTCGTCCCGGATCGCGGCGATCGTCGCGCGATCGCCGACCAGCGCGGCCACGGCCTCGCCGCGGAAGCGGACGTGCCCGTCGGCCAGCACCGGCTGGTCCTTGATGTGGGGGTAGATGCCGAAGCTGTTGTGGCCAGGCACGTCGCGCGCGGTCAGCACCCGCACCAGACCCGGATGCCGACGATGCAGACCGACGAGATCACCGATGTGGAACGTCGCCCGCCAGTGGGGCGAGCGAACGGCCCTGAGCCACAACGCGGCGGGCGGGCCTGCGTCGCCTCCGAACACCTCGGCACCCGTGACCTTGGCGGTCCCGTCGACCCTGGGCATGGCGGCGCCCACGGCCACGCCCGCCGCCGGTGCCGAAAGCCCGATGTCGGAGGCGGCATGCAACACCGCCTCGACGATTTTCTGGTAGCCGGTGCAGCGGCACAGCACGCCGCCCAGCGCGTCCGCGACGGCGTGCTTGCTCGGGTGCGGATCAACGGCAAGGAGAGCGCTTGCGGCCATCAGCATGCCCGGCGTGCAGATGCCGCACTGCGCCGCGCCGTGGCGCTCGAAGGCGACCTGCAAGGTCGCGAGGGTGCCGTTCGCCGCCAGCCCCTCAACCGTGGTAATGGAGGCACCCTCGGCCTGGGCGATCGGCACCAGGCAAGCGCAGACCTGGGCGCCATCCAGCAGCACGGTGCAGGCGCCGCAGTCGCCCGCGTCGCAACCGATCTTGGTTCCCATCAACCCGAGTTGGTCGCGCAGAACGTCGGCCAGCCGCGCGGCAGGCGGTCCCGCGACCGCGACATCCCGGCCATTGACCGCCAGCCGGATCATGCCGCCAGGGTCTCGAGCGCACGGGCGACCAGTTCGCACGCCGCCTCCTGGCGGTACGCGGCCGTGCCGCGGACGTCATCGATCGGCGCGAGCGCGGCCAAGTGGTCCGGCCGCACCGTGGCGCCGATCCCGCGTTCGAGCCGCCGCCCGGCGAGTGCTGCTTCCAGCAGGGGAAGGCGCCGTGCGACGGGTGAGCACGCGCCGACCGCGATCCTGACCGTGGCGATGGTTCCACCCGCCCCGGTCTCGATCATGGCGGCGACCATGGCGATCGAGATCACCAGGTAGCGTCGGGACCCCAGTTTCAGGAACGTGCCGCGCGCGGTCGCGCCCGCCCGTGGCACGATGATCGCGGTCAGGAGCTGGTCGGCGCCGAGACGGGTCTTGCGGTTGCCGAGGATGAAGTCGGCGAGCGGCAGGTGCCGGGTATCGCCCAAGGTGGCGAGTTCAACCGAGGCGTCGAGCGCCAGCAGCGCCGGCACGCCATCCGCGGCCGGCGAGGCGTTGCACAGGTTGCCGCCGATGGTGCCCCGGTTCTGGATCTGGACCCCGCCGATCTCGCGTGCCGCCAGCTTCAGTCCGTCGAAGGCCGGCGGCAGGCTTGCCGTCGCCACCTGCGACCACGTCGTCGTCGCGCCGATGCGCCACGAGTCCCCAACCGCTTGGATGCCGCGCAGCTCCGGGATCGCGCCGATGTCGAGGATGTCTTCGTCCCGCAGGGCGCCGACCCGGGCCGGATAGTGGTCGGTCCCGCCGGCCAGGACCACGCAGGGCCCGGCGGCCCGCCGCGCAAGCGCCGCCCCCAGGTCGCGAGGCCGGTCGTAGGATGCCACGCCGATCAGCCCTCGCCGCGGATGCGGGCGAGCAGGCCGGCGAGATCGGTCGGCACTTGCAGGTATCCGGCGAGCGCCCGTTCGATGTCCTCGCCCGTGAGCGACCAGGTCTCGCCCTCCAGGGTCTCCAGGAGGGCCCGGACGAGCGTGGCGGACCCGGCCAACGCCGGTTCGTCCTTGCCGTGATGTTCCGCCAGCAGGGCGAGCGCAAGCTGGCGCGGTCCCGTGCCGTCGTAGCCCCATTCGAACCCGGCCGCGTACTGATGCAGATCGAGCCGGGGATTCAGAGGCCGGCCATCGACCGTCACCTCGCAGCCGTCCGGCGTTCGGCGCCCCTGGTAGAGCTTGGTTGGACCCGTCATCGGGCCATTCTAGTCGGGCCGGGGCAGGTGAGCATTAACCTTGACGGCCTGCCGAGGAGGCCGTTGGCCCGCTTGATGCAATGCCGAGTGTGACCGGCGTCAACGCCGGCGACGTTCGATCAAGGCATTGTCGGCCTTGTGGATTTGGCCCAGTGCCCGCATCGTGCGGCGCCGCGAGAAACGGCTGGATAGGTGATTTCCGGAAAGGCCTGTTACCATGCAACCGATCACGTTACTTTAACCGAACCTACGACGAGACCCTGAACCTTCTGCTGGAGGCGCGCGACTACGTGGCCGCCGAGCAGCCGATCGAGGTTCTGGCCTGCCCGCCCGAGGCACAGGGTGCCATGCTGCAGGAAACCTCGCGTCTGGTGGCGCGCATCACCCAGATCATGGCTTGGCTCCTGGTGCAGAAGGCCGTGGTCGCCGGCGAGATGACCAGGGACCAGGCCAAGTCGGAACAACACCATTTGGGCGGGCGCGGCGTCTGCCTCGAAGAGAGCGCCATGATCGGCATCCCCGAGACGTCGCGCTTGGGCCAGTTGCTTGCGCGCAGCCGCCACCTCTACATCCGCGTGTCCCGCCTCGACCAGCTCCAGGATCGGGACGCGATTTAGATCGCTGGGCAGCGAGGGGATTCGATCAGGGGGGCGGTGGATCATCCCGTTCCCGAGCCGTGCCGGGATCCGCTGGGCCATCGGGTTCGAACAGGATGCGGGCGGTGGCGCCATCCAAATCCTCGAACTGTCCACGGCGCATGGCCCAGAGGAATCCGAGGAGCCCGAGAATCCCCAGCCCGAGGGCAATCGGGATGAGGACGAGGAGACCGGTCATGGGGGATCGCCGCGCGGCAGCCGCAGGGCGTTCGCCATGACCACCACGGACGACGACATGGCGGCGGCGGCCAGAAGCGGGGTGACCAGCCCGGCCATGGCGAGGGGAGCCGCGAGCGCGTTGTAGGCCAACGCGAAGATCAGGTTCTGGCGTACCAGCCGGGCGGCGCGGCGCGCCATGGCCAAGGCGGCCGCGACGACACCCAGACGATCGCCCTGGAAGACGACATCGGCCATGGCCTGGCTGACGTCGGCGGCACTCGTAGGCGACATCGACACGCTGGCCGATGCCAGGGCCGGCGTATCTTTCAGGCCGTCCCCGACCATCAGGACGCGGTGGCCCTCGGGCGTGGCGGTCACCAGACCGTCGCCCGGAACCTCGCGCACCCCAGCCACAGGAAGTAGACTCGCTGGTTGGGCATGTCGATGAGGAACGCCTGATCCGGCACCCCCGGCCCACGTTCCCAACGCAGCCATGGTGCCAGGTAGTAGATGCCGAGAAGCACGCCGAGCGCCGCCCACTTGATGCGGCGGAAGACGCCTTGCACCCGCTTCGGGTAGACCCGGATCCGCTTCGCGTAGAGCGGGCCCTCGCGCTTGGTCTTGAACGAGACCGCGTCGTCGATCTCGACAATCGGTCCGGTGACGATATTCATGGCCGGCGGCGGGGTCCTATTGGCCACCGCCGAGACCATGCCCGTAGATCGCCAGCATCTTGATGGTCGCGGTGGCGGCGGCGGTCGCTGGCCCCTTACCGGGTGGCCTCGCCATGCTCGCCTTCGCCCTCGGTACGTTTCCCTGGCTGTTCGCCGTCGGCGTCGCCGGTCACGCCCTCGCACGCACCGCCGGGTCGGTCCTGCGCTACGCCGCCATCGCCCTTCTGCTGCTCAATGCGGGTACGCTTGGCGCCATCGCATGGGCCACGACCGTCCCCTAGTTGACCGGCTCGCCGTCGACGACCGGGGTGTGGTATCAGGGTTCCCGCATCACGCTTGGTTCAGGATTCCCCGATGGCATCACGCACCCGCGCTTGGACCCGGATCGATTTCGATCGCGACGGAAAGCAGGTCGGCACTTTCAACTTCAACCATTCGGTGCACCGGTCGGCCTACGGTGTCGTGCAGGTTCCCCTGGCCGTGATCAAGCACGGGCGCGGGCCCACGGTCCTGCTCATGGCCGGCAACCACGGCGACGAGTACGAGGGCCAGCTGGCGTTGACACGGCTCATCCGCACCCTCGACCCGGGCCGGGTGCAGGGCCGCCTGATCCTCCTGCCCATGGCCAATGCGCCGGCAGCCAAGGCCGGCACCCGCACATCGCCGCTGGACGGCGGCAACCTGAACCGGGTGTTCCCCGGCGATCCCGGCGGCACGCCGACCGAGCAGATCGCGTTCTTCATCGGCGACGTCCTGATGCCCCTGGCCGACGTGTGCTGCGACCTCCATTCCGGCGGCTCGTCGCTCGAATACCTTCCGGCCGTGATGGTCCAGGTGGTCGGCGACCCGGAGAAGGATCGGCGCGCCATGGCCGCCGGTCGCGCCTTCGGCTACTCCTTCACGGTCATCCTGCCGTGGGGCGGCCCCAGCGGTAAAGCCATGGACGCCGCGGCCGGCCGCGGCATCATCTGGGTCGGCGGCGAGTTCGGCGGCGAAGGCCGGGTCACGCCCGCCTATGTTGGACTTCTGGACGATGGAATCGCGGGACTGCTTGACCATCTGGATGTCGTCAAGGACCCGAAACCAAGGTCGGCGACTCCGACGCGGTTGGTCACCGCCGGCGGTCCCGAGCGCATCGTCTATGCCGCGGAAGCCGGGGTAATGGAGCCGGTGGCGAAGCTCGGGGCCGACGTGAAACCAGGCGATGTCGCGGCCATCATGCACTGCCCGGAAATCCCTGACCGCGAACCCGTCACGTACCGCTTCGAAGCGCCCGGCGTGGTGCTGGCGCGGCGCGCAATGGGTCGCGTCGAGCCGGGCGACTGCCTGTACGAGACCTTCGTCGACTACGTGGGGCCGCTGGCCTAACGCCCACGATCGCCGATGTCGACCCGCCCGACCGCCGACGGGAAAGGGTCGAACTCGAGCATCGCAGATGTTAATTGGTTCTCGACCGAGTCGAACAGATCATGACCGGTCCGGTCACTGCTGCTGCAAGAGGGCGAGCAACCCTTGCAGCAGGGCCGTGGGCGTCGGCGGGCAGCCCCGGATGTGGAGATCCACGGGAACAACCTCCCCGACCCCACCCAAGCAGGCATAGCTGCCAGCGAACAGGCCGCCATCGAAGGCGCAGTCGCCCACGGCGACCACCCACTTGGGGTTCGGCGTCGCCCGCCAGGTTCGCTCCAGGCCTTCGTGCATGTTGGCGGTAACCGGGCCGGTGACGAGCAGCACGTCGGCATGGCGGGGCGACGCTACGAATCGGAAGCCGAACCGCTCCAGGTCGTAGAACACGTTGTTGAGCGCGTGAATCTCAAGCTCGCAATCGTTGCACGAGCCGGCGTCGATCTGGCGGATGGCGAGGCTGCGGCCCAGCCTGACGCGCGCGAGCCCGTCCAGGAGCACCAGCAGCGTCGTCAACGCGACGAGCACGGCGGCGAGGGTCGCGATCCTGCCCGGCTCGGACCGCCACATCGTGCGCCATAGGGGCGCGCTCGCCGGGGCGGACTCGGCCGTGTCACGGAGCACGAGACGCGCGGGTAACGTGTAGTCGAGCCCGGACGACCATCCGCGGAACAGCGGCGGCTCTACCGAACCGCCCTCGAAAACTTGGACTTCAACATCGACTTGATCCGTGCCGGCATGAGCTTTCGAGAATTCTCCTGATTGGCCTGCCGACGTCGAGAAGGACGGCGTCTTCGAGGAAAACATGATGCTGGCGATCGAAGCCCGCATCGGCCGCGAGGACGAACTGGCGGGGTGATTGGGCTTCCGCTTCAGTGCATCGCTCGCCAGGCCTGATGCCCCCGGCTCCGCTACGCCACCCGGCCAGACTGGCAGCCTGCGAACCTCTGCGATAACATCGCTCCTGGACCACCTACGCGGACCGTCCGCTGGGAATCCAAGGCATTGGGGAGCACCAATTGATAACCTATGCGAATCCTGAGCTCACGGTTGGAGAGGGCAACAAGGCGTACTGGAACCTGGCCTACAAGCGACGTTATGGCTTCCACAACCTCCACCGGATGAATCGCCATGACATGGGCTTTCGCGCGCCCAATGTTCTGAAGCTGAGCAAGGACATAGATCGACGCATCGGGGATCTTGCAGCCGTCCGCCGACTTACCGGAACGGCCAGCTTCTCCGCCATGGCAGTGGTGCGGGACCAGCGCTTGCTGTTCGAGGCATATGCCTGCGACTTTGGTCCCGACCAGATTCATACGCTTCAGTCGATCAGCAAGACGACGATGAACCTGGTGTTCGGTCGCCTGGTCGAGGATGACAAAGTCGATCTGGGCCGCAAGGTCGCCCATTACATTCCCGAGATCGGCAGCGGTTACGCCGAAGCGACCGTGCAGCAGGTCCTCGACATGGACGTCATGAACAACTTCAACGAGGACTACAGCGATCCATACGAGGCCCCACGTCCGGGTGCAACCGTTGGTTATGGTCGCCAAGAGATCGCCATGGGCTGGCGCCTTCCGCCCGATGGTGAGCGCACCTTCACATGTCACGACTTCCTCTGCTCCCTCGTGAGCGATGACGTCACCAACAGGACCGGCGAGACCCAGTACCGATCGGTGAACACGGATCTCTTGGGGTGGATCGCCGAGAGGGCCAGCGGCCGTAGCTTGCGTGCGCTGCTGATCGACATAGCGGAAGCGGCCGGTATCGAGGGAGTGTTTCGCGTTTCGACCGATGGCGAGGGCACCCCATACATTTCCGGCGGAGTCTTTTTGACGGCGCAGGACCTGTGTCGCTACGGCCTGCTGTTCGCCCGCAAGGGCCTGGGCGTCCACGGCAAGCCCGTCGGTAGCGCCGCATTCATCGACGAGACCCGCCGCCGGGGTACTCGGATGCCAGCGCCGCGCGAACGTCTGCGCTACAGCAACCAGACCAACACGGACGGGCGCTGGCTTGGTCATGGCGGTTACGGCGGCCAATACATGCTCGCCGACCCGGAGTCGGGCGTCGTCGTGGCGTTCTTCAGTGTGCTCGAAAACGACGACGCGGTCGACGCAACCTACCACTCCGAGATCATTGGCATGTCGGAAGAGATCATGCATCTCTTCGATGGTGTGGCGCGATGAACGAACTGCCGGCGATTTCCCGGTTCGCGCCATACTCCAATGACCGCTCCCCCTGGGATCGGTCGTGCGGCGCCGGTCACGGCGAAGGCAGGCCCTGACACAACCCGGACATGGAAAGCCCAATCTCCGATCCTGTTAGTCCGAGCGCCGTTTCTGCGAGGCCGGAACGGCGCCAGGTGGGCCCTCCCGCATGTAGGGCCTGAGCCTTCGAAGGCTTGCACGGAGGTTTGGAAAGCGCGAGTCTTCGTGCCACGACTGGGAACTTAAGCAGTGCGGTGATCATGCATCTGGCTGAAGTCGAGCAGACTGTGCGGATTCTCGCCGAGTTGCGCGTGCGGCCGGAGTTTCGCCTCGCCGGCCTTCCACCCAACCTCAAGCCAGCCAATATGGACCAGGCCTACGTGATTCAGGAGGCGCTCCATCGGCATTTCGAGGTCACCGGCTACGGCAAGGTTGTGGGCTGGAAGCTCGCCACCACCACCAAGGTCATGCAGGAGCGACTGGGCATCAACCATCCCTGTCCCGGCGCGATCTATGACTGCAACCTGTTCCGACGGCATGGCAATCTGCCGGGCAACATGGTGCTGCGCGCTTACGGCGCGGAATGCGAGATTGGCGTGCGGTTGGCCAAGGACCTGCCAGCCGCCGGCGCACCCTACGATCTTGCCCTCGTCGCGGACGCCGTCGATGCCGTCTTCACCTGCATGGAACTAGGAAACCAGCGCTACGCACACAATGAAGAGACCCGTCTGAACGACGCGCCGACCGTCACCGCCGACGACGCTTGGGGTTGGGGCTGCGTCGTCGCCGATCCTGTGACGAACTGGCGCGGCATCGACTTCGCCGTCCTCAAGGGAACCACGACGATGAACGGCGAGATCGTCGCGTCCGCGGCGGGTGACTTGCCGCTCGGGCACCCGTTCGCAGCGGTTGCCTGGCTCGCCAACTTCCGCGCCAAGCATGGGCTGGGTCTGAAGGCCGGCGAGTTCGTGTCGACGGGCTCCATCATCAAGCCCGCGATTCTGACGAGAATCGGCGACACCGCCTCGTGTGAAATCGAACGGCTTGGCAGAGTAACTGCCAGAGTCGTGGACTGAGCAAGTTTGGGCCAAGGACTGGATGCACGACGAACTGATCGATGGCCGGCGGCTCTGGGTCCCGACGGTCGTGGACACCTGGCGCGACCTCCGGGAAGGGGTGCATACCCCGTCACGCCACGTCGCCTGACAGCGCTCTGGAGCCGTTTCTGACCCGATAGAGCGGATCCGTCGCCCTGTCTTGGCATCCTTGGATGCCGTAGGAGATAGCCATGGCCAACAACCGATACAGCGAACGAGTCATTCAGGGCATGCAGTTGCTCTTCGGCGAGGGATTCCTCTCGCCGGGGGGAGCCGCCGAGGTCGCCGATATGGTCGCAGGCGAGGCGATTGCCGGAAGGACCGTGCTCGACTTCGGCTGCGGCATCGGCGGCGGTGCTCTGCTGCTCGCCGGCACCTGGGGCGCGGCGAAGGTCATCGCGGTCGACATCGAGCCAAACTCGCTGGAGCGCACACGCCAGGCCGCACAGGCGAAGGGACTCTCCAGCCAAATCGAGACGCTGCGGATCCAGCTAGGTCCGCTGCCTCTGCCGAACGCCTGCGCCGACGTCGTCTTCACCAAGGACGTCGTCTGCCACATCGCCGACAAGGCCGCAGCCTTCGCCGAGATGGCCCGGGTCCTGCGCCCCGGCGGTCGCCTGATCTGCGCCGACTTCATCGAGAACAAGCCCGACGCCTCGGATCCCAGCGCCGCCTCCCTGTTCGACGACTTTGTCGCGGTGCTGAAGGAGGCCGGCCTGCACTTCCACTTCGAGCGCAGGGAGGTATACGAGCGCGCGCTCGCCGCCGCGGGATTCGAGGAGATCACGGTCCTCGATCACACCACTGTTTCGGCGACCGTCGCACGCCGCGAGTACGATCTCGTCACGGGTCCGGAAGGGGGCTCGGTCCGCGACCTGCTCGGCGAGGACTTCTTCAAATTGCGTATCCGGCTCTCGGAAACGCGCGCGCTGGCGCTGGAACGGCGCTGCGCGACCCACCTCCACATCCGCGCGACAAACAGTCCCAAGGGTTTCTGATGACGGTAATTTTGAACGACCTCTCGGATTTCACCCTCGATAATCTGCGGCGGGTCGCTTGGGGGGCGGAATCGGTATCCCTCGGCCCAGCCGCCATCGGGCGCATCGAGCGATCGCGTGCGGACTTCCTTACGATGATCGAGAAGGACCCTGACCAGCGCGTCTACGGCGTGACCACCGGGTTTGGCAATCGCGCCAAGATCCTGTTGTCGGCCGAAGAGCGGCAGGAACAAGCCAAAGCCCCGCCGTTCCTGGTGGCGACAGGAGTCGGGCCAGCCCTGCCGGACAGGGTCGTGCGGGCGATGATCTTCACCCGGCTCGTCAACTTCGTCTCCGGCTACGCCGGCGTGTCACTGGAGACGACGTTGGCCGTTGCCGCGATGTTGGATGGCCGACCCCTGCCCGTCGTCAAGCTGCATGGACAGGACAGCGAAGGCGAACTGCACCAACTCTTCAACCTGTTCCATTCGCTCATGGGGGACATGAGCCAACTTCGCGACCAGAACGGGCTTCGCAACGGCACTGCCTGCGCACCGGGCATGCTGGGCGACATGGCGCTCCGAGCAAGGCGGCGCTGGCGGCTGGCAATCCGTGTCCTCGCCCTCTCCCTTGACGCTGCGAACATGAGCCTGGACCCGCAGGACGCTCGCCTAAAGCCGATCCTGAACGACGCCTGTGAGTCCGAGGCGATCGACCGGCTGAACGAGGACCTCGCCGGCGTCACCGTGGCGGGGCGCCGCGACTATCAATCTCCGATCTCCTGGCGGGTTGTCACGCGCATGGCGGGACAGACGCTCCGGGTCGTCCGCAACGTGGAGGCGGGTGCCACCGACATGCTGACCGCCGTCAGCGACAACCCCGTCTTCCTCGGTCCGGACGAGGCGCCACCCTGGGGCCGCTGCATCTCGACCGGAGGGTTCCACGTGCCGCGCGCGTATCAGGGCATGAACTGGTTGACCGCAGCCTGGGCCGATCTTGCCGCGATCATCGCACGGCAGGTGGTGATGATTCACCGCGGCAGCGTCACCGGGCTTCCGGATCGGCTGTGGCGCGGATCACGCGAGCACCCTGGATTCTACCTCGGCACCATGGCGCACGAGATCGCCAACCGTGCTCGGGAAGCGGCCATGCCGGCGCTCACCCCCCTCTACATGGGCCAGGATGACCAGACCGACACGGTCATGCCCCTGTTCCAAGCCTTCGAGAAGGAAGGGCAGGCGGCGCACGCCCTCGATCTCTGTCTCGCGATGCTCGCTGCATCCGCGAGTCAGGCGCTCGACGTTGCCGGCCGCCCGCCTGCGCCGGCTCTCCGCCCGTTCCTGGCCGAGGTTCGCGACAATTCCCCCTTGCTCGAGGGCTACGGCGCCGACCTCGGTGCGGGCACCGATCGCCTGGCCGCCGCCTTCAGTCGTTGGTGCTTCGGGGAGGGCACACCGGGAGTCTGAAGCACGCCAACCTGTGCGCTACTTCGCGGCAGGGTGCCCACGGGACTACGCGACGCCTTCCACAGCCGGCACGTGGGTGATCGGAATTCAATGCCCTACGCTCTGAGCTGTTGGATCCCAAGATCGCGCAGTTCAAGGGGCGGATCGTCGGCTCGGCCGGCGATCATAGTGACGATAGCGCCAACCGCGAAGGCGGCAATGAGCGCCAAGCGCGGTGATGCCGTGCCGGGGCCCGTCATGACCGCAATCGCCACCGCCGCATCAGGACAAAGGCCAGGAACGTGCCACAGGCCGCGGTGACGGTGAACGGCAGGCCGCTGGCGCCCACGGCTTCCATGGCGCTCCCGGCGGTGGGCGGTCCGCCCAGACTGCCGACCGACCATACCGAAGCGCGCGCCGCGTTGGCAGCGGCCAGGTCGCGACCCTGGAACCGTTCACCCACCAGGATGATGCCGACCAGGTAGGTGGCGCCGATCGCGGCGCCCAGGGCGAAGACGATCGGCCATAGGTAAAGCTCCATGTCGCCGGTCAAACCGATGGCCAGAGCGAACAGGGTCATGGCACCCACGCACCAGATCAGCAGGCGTTCCCGGTCCATGCGATCAGCCAGCCATCCCGCTGGCAACTGGGTCACGACCGCTCCGATCAGCAGCGTCGAGACCAGCCCCACGGCGTCGTCGGGGCCGAGCCCCACGCGCACCGCGTAGACCGCGAGCAGGGAGACGAGCGCCGCGTCGGCGAAGCCGAACATCAGCATGCACAGGATTGCCACGGGTGCGCGCCGGATCACGCCGAGCACCGAGGCGCCGCGCTCGAGCCCCAGGCGGGGCGCAGAGCCGCGCGCCAGGGCCAGCGGCGGAATGGCAAGCGCCAGCAGCGCTGCCCCAACCAGGAAGGGCGCCCAGCCCTCGGTGCCGGTCAGCGTCAGGATCAGAGGGCCAAAGCCAAATCCTGCAGCCCACAGCGTGCCGTAAATGGCGAGCACGCGCCCGCGCGAGCTCTCGGGAGCGATCTGGTTGATCCAGGTCTCGCTCAAGATGTAGAGCGCCGTGCTGCCCACGCCGATCATGAACCGCATGGGCAGCCACAGGAGGCCAGGTTCGACCAAGGGGAAGGCAAGGAAGACCAGGGTGTTTATGCCCAGCGCGATGGTCGCAACCGTGACCATGCCGTAACGCGCGACCAGCGCTCCGGCGAAGGGTCCGACCACAAAAACGGCCAGCGACTGGGCCGTGGCGTTCAAGCCGTTGAACGTGGCGCTAGCGCCCTCTCGTTCCAGGATCAGGCCCAGCAGCGGCCACGACAGCCCCTGCGTCAGGGCCGCGACCGAGACACAGGCGATGACGGCGATCAGGCTGCGGCGTCGTTCGTCACGGGTCAACCGACATTCCCCAGATGAACCCCGATCCCGAGCGTCACGATAGCCATTGGGGGTGCACACGACAAGCTGTGCGCGTTGAGCCGCGGCGATTGCGGCTCGTCGCCTCTACCAGCGCCACCAACGGCCGTTTCGGGCTGTTGATCGCTCCGTTTCCCGTCATCAAGACGCCCCCCGTCGTTGAGCTTGTCGCCGACACCGCCCGCGTCATGCCGGAGATGGCGGCGGCCGAAGTTCCGCGATCAGCGCTGCACGCCCGAGCTCAGGGGTGGAGCGGACATCAGCGGTGGGATGGCAGATCAACCCCCGAGAGTAGCCGGTACGGGCAAACTCGGTTCGCCTCTCGCACCTCGTCTCGTCGGTCACACGCCGTCGCGCGGTACCTTGTGGTTCCAGGTCCGCCGGAAGATCTGCTTGCCCTCGTCCCAGGCCTGCATTTCGGCATCGACGAGGAAATGATATCGCGTCGATCGCACCGTGTACGAACTCTTCACCTCGATGTCCCAGCCCTCGCGCTTGCGGCTTGAATGCAATTGCCAGCGTGCCACGGCCGACAGCGGATCATCATCCTTGATGCGATACTGCACGGTGACGCCCTCCGAGCAGACGAGATCGATGGCCTCGAATCGCCAGACGCCGTGCTCTTCGATCTGGTCGGTGATCCACTCACCGGTCACGAGATCTCGCGTCACCGTGCGCGCGGAACGGGGTGGCTCGATCTCTGTACAGGGCGAAAGCGGCGCCATCTCAGGCGCCTCGAAGGGATCGCCGCCGTCGTCGGGGCGCGGCGATCGCGCCGGCAGCACCAGTTCGCAGGCATGGATGGTCAGCGTCACCGCTTCGGGCGACGGCCAGATCACCGGCCAATAGGCTGTGGAGACCGAAACCCGGATGCGATGGCCGGCGGGAAACGACCAGGCCATGTCGTTGAGTCGCACGTCGATGGCAACCGGTTTGTCGACCGGCATGTCCTCGATGTGCTCGTGATCGTTGCGGTGGGTCAAATTGAGAATCTGATAGGTGACCCGGACGGCGGTTCCGTCTGGCGCTACGTCGACCAGCCGCACCGCAATGAAACCCTGTGGCCTGTCGACAGATAGGCTGAACTTCACCACCGGCTGCCCAAGAAACTCGAACCTGTCGTCGAGCGCATCGCTTTCGAAGGCGAGCGAACGGCCATCGTCCTCGCTTTGATCGACGGCAAGGTCGGGGCTGGAGCCGCCCAGACCATAGGGGCACCAGTTACCCGCCGTGACACCTACCGATTGGCGCGGTTTCACGGTGCGCGGCGCATTGCCTTCGGCAAGCAGAGCCCAAGACCGCTCCCCAATGCGCACCGAGGGCCAACTCGCCTCGTCGACCCAGCGACCTTCAGTCATCTTGAGCATGGCATCGGGCACCGAGGGTTCGCGCATCCAGACCCGGTACATGGGTTCGCCCATGATCCCGTTGTCGATGCCCTTCAGCCATCGGTCCCACCAACGCAGACTCTCCTGCATCCAGCCAATCGCTGGGCCGGGGATGCCGATGTGCGGGTACTTGTGCCCCCACGGGCCGACCAGTCCCTTGCGCGGGCCCTTGAGATTCATGAGCAGGCGTGGCACGGCGTTGGAGTAGCCGTCCTCCCATCCACCCACGGCAAACACGGCGCACGCGATGTCGTCGTGGTTCTCGCAGACCGAGCCGTGCTTCCAGTAGGCGTCACGACGCTGGTGCTGCAGCCAGATGGTCGAGGCCACTGGCTCCCAGCCCTCGAGCCGGTCCATCCACGTCTTGCGCCAGCCTTCGCCTTGGATCGCCGGATCACCCGGGCGCGCCATGAATTGGAAGAACCCCGCACCCCAGAACCAATTGTCGAGCGGGATAGCACCGCCCATGAAATGGACGTCGTCGGCGTAGCGGTCGTCGGTCGAGCAATGGGTGATGATCGCCTTAAGCGCGGGCGGCCGCATAGCCGCGACCTGCAGGCCATTGAAGCCACCCCAGGAGATGCCGGTCATGCCTACCTTGCCAGTACACCAGGGCTGTGCTGCGATCCAGGCGATCGCATCGCGTCCGTCCTCCAGTTCCTGGCGCGTGTACTCGTCCGTGATTTCCCCTTCGGACTCGCCCGTGCCGCGAATGTCGAGCCGGATGGAGGCATAGCCGTGGCCGGCCCACCAACCATGCATCGAATCGTCCCGCGTGCGTGAGCCGTCGCGCTTACGGTAGGGGATGTACTCCAGAATTGCCGGAACGGGATCAGTCTCGGCGTCCTCTGGCCGCCAAACCCGCGCCGACAGCCGAGTGCCGTCGGGCATGGGCACCCACAGGTGCTCTATCTCGCGCACCTTGCGCGGAAAGCTGGTCACGATCCTGGGTTCGATTTGCTGCATCACTTTGGGACTCCCGTGCGTCGCGATGTCGCGCTGCGGACAACATGACATGTAGACCAGCAGCGGAACAAATGGCCAAATTCATACACCTGTACAATGGACCCCCTTCGTCGAGGTTCAGTCAATGAGCGAGGCTTCGCCATCAGCACTGTCTGCCGTGACAACAGCGATATTTTGCGCGGCGAAGGCAGCATCGCGTAGCCGTGCCGGCGTAAGGGGACCGCTGAGAGCCTCTACTACACAACCGGTCGAAAGAGTTCCTGGTGGCTGGCAAGAAGCAGCTCTTCGGGAACTCGGCGCGTCAGGCTTCCTCCGGCGAGGTCAAGGCACCCCAAGTCCGCTGTGGGTCAACTCCCGCCGCAACTGCTCACCCTCCCCGTGATCGAGGGTTGGGATAGGTGGTGCGGGGTGAGCCGGCCCCACGGTGATTTTTCTTGCCACAGGAGTCGCGATGTGGGTCAAGGTCTCCATGACTCCCGCCGTCGATTCGAGTTCGTCGAGCGCCGCCGACAGGGACGCGCTGGTCGCGAGGCTGCTGTCGCGGGTCGAGGAGTTAGTGGCGCGGGTGGCTGCCTTGGAGGCTGAGAACGCGGCGTTGCGCGAGGAGAACGTGGCGCTGCGCGCTAGGCTGAAGCTGCCGCCGAAGACGCCGGACAATTCGAGCACGCCGCCCTTGCAGGGGCACAAGCCGAGCGGCGGGAGCATCGCGCGGCCTGTCAACGCCGGAGTAAAAATGCATCGGCGTGCCGGAGTATCCAGCTCCACACGGCACGCAATCGCTGGAGTTAGGCCTGACCGTGAACTAACATTCCATCCGGACCACCGAACGGAAGTCGACCGACACAACGGCGCCTCCCGCTACGGTTCCGGGGCGAAGCAAGGGTCGGGAGGCTAACATGGCATTCAGCGGCAAACGTGTTCTTGTCACTGGCGGCAGCCGGGGCATCGGTTTCGGTGCGGTGAAAGCGTTCCTTGACGGAGGC